>NZ_JAAGPS010000001.1:0-437031 GCF_017105025.1 Paraburkholderia sp. Ac-20336 | reverse complement strand
TCGCGTTTTTCGGTCAGGGCATGGGCGGGCTCGGCTGGTCGATCATTCCCGATATCGCACCGAAGCGCCTGATGGGACTCACCGGCGGTATTTTCAATTTCACTGCGAACATCGCCGGCATCGTCACGCCGATCGTGATCGGTGCGATCGTCTCACTGACGGGGTCGTTCTACTGGGGGCTGATGTTCATCGGCGCGGTGGCGATACTGGGCGCGGCGTCGTACATCTTCATTCTCGGCGATATCAAGCGGATCGAATTGCCGGACGACCATAACGTAGCAAGAAAGGCAGCATGAGTCATGGATGCGTCGAACGTCGAGACGCATCCTGATTGAATGCATTCGTATTCCGCTTGTTACTTATCGTTCCCATCTTCCGAGGGCCATGCAATGAATCGCTTTGATTACGCGCGTGAGGACACCGGCAATCTCGTGCTGCTGGAGCATCTCAACCTCACGATACCGGACCAGCGCGCCGCGACCGCGTTCTATGTCAGCGGACTTGGACTGACGCGCGATCCCTATCTGATGACCGGCGTCACCAATATGTGGATCAACGTCGGCCGCTCGCAGATTCATCTGCCGCACGGCGACGCGCAGCGTCTGCGCGGGCATGTCGGACTGATCGTGGGCGAACGCCAATCGCTCGTCGAACGCCTGAGAGCCGTGCAACCCCTGCTCGACGGCACGGCGTTCGGATGGACCGAGCGGGACGACCGCGTAGAGGTGAATTGTCCGTGGGGAAACCGCTATGACTGCCTCGACCCGGAGACGTATCGGCAGAACGCCGCCGGGCCGGCCATCGATCTCGGCATGGCCTATGTGCAACTCGATGTACCGGCGGGTTGCGCGCGTTCGATTGCGGCTTTTTATCGCGAGATGTTCAACGCTCCTGTCGAGCTTCTCGATGACGGCGGATTGCAACAGGCAGTCATCGCGATCGGCACGTATCAGCAACTCATCTATGCCGAAACGCTCGAGGCCAACCCCGAATACGACGGCCATCATATCCAGGTCTATGTGAGCAACTTCTCCGGGCCGTACGCACGACTTGCCGAACGCGGGCTGGTCTATGGCGAGGAACCGCATCAGTATCGCTTCGCGACGCTGATCGATCCCGAGAGCGGTGCGGACTGCTTCAAGCTCGAACATGAAGTGCGTAGCCTGCATCATCCGCTTTATGCAAGACCGCTTGTGAACCGCAATCCGGATCAAGGCAACCGGAATTATCGAAAGGGCGGCGACAGGCGCAACGGCGTGTTTTAGCGAGCGCCGCTGCCGCAGTGACCGACTGCTCTTCGCAACCGTGACCGTATCCGGCACGATCGACGCAAGCTCATCCAATACCGCCGGCTCGGCGCGAACAGGCTCATCCCGCACGACATGCCGTGGCTGTCGTGCAAACCCACGGCGCCGCAAGAACATCCTCGTCGGCGCCGGCGTGTCGCTATCATCCCCACCCTCTCGCCCCCCGCATCACCCAGCTTGGCGCCGATTCACCGGCGCTTCAGGCACAGACCGCCGCCACTCGCCGAAATCACGAATTCCTCTTACAAAACATCAGCTTAAATTCGCCCCGACGAAATTTCACGCATCTCTGTCATCCGTCAAAAAGTCTTCTTGCGCGAAAACTTATATTTAGTATAATCGTTTTCAAGGGATGAGAAGCGCGCCGCTGGCGCGACGAAGTGCGGGTCTGCCTATCCCTATCTACATGAGGGAATGAGCGTCCATGCCGATATCGTCGTCATCCATCACCCTGGTTCGTCCGCCGGTCATCGAGTTCGGGCCGGGCTCCGTCTCGAAGGTCGGGACATGGAGCGGTAGCCGTTTCAAGCGCATCCTCGTCGTCGCCGACGCCTTCAACGCCCAGCGCGTCGACGTGCTCGGTCTGAGCGGCGCGGTCACGGTTTTTGCGGATGTCCGCCCCGAGCCCGATGTCGCCAATCTGGAAGCGTTGCTGGCCGTCGCGGAAGAGGTGCGGCCGGACCTGGTGGTCGGCTTCGGCGGCGGCAGCGCCATGGACCTCGCCAAGCTCGCCGCGGTTTTGCCGGGCAGCGGTCAAGGCATCGCCGACGTAGTGGGTGTCGAGCGGGTTCCGGGCAAGCGCGCCGCGCTCGTTCAGGTGCCGACCACCGCCGGGACCGGTAGCGAGACGGGAACGCGTTCGCTGGTGACGGACCCGCTCACGCAGAACAAGCTGGCCGTGCAAAGCAACCACATGCTGGCCGACCTCGCGGTCATCGATCCCGCCTTGACCCTGACCCTTCCCCCGCAAGTGACGGCAGTGACCGGCGTCGACGCCATGGCGCATTGCGTCGAGGCATTCACGAGCCGGCGCGCGCACGTCACCATCGACATGTATGCGCTCGAAGGCGTGCGGCTCGTCGGGCGCTATCTCAAGCGGGCGGTGGCAGACGGCGCCGACATGGAGGCACGTTGCGGCCTGTCGCTGGCGTCGCTTTACGGCGGCTACTGTCTCGGTCCGGTCAATACGACTGCCGGGCACGCTGTCGCCTATCCGCTGGGGACGCGTTATCACGTCGCTCACGGCGCGGCGAACGCGCTGATCTTCCCGCACACGCTGGCCTTCAATGCCGACGCGGCGCCCGAAAAAACGGCCGCGGTCCTTGCCGCGCTAAACGCGCCGGAACGCGCCTCGGTCTTCGAGGCCGCCTATGAATTCTGCGTGGAACTCGGCTGCGAGATGAAGCTTTCGGGCTTCTCCGTGCCGCGCGACGATCTGCCCGCCATGGCGGAAGAAGCACACGCCATCCGGCGTCTGCTCGACAACAATCCACGCGACATCTCGCGTGACGACATCCTCGCCATCTACGAGGCGGCTTACTGACCAGGCTTGCTGAGCATTGCGCCACTGCGGCAAAACGCGGGGGCATATCGGCCATTTTTAATACTTATACTAAATATAAGTAACATATCCGTTGGAGGCGACGAAGCCGTGACGAGAACGACAGAAAAGAAACCATCCTTTATTGGCGAAATGCGCGCCGGCCGCCAGCAGATCGGCCTGCGCTCGCAGCTGTGCAGCCCGATCGCCGCCGAGGCGCTCGGCTTCAGCGGTTGCGACTACGTCTATATCGACATGGAGCATTCCCCCAACGATCTGATGTCGGTGCTACAGCAGGCACAGGCCCTTGCGGGCACGCCAGCGCATGTCCTCGTGCGGCTTCCCAAGCTGGATTCGCTGCTGATCCAGCAGCTGCTCGATTTCGGCATCGAAAACATCGTCGTGCCGATGGTGGAGACCGTCGAGGAAGCGCAAATGGCCGTCGCGGCAACGCGCTATCCACCGCATGGCGTGCGTAGCGTCGCCAAGGTCCATCGCGGCAACCACTACGCGGGCGGCAGCGATTATTTCGATGAAATCGATGCGCGCGTCTGCCTGATCGTCATGATCGAGACGCGGGCGGCCTTGGGCCGTATCGAAGAGATCGCAGCCGTGGACGGCGTGCACGGCGTGCTGATCGGCCCGGCCGATCTCGCCGCCGATCTCGGCCATGCGCGCGCATCCGGCCATGCCGATGTCATCGCGGCTATCACCGGCGCAATTCCGAAGATTCGCGCCGCCGGTGCGTTCGCCGGCATGTCCGCGGGCGACGGCGCCACCGGCCGGAAATGGCTGGCGGCCGGCTGCCAGTTCGTCTCGGTCGCGGGCGATATCCAGATGCTCGCCAGCCAGGCGCGGGCGATGGTCGAAGAGGCCTCGGCATGAAAGGCGCCCCCTCGCATCCGGCCGCGCCCCTGACACTGTTCGAGAAGCTCTGGAACAGTCATGTGGTGGTCGTCTCGCCGCACGGCGAGGACCTGCTCTACGTCGATTTCAACATGATCAACGAGGGCGGCGCGTTCCTCGCGTTCGACCAGCTTCGGCTGGAAGGACGCAAGGCGCGCCGGCCGACGCAGCAGATGGCCGTCACCGACCACTATCTGCCGACCATCAACCGGGCAGCCGGAACGGCCGGCATCGCCAATCCGGAAATCCGCCGCGTCGTCGAAATGCAGGCGGAAAACGCCCGCGACTTCGCCTTGCCGCATATCGACATGCATCACCGCATGCAGGGCATCATCCACGTGATCGCGCCGGAACTCGGCATCGCCCAGCCCGGCATGATGATTACCTGCAACGATTCCCACACGGCGACCAACGGCGCCTTCGGCCTGCTGGCATCGCCGATCGGCGCGTCGAACCAGTTGCGGCACGTCATCGCCACCCAGACGGTGTGGATGAGCCGCCCGAAGCCGATGCGCATCGTGATCGACGGCGAACTGCCGGACGGCGTGACGCCGAAGGACATCATTCTCAGCATCATTGCGCGCATCGGTGTGGGCGGCGCGGTCGGCCATGCCATCGAATATGCCGGCTCGACGATCCGCGCGATGTCGATGGAAGGCCGCATGACGATCTGCAACATGTCGGTCGAGGCCGGCGCCAAGATCGGACTGATCGCGCCCGACGACACCACCTTCGCCTATCTCGCAGGCCGCCCCAAGAGCCCGCAGGGTGACGCCTGGGACAAGGCGCTGGCGCACTGGCGCACGCTGCACAGCGACGAAGGCGCCGTCTTCGCCCGCGAACTGCACATCGACGTCTCGACGCTCGCACCGATGGTCAGTTGGGGAACGAGCCCGGAAGACTGTGCACCGATCGACGGGACCGTGCCCGATCCGGCGGCCATCGCCGATGCCGACCGCCGCCGCCATGTCGAGCGCGCGCTCGAATATCTCGGTCTCGCGCCGCTGACGCCGCTACAGCAGATCCGCATCGATCGCGTTTTCATCGGCTCCTGCACCAACAGCCGCATCGAGGACCTGCGCAGCGCCGCCGCGGTTCTGAAGGGCCGCCGCTGCGTCGTTCCCGGCATGGTTTCGCCCGGCTCGTCGTCGGTCAAGCGCCAGGCCGAAGCCGAGGGGCTCGACCTCATTTTCAAGGCCGCCGGCCTGGAGTGGCGCGATTCCGGCTGCTCCATGTGCAACGGCTCCAACGGCGAACTGGTCGCGCCCGGCGAACGCTCGGCCTCGACCACCAACCGCAATTTCGAAGGCCGCCAGGGCCGCGATTCCCGAACCCATATCATGAGCCCCGCGATGGTTGCCGCCGCCGCCGTCGCCGGGCACCTGGCCGATGTCCGCAGCATGGCCGTCAAGGAGATAGCGTCATGAAGCCGTTCGTGACATTGACCGCAATCGCGGCGCCCGTGGAGATCGCCAAGATCGACACCGGTATGATCCTGCCCGGACGCTACATGCGCCGGCATCGCCGCCCCGGTCACGATTACAGTGAAGCCTTCCTGCACGATCTTCGCTTCGACGAAAAAGAGCAGCCGCGGGCCGACTTTTCGCTCAACCAGCCCGCCTATCAGCACTGCGAGATTCTCGTCACGGACGCTGATTTCGGCTGTGGCTCGTCGCGCGAGGGCGCCGCTTACGCGGTACTCGATTTCGGCCTGCGCGCGCTCATCGGACCGAGCTTCGGCGACATCTTCTACGCGAACTGTCTGCAGAACGGCGTGCTGCCGATCGTGCTGCCCTACCCGGCGATCCATGCCCTGTGGCGGCAACTGCGCGCGACGCCGGGCGCGACGATCACCATCGACCTGCCCGCGCAATCGGTCATCGCGCCGGACGGATCGACCTTCGATTTCGAGATCAACGCCCTGCGCAAGCAGCGGCTGATCGACGGCGTCGACGATATCGACGTCACCCTCGGCTATATCGAGGCCATCAGAGCCTTCGAGGAGGCGCGCCAGGCCGATATGCCATGGCTGCCGACATCCGGGTGACACCGGGCGTATCGCTCATATTCAATATCGGTCCCGCGACGACGTAACACGGTCGTCTCCGGGACGAAGAGAAGGAGGAGATTCCTTTGCTTACCAATCTTGACAATTCCGCTTCCGCGTCGACGCATCCCGCCATCGTGCGGCTGAACGACGTCAGCCAGGTTTTTCCGTCGCGCGGCGGTGCCCCTGCCGTCCACGCGATGGGTCCGATCACGCTCGATCTGCGCCAGGGCGAATTCTTCTCGATCGTCGGCCCGTCCGGCTGCGGCAAGTCCACGTTTCTGGAAGTGCTGGCTGGCCTCGCGACACCGACGGGCGGCGAAGTGCTGATGGACGGCAAGCGGGTCCAGGGCAGCATTCCCGACGGCGTGGGCGTGGTCTTCCAGGAAGACGCGAGCTTCCCCTGGCTGACGGTCTGGAAGAACATCACCTTCGGCCTGAAGCGCAACGGCGTCGATCCGAAGATCGCAGCGGAACGCGCCGAGCGGGCGCTAGCGCTGACCGGTCTCACCGCATTCCGCGATTCCTATCCGGCGCAGCTGTCCGGCGGCATGCGCCAGCGCGTCTGCATCGCGCGCACGCTGGTGATGGAGCCGCGCCTCATTCTCCTCGACGAACCCTTCGCCGCCCTCGACCAGCAGACGCGATTGCTGATGGGCGACGAGGTCCTCAACCTGTGGCGGGCGACCGGGGCGACCGTCGTCCTCATCACCCATGCGCTCGACGAGGCGGCCATGCTGTCCGACCGCGTCGGCGTGATGTCGGCGCGGCCCGGCCGGTTTATCGAAATCATCGAAACGGGCTGGAGCCGCGAGCGCGACAGCCGGATCGCCTCGTCGGACAAGTTCGGCACCTTGACGGCACATCTCTGGTCGTTGCTGCGCGAGGAATCGATCCGCGCCAGCCAGTATGCGAAGGCGAAATCATGACACTCGGACGCATCAGACTACTTGTCGTCGTACTGTGCGTCATCGCGCTCGAGATCGTCTGCCGTACGGGCCTGATCGACAGCTATACGCTCATTCCGCCGAGCAAGATGGCGGTGGCGCTGTTTCACCTGCTGCGCGACGGCAGCCTGACCGCGGAGATCGTCGCGACCTTGGGCGCCGTTCTCATCGCCATCGTCGGCGCGGTGATCTTCGGCATTCTCGGGGCGGTGATCCTGCATGCCCTGCCCCGCCTGCGGCGCGCGATCGACCCGGTTCTGTCGATCTACTATTCGATCCCGATGTTCGTGTTCTATCCGTTGTTCATCGCCCTCTTCGGCCTGACGGATACGCCGAAAGTGCTGCTGGGCTTCCTGCTTGCCGTCGTTACCATGATCGCCAGCACGCTCAACGGGCTCGACCGCGTTCCCAAGGTGATGCGCAAGACGGCCAGGGTGTTTCGCCTGAGCAAATGGAGCACGGTGCGCGAGGTCATTCTTCCCTCGGCCGCCCCGCACATATTCAACGGCGTCAAGCTGGCGATCGCGCAGGCGTTCGTCGGCGTGCTCGGCGCCGAATTCATCCTGTCGACTGGCGGCCTCGGCTACCAGATCTTTTACGCGTTCCACGACTTCGACAACAACAAGATGTACGCGATCGTTCTGCTGGTGCTGATCATCGTGTCGATCGTCAATACGATCCTTCTTGGCTGGGAACGTCGCTTGCGCCAACGCAGAGGGCTCGCATGAACATCATCGGCAACTTCAATACGATCGACGGCACGGCCAGGCCCTCGATGTGGAAACAGCATCAACGTTCCTTCGACCTGCTGATGATCGCCGTGGCGTTCGTCGTGCTCTGGCAGGTTTTCTTCCAGATCGGCGGATCGGTCGCGCTTGCCTCGCCGTGGCAGGCGACGCGCACCGCCATCGCCATGCTCGGCTCGGCGGATTTCTGGGGCGACATCCGTACGACGTTCTCCGCCTTCGGCTTCTCGGTCGTCATCGAGGCGGTGCTCGGAATACTGCTCGGCGCGATCCTCGGTCTGCGGCGGCTGACCGGCGATGTGGTGGAGCCGATGATCGCCGGCCTCTATTCGATTCCGAAGCTGATGTTCTTCCCGATGATTACGCTGTTCTTCGGCATCGGCATCAGCTCGGAAGTCGCCTTCGGGGTCCTGCACGGCATCATCCCGATCATTCTTTTCACGATGAGCGCCGTGCGCAACATCAAGCCCGTCTATCTGAAAAGCGCTCGCACGATGGGCCTGTCGACGACGCAGACCCTGTTTTCCATCGCCTTGCCGGCAGCCATCCCGGAAATCTTCACGGGTTTGCGCATCGGCATTTCGGGCGCCCTGATCGGCGTGATCCTTTGCGAGATGTTCGGCTCCAGCAAGGGCGTCGGTTTTCGCCTGATGAACGCCGTGGCGAACAATGTCGTGACCGACATTTCCGCGATCACGCTGATCCTGATCGTGTTCGCCGCGGTTCTCAGCGGCGTGTTGATGAAGCTGGACGAGCGTTTGCATCACCGGATCTGAGCTAACCCAAACAGCAGAATGGAGAAGTGACAATGAAAGCAAATACAAGGAGACGCGGACTGTGGTCCGTCGTGGTCGCCGCGGCACTGACGTGCGGCGTGATGAGCACACCGGCGTCGAGCGTCGAGATCGCCGCCACGAATTACGGCAGCTCCGTCATCGGCATGCCGTGGGCGATCGCGCTGGCGAAGGGTTATTTCAAGGACGCTGGCGTCGACGTTTCGGCCGTGATCGGCTCGCCCGGCGGCAGCACCGAGGTGCGTAACCTGATCGCCGGCGATCTGCCCTACGCCGACAGCGCGCTGATTCCGACGCTGAAGGCGATCAAGAACGGCTCCGATCTCCGGATCATCAGCGACAACACCCAGACCTCGGCGCAGTTCGTCTGGCTGGTCAAGCCCAATTCCCCGATCAAGACCCTGGCCGATCTGAAGGGCAAGCGCATCTCCTTCACGACCCCGCTGAGCACGAGCCAGTCGCTGGACTTCCTGCTGGTCGAGAAAGCCGGTCTGAAGCCCTCGGATGTCAAGCTGATTTCGACGGGCGCATACGGCGCGGCGCTGACCGCGCTGCAAAACGGCGGCATCGACCTCGCGCTCGTGTCGGAGCCGACGTACACGATGAACAAAAACACGTTCAAGCCGCTCTTCTGGTCGCGCGATCTTTTTTCGGCGGTCAACACCTCGGTCGGCGTGACCTCCGTCAAGACGATCAAGGAGCATCCGGACATGCTCAGGGGCATCATCGCGGCGCGCCGGCGGGCGGTGAATTTCATCAAGACCAATCGCGATGAATCGGTAGCCATCATCGCCAAGGTCTACAAGATGGACCCCAACGTCGTGAGAGCGATGCTCGCCGAACTGGTCGACCGTCCGTCTGCCGACGGCTCGGTCTTCTTCGGCCAGGGCGACATCAACCCGAAGGGTCTCGACGCGCTTGTCGACCTCTCGCAGAAGACCGGCGACCTGAAGGAGAAAGTCGACTGGCGCGACTACGTCGACCAGAGTTTTCTGCCCGCCGACCTGCAGCGCAAGCTGAAGTAGGCCACGGCTCGACGCATCCTGAGCAGTTGAAAACATGAGAAAATCCCGGCGCGGCGGGCGCCCCCGGCGCGCGGGTCCAACTGGAAGTGGAGAGCCTCGACATTGAACACCCCGAAAGTGCCGCGTTCTTCATCGACGGACGGATTGTTTGGCGACAAGATCAATTTGCATCGGCTTGCGATCTTCGTTTCGGTTGCCGAAACGGGCAGCATGAGTGCGGCGGCCGAGAAATTCGGCCTTTCGCAGCCGGCCGTTTCGCAAGCCATCGTCAAGCTCGAGGAAGCAAGCGGCATCGATCTGTTCGATCGCTCGATCCGGCCTCCGGTCCTGACACTGCGAGGGGCCGCCTTCCTCAAGCAGGCTTCCGCGGTCGTGGAAAGCATCCGGCGGCTGCAAAGCAGTTTGCGCCTCGACAACGCGGCGCAACTGCCTATCCTGCGCGTCGGCATGCTCAACAGCTTCGCCACGACCCTCGGCCCGTTCATGCTCAAGAGCCTGCAGGAAACGGCGGTGCAGTGGTTCGTGGACACCGGCTACGAAGCTTCGCGAATCATCGCGCTCCTCGATCGCCGCTGCGATTTCGTAATCACAGCCGACGATGCGCCGCCTCCGCAAGGGTTGATCGCGTTGCCGGTCTTCTCCGAGTCCTACCGCATCATCCTGCCCGACGAACCTGAGAAGGCGCACATACCGGTTCTCGAACGCATCGCCGGCATGAGCATGATCCGCTTCGGCCGCGATCCCCATATGCTGTCCAGCATCGATCGCTGGCTGGCCGCAGCCGGTATCGAGACCTCGACCCGCTATCACCTGGATACGGTCGAAGGAGCGGCGCAGATGGTCGTCTCGGGGCTCGGCTGGAGCCTGCTGCCGCCGCTCGCGTTCTTCCGTCTGATCGAGCGCGGCGACCGCATAACCTCCGTGCGCTTTCCGGGCGTTCCGATCCGCCGTACGATCGTGGTCGTCGCGCGCGAAGACGAAGGCGCAAGCATTGCCAAGCGGATACAGCAGACTGCGCTCAGTCTGATCAACGACATCTTCCTGCCGAGCCTGCGGCAAAATCAGCCTGACGCGCTCGAGGATATCGAGGTCTACGACGGCAAATGAGCGAGTCGCGCGCCGTGGTGTACGGCCCCGGCGAGGCATTGGATCGCGCGCCCGCCGCCATTGCCATTCCATCGGCCGGCCAGCGTCGCGCGAACTTCCGCGATTGAGCCGCGACCGCGCTGCCCGGCAACCTGCCCTGCTCCGGTAACTGGACCGCACGCTGTTTGTCTCTCCACAGCAAACGTACAAACGCCCGTCAAAATCCCCTCAAATTGATCGATTCAATCATTACAAGGGTTTTCCCTCGGTTGATTTGAGCATTTCGATCAAATAAGATGACTTAAACGGTCAATATTCGACCAGACAGGGGCCGCAACGCAACCCGAACTGACCGAATCAATCAGGCAATCTCGCTGGAAGCGATCAGGACAGGCAGGAGCATCGCGATGCCTCGTCCGTTGCACACCGCGATCGGCGCGCATGCCTGACGCAGCGTCGCCCTGCACGGTTTGCCCGACACCTCGCCCGTGTCCGCGAACAGCCGGAAGGGCTCGGCACCGAACGCACTCCGCAAGACCGCAATCGAAACTCACGACATGAACACCGCCGCCCCCCGCAACGAGCGCCTGCTGATACTCGGAGACGACCTCTCCGGCACGGCCGACTGCGCCGTGAAGTGCACGCATCATGGCCTCGCGAGCGTGGTCTGTCTGAACGCCGCGGCGACGCCCGGCATCGCGGCCACAACCGACGTACTCGCGATCGACACCGACACCCGCCGCGCCTCGCCCGCCGAGGCGGCGAGTGCGAATGCGCAGGCGTGGCGCGCACACGGCGCCGGGCGACGGCTCTACAAGAAAATCGATTCGACGCTGCGCGGCAACGTTGCCGCGGAAGTGGCCGCGCTCGCGGCCCACGCGGGCATGGCGATCGTCGCGCCCGCGCTGCCCGAGGCTGGGCGCACCACGCGCAACGGCTGTCTCCTCGTGCACGGCGTGCCCGTCGAAGCAACGGAAGTCTGGCGCAACGAAGGCATCGGCGGCACCGGCCATCTGCCGTCGATGCTCACGGACGCCGGCCTGAAAGTCGCGCACATCGATCTGCAAGCCGTGCGCGAAGGAGCGGCGCCGTTGCGCGCGCGTCTCGAAGCCTTGCGCGCCGCGCAGTGTCAAGCCGTGGTCTGCGACAGCGAAACCGATGCGGACCTCGCCGTGCTCGCGCAGGCCTCGGCCGCGCTCGATGGCGTGTTCTGGGTCGGCTCGGCCGGACTCGCACAAACTTTGATCGCCACGCTGGCCGACGGGAACGGGCAGCGCAGCGTCATGCCCACCACGCCCGCTGTGCCCGTCACGACCGCGCAACACCCGCGTGGTGTGCTGGTGGTCGTCGGCAGCATGTCGGGCGTCTCGCACAAACAGGTCGCCACACTGCGTACAAACACGGGCGACACCTTCGATGTCTTCGATGTCGACGTCGTTGCGCTGCTCGATCCGCTGCACGCCGAATCGCTGACGCTGGGCACGCGCGTGGCGCACACGCTCACGCACGGCCGCCACGCGGTGATCGCATTGAGCCAGGCCGAGCGCGTGCCGGTTGCCGATGGCGAACTGCTCGCGCGCCGGCTCGCGGCGCACCTCGCCCCCGCCGCTGCACATGCCGCGGCGCTGATCGCCACGGGCGGCGAAACGGCACGCGCGCTGCTCGCCGCCATGGGCATCGCGAAGCTGCGCGTGATCGAAGAAATCGAAAACGGCGTGCCGCTCATGGCCGCCGCCGAAGCGGCTCACACGCTGCCCGTCGTCACCAAGGCGGGCGGCTTCGGGGGCCCCGATACCCTGTATCGCGCATGGCAGCGGCTCGCCGCCATGACGCAAGCGGACGCGCAAGCGCCGCGCCAACCCTGCGAAGAGGAAACCATGGACTATCGTCCCGTAATCGGCATCACGATGGGCGATGCCGCCGGCGTGGGCCCGGAAATCATCATGAAGAGCCTCGCGCACCAGTCGGTGTACGACGGCTGCCGCCCGCTCGTGATCGGCGACGCCAGGCGGCTCGTCGACGCCGGACGGCGCACGAACGTCACGCTCGAAGTGCGCCCGATCAAGGCGCCCGCCGAAGCGCGCTTCCAGCCCGGCGTGGTCGATTGCATCGACCTCGGCCTGATTCCCGAATCGATGCCCTATGGCCAGCTTTCCGCCGTCGCCGGCGACGCCGCCTATCAGTACATCGCGCGCGCGGCCGAGCTGACCTCGGCGGGCGAGCTCGACGCGATCTGCACCGCGCCGCTCAACAAGGAAGCGCTCCATGCGGGCGGCCACATCTTCCCCGGTCACACGGAAATGCTCGCGCACCTCACGGGCATCCCCGAAGTCTCGATGATGCTCGTCGCCCCCAAGCTGCGCGTGATTCACGTAACGACGCATATCGGCCTGCTCGACGCGATCCGCAAGATCGAGCCGGGCCTCGTGCAACGCACGATCGAGCGCGCGCACGAAACGCTGCTGCGCGCGGGCATCGAACAGCCGCGCATCGGCGTATGTGGCATCAACCCGCATGCCGGCGAAAACGGCCTGTTCGGCTATGGCGAGGAAGAGGAAAAGATCATGCCGGCGGTGGCCGTGCTGCGCGAGCGCGGCTGGGACGTGGAAGGCCCGCTGCCCGCCGACACGCTGTTCTTCCGCGCGGGCCGCGGCGACTTCGACGTGGTCGTGGCGATGTATCACGACCAGGGCCACGGCCCCGTGAAGGTGATGGGCCTCGAAGCCGGCGTGAACGTGACCGTGGGGCTGCCGGTGATCCGCACCTCGGTCGATCACGGCACGGCATTCGATATCGCCGGCAAGGGCATCGCCGACGAACGCAGCATGCTCGAAGCGCTGAAGCAGGCACAAGATCTCGCCACGCGCCGCGCGGACCGCCAGTAACGGCCAGTAACGAACGGTTCGCGAACGCCGGCTTCCGGGTGTCCGGTCGATGACCGGAGTCGGCGCAACGGCAATCGGTAGAGCCGGTTTCGTGAGATCGGGCAAGGCATCAAACGGATGATCGGCCTGGGAGCGGCGCGAATTTTCGCCGCTCTCAGGGTATTTCAATTTGCATCCCTAACCGTATGGGAGGAAGCCGAAGCAATCCCCTGATGGTGTTGGCGTTTCAATTCTGGCGATACATGGCATCGCACTAATTAGAAATACTGGAGGAATGGAGATGAAGCAATACAACCCGCTCAAGCTCGCTGTCGCCGCCGTGGCGGTGATGACCGCAGTGCCGGCATTCGCGCAAAGCAGCGTGACGCTGTACGGTGTCGTCGATACAGGGATCGGCTATTTGAGCAACTCGAGCAGTCTGGGCGCAGTAAGCGGCGGCCGCTCGAAGGTCTACATGAATCAGGGCGTCTGGTCAGGCAGTCTGTTCGGCTTGACGGGCTCCGAAGATCTGGGCGATGGCACGAAGACCATCTTCAAGCTGGAAGGCGGCTACAACAGCGCAACGGGCGCCCAGCAGTTTGCGAACACGCTCTTCGGCCGCCAGGCCTATGTGGGACTGACGAACAATCGCTACGGTACGTTGACCGCCGGCCGTCAGTACACGTCGTATTTCCAGCTGCTTCAGCCGTACAGCTCGCCCAACTGGCTGAGCGGCGGATTCGGCGCACACCCCGGGGATATCGACGGGCTCGATAAAAGCTTCCGCATCAACAACAATTTTGTCTATACGTCGCCGAGCTTCGCGGGCCTGAAGGTGAGCGGCTCGTACGGGCTCGGCGGTGTCGCGGGTGCCACGGGCAGCGGGCAGACCTGGAGCGTCGCGGCTCAGTACGCACAGGGGCCGTTCGGCATCGCGACCGGATTCATGCGCGTTAACAATTCGACCGTGAACGGCGGTGCATGGGGCGCCAACTCCACTGCGCTCAGCGGTGGCGCGCAACCGGCGGTGTCGGCGATCAACTATGGCTATGCGACCGCGGCCAATCAGCAGCGCTTCGCCGTGACGAGCGGCTACACCTTCAGCCCGGTGTTCGATATCTCGGCTTCGTACTCCAACGTGCAGTACCTGCCCGGTATCGCGTCCGCCTTCCACGACAAGGCCATCTTCAATACGGGTGGCATCGTGCTGCACTGGAAGGCACTTCCGGCCCTCGATCTCGCAGCGGGCTATAGCTATACGGCGGCGACCAAGGCGAACGGCATCAGCGACGCGGCCAGTTATCAGCAGTTCAATCTGACGCAGTTCTATTCGTTGTCCAAGCGAACCGGTCTCTATGCGCTCGAGGCTTATCAGCGTGCGGGTGGCAAGACATTGACGCCGAATGCCGCCGGCACGAAGACCAGCATCATCGACGCGACGGCCTCGATTGGGGACGGTCAGAACAACACGCCGTCGTCGTCACGCAATCAGATAGCGATCATCCTCGGTATCGATATGAAATTCTGACGCACGATTCAGGCAGGCAGCAGGCATCCGGTCATACGCATCGCGGGATGCCTGCCTCGCAAGCCACCGGCATTCCATGCGTTAGCGACACGAGCAGCGCCGGAACGGGGATAAAGGACAAGGTAAACTACGTGCGCATCGTATTGCCCACGCCGTCTGCCTCGCCGCGCGGCGACGTCCCGAACCCAACGCCGAACATCTCATGAAAGTAGCCCGTCGCCGCGAAGCCATGCTCAAGGCCGTTCTCTCCGGCATGACCGAAGTGTCCGAGCTCTGCGAACACTTCGACATGTCGGAGGCCACCGTGCGCCGCGACCTGCGTGCGCTCGCCGACGAACGGCTCATTCTGCGCACCTATGGCGGCGCGGCTTCGGTCGGCAAGCATGCCCCCGAGGAGTCGCTCGAACAGCGCCGCCAGAGCTTTCAGGCGGAGAAGGATGCGATCGGCCACGCGGCAATGGCCCACGTGCGCCCCGGCGACACCATCTTCCTCGACAGCGGCACCACCACTGCCGCGCTCGCGCGCGCGCTCGCGCAGGCGGGCCAGCACGACATCCGCGTGGTGACGAACAACCTGCTCGCGGTTCAGGCGCTGGCGGGCAGCAGCGTGCCGCTCACGCTGATCGGCGGCGAGGTGCGCGAGCCGAGCATGAGCACCCTCGGGCCGATCGCGCAGCTCGCGCTCACGCGCGTGACAGTCGACAAGGCGTTCCTTGGCGCCGATGGCGTGGTGCCGGGTCGCGGCCTGTGCGAAGCGACGGCCGACCAGGCCTATCTCAAGGAATGCCTGATGCGCCAGGCGGCCAGCCTCTTCGTGCTCGTCACCGCCGACAAGCTCAACCGCGACAGCCAGCAACACTGGGCGCCCATCGACAAGCCGTGGACACTCATCACCAACGCGAGCGCCTCGCACGCCGGGCTGCAAGCGTTCCGCAGTCTCGCAGGGCTCACGATCGAGACGATCTCGGTGCCCGGGGAAAGCGCGCATTGAAAGACGGAGCGTTCGGCAAACTCCCGAACTGATCAATTGGTATCGGACGCGATGGGAAATCGAAATCTATTTCCACGTGCTCAAGAATAGCTGCGAAGTCGAGACGCTGCAATTGGCCGCCGTCGACCGGATTGAGCGTGCGCTGGCCTTGTTCATGGTAGTGGCGTGGCATGCGACCTACCCGATGCGTAAAGGTCGCACCTGTCCGGATCTGGACGCCACTTTGTTCTTCGATCCAGATGAAATTCGCGGCGCCCATCTGCTGGCAAAAAAGAAGATGCCGGCGACGACGCCCACCGTGAACGAGGTCGTGCGGCTGATCGCGCAAATCGGCGAGCGCCCTGGCCGAAAGAGCGACGGCGAGCCCGGCGCCAAAACCATCTGGCGCGGCCTCGACAAAGTTCTCACTGCCGCTGACACGTTACGTGCGCTACGCGAAGGACTCGACTGACTTATGTATAACGCTACTCCTCTAATCCCACACAGATCGACAGCACGGATTAAGAATCGTCTGATTGCCCGCCGCCCGTCCTTGCCGCTACCGTGGGCGTTTCACCAACGGAAGTAGTTGAGTAATGGCTTTTACTGGCAAGTTTGTAGTAGATAACCAGGATATATGTAAGCTTGCTATTGTGGGACTCGGCACGTTTAAAGCTTACTCCGGGAACGATCAATACAAGAATCGCGGCGGCTGTACGGATGTTCCAGACAATGGACCGACTCCGGCCGGAAAGTATTGGATCGTTGACCGACCTACAGGCGGATTCAGGTCGCAAGCATGGGCCACAGCAAAGGATATAGGAAACTCCATAATCGGGTCGCCGGTAGACCATCGGGAATGGTTCGCGCTCTATCGCGATGATGGTGTGATTGATGACGTGACCTGGATAAACGGTGTAGAGCGGGGTAATTTCAGGTTGCATCCGTTTGGAGGTCGCGGTATTTCGCCAGGATGCATTACTCTGCTAAACCATGCCGATTTTATGTTTATCCGGCGCGCCCTTCTGGGAACCACTACCGTCTCCGTCCGTAATTCTGGGCTTCGTGCATATGGAACAATTGAGGTAGTGACCTATGGCAACACTTGCCCGTAAGCTTTTCAAGGTTGCACTATTCTGCGTGCTGTTCCGCATCTCATTGGCCTACGTTCACACATACCCGATGCCTATGCCAGAAAGCCAGGGTATTGCTTGGTTGCATGCGGCAAATCGGCTCGGGATTCGCGACCCGGACGATTTATACATACCCGTTATCCTGGTAGTCAATCTGTTCGTTGCCGCATTGCTCTATATGGCGATCATGAAGCTATGGCGGCGGTATCGCTCAAAGTAGAGCCACGTCATGCAAAAGCCCGGACGCTACACACCGTCCAGGCTGGTGCGGCCCTCCGTAGCGGGTGCGGTTGGCGTTACGCGGTAACTTCAAAAATGTTTTCGTTGATGTAGCGGCTAATTGCAGGTTTCAGGGTTCCGAATCCGGTACGCTTGCAAAGCGCCTCAAATTCCGTAATGTTCGCAGTCGCTATATATCGGGTGTCCAGATAGGCGCGCGCGATGATGACGGCGCAATCCTCGCCTACCTTGTCGCCGTTCGACATTTCATAACCCTTGATGATGCGCAATCCGCAGCAGGCGCAAATTTTCCAGGTGTTGCGCGGAGGCGAAACCTTTTTACCCGAAAGAAAATCAACAGCGCGATCATCAAACATCCTGAGTTGGCGAATCAATTGCATGTCGTTCCCCTTGCCCGCGTACCAGTGGGCAGAATTGGAGGCGCTGGGTGGTCTGAAGCATGTCGTTATACGCAACGTGCCCGTCGTTCGGCGACGGCGGAGATAACGGCAATGACGACAACCCAAAGTCCGGCGGCACCCAGCCCTATTCGGTCGCCTACACGGATCTCAATGCAGGCGCGGGCATCAGCGGAACGCCGTGGGCCGGCGCCTCGTTCGTCGACAACATGCCGACCAAAACCAATGCGCAGACGCTGACGCAAAGCGGCTGGACAGGCCAGATCACCTACGGCGTTTCCGGTAGCCCCAAAACCTTGCAGGTCAACAATACGGCCAGCGCCAACCTGAGCCCGATCGGCATCGTCGGCAATACGTCGGTCCGCCTCTTCGATCCTGACGACGCGACCGGCACGCCGCTCGGCACGACCACCGAGCCGAATCTCGACGGCGCGTTCGAAATCTGCGCTCCGGCTCCCGCAGGCAGCATCAGCGACAACGACTATGCGACCACGGACATCCTGATTACCGGCAGTGCAAACCAGGCCACGAACGTCGCCGAGCTGGCGGGCAAGAGCTTCGTGTTCAACCAGTACTGCGACCCGATCACTCAGGCCGCGCCGCAAACGCTGACGTTCGACTCCGCCGGCAATGCCAGTTTCGAGCTGTACGGGCTCGACCAATTCCGGGCCGCTGACTGCCGTGCCGGTTCCCGCCGCAGCGTTCCAGAGCGCCATGACCGGCACACCCTATGGCGACGCGCAACAGGGACAGACGCTCTGGACGGTCTACCGCTTCGTGACCGCGACACAGACCGTGAAATACGTCGTCGTGGAGCGGGGCTCGGCGGACGGCAACTACATCGGCATGTGGTACTGAGCCCGGGCGGCATCGGCGTGCCGTGCAGCCCCAGCCGGCACGACACGCCGATGCGAGCCGCTACCGCTCTGGCGCTACGCGCAGGCTGTCGTGATACTCCCGCATGTCCTGCGGCGCGAGGCCGTAAGCGCGCCGGAATGCCCGCGTGAAATCCGATGCGCTTCTGAAGCCGTGCGCATAGGCGACGTCCCGCACCTGTACACCAGGCCACGCGACGAGTTCCGCGGCGGCGGCACGCAGGCGCACATGGCGGATATAGGCGCCCAGTCCCCCGTCGTGCTCAAACAGGCGATAGACCGTGGGCCGCGAAAGGCCCAGCGACTCCACGACCCGCTCGGGCGAAAGATCGTCGTCGTGCAGGTTCGTCTGCACGTAGCGGCGCGCCTGGTCGAACGCCATGGCCCGCGCGAGCGCAACCTTGCTGCCCTTCAGCCCCGCCTGTTCGCCGAACGTATCCGCGATCTGCAGCACGATCTCGCGCAGAACGCGGTAGGCGTCCCAAGGCGCCATGCGGCGTATCTGCGCGGCAAACGACAACACGCGGCCTGTCAGATAACGCACCGCGGGCAGGTGCGGCGAGAGCGCGCGTCCATGCAGGGCCGAGGGGTCGGGAAACACGTCTTGCAGCAGTTCGCCCGGCAGAAAAATCGTGACGTGCCGGCAAGGCGCGCGCCGGCACTGCACCGGCTGGTCGAGATCGACGGCGAAGATGCCGCCTTCGAGCGCCGCGTCCTTGCGCTTGCCCAGATAAACGAGCTCGCTGCCGTGCGTGTCGCCCAGGAACACATGGAAGACGATGCTGCGCGCGTTGTCCCGCGAGATTCGCGCGATCGTGCGGTCTTGCGTGATGCGGTCCGTGTAGCAATCGGCAAACAGGAATTCGCCCACGACGTAGCGGTCGATCCAGCCTCGAAACGGCTGCCTGTGCTCATCGCGCGTCGTCAGGAGATCGACCACGCCGATCATGCGCTCGCACCACGCCAGAAGCTGCTGCGAGGCGGGCAGCGCGGCAACGTCGAAATGCTGGTGCACGATTTCGAGCTGCCGGGCCGGGTCGAGGGTGACGGGTAGATCCTGAAAGTGTGTCTTGACGGCGGACATGGCGAAAATTCAGTGGATCAGCCGGACAAGCGGAAAAACCGCTTTGCCTGCTCATGCGTGGCAAAGCAGTCATGATAGACGCATCTGCTTTTTCAAGCGGCGGCAATCATCGCGGCGCTTGAACCCGATTACTCGCCCACCTTGAAGATCGACACCGCCGCCCGTGGCGTTTCGGCCTGATTGGCCGTCGCCGGCGCCGCGAACGCGATTTCTCCCATGATGTCTGTGCCCCCTTGAAGCGTGCCTTGTGCGGGCTTTTTGGGATGACGTTAATTCTCGTCAATTCATATTCTTCTTGGCCCCGGATCACGGCTTCATCTTCCATCATTATGCAACGCCTATCCCTGCCCGCAATTCAGGGCTTAACGCCGACGGAATAATTGAGGTTATGACGCATGACAACACTTGCCCATAGGGTATTCAAGATCGCCCTGTTCATCGGGCTCTTTCTTATTTCAGTTCGTTATATCCCGCTATCGAACGAGTGGTCGACAAGCGAAACGCGTGCATGGTTTGCCACTTCGGATTTGCTCGGTGTCCGCGATCCCGATGACCTGTATTTCGTGGTGTGGCTGACCATCGAACTGATCGCGGCAGTGCTTGCCTATGTGGCAATTGTGAAGCTATGGCAGTGGTATCGCACGAAGTAATTGAGGTTATGACGTATGACAACACTTGCCAGTAGGATGCTGAAGGTTCTGCTGTTTATAGGTCTATACCTTCTGTCATTCCGCTTTGTCCGCCCGTACGACGATGGGTGGACAGAGTCCGAGATGCACGCATGGATACGCGCGTCTAAGCTGCTAGGTATCGACGATCCGGAAAACCTGTATATCGGCCTATGGATGACCATCGAACTGATCGCGGCGGTGCTTGCCTATGCGGCGATCATGAAGCTATGGCGGTGGTATCGCACGAAGTAGAAAAAGCCCCGGCAACGGGGCTTTCTTTTTGTTTTGGATAGTGCCTACGCGAGCCCCACCGCGTAGCGCGCGGGTCCACTGCCGAAGTGCACGCTCAACACCTGCCCTGTCCACTCGTACCCGGGGCCGCGATCTTCAGACCCGATGAATATGAAGACCGCCGTCGATATGAAAAGAATCGCCCGTGCTGAACGGGAAACAGCCCGACGCCAATGACGCAACGGCCTTGCCGATCTCGTCCACGGTTCCCCAGCGCGGGATCGGCGAAAAACCTTGCCGCAGCTTCTCGTCGTAATCGGCCTGCGCCACTTCCGTCATTCTGGTCTGAAAGATGCCCGGCCGCACCTCGTACACCGGTACGCCAAGCTCGCCGAGCCGCGCGGCGAACAGCTTCGTTACCGTGGTCAATGCCGACTTCGAGATGCAGTACTCCGCTCTGTTCGGCGCGATCAAAAATGCGTTCGCCGAGGAGATATTGATGATCGAACGGGCGCGCCCTTCGGCATCGGCGTCCGCCGCAAAACGGCGAGCGAGGCGTTGCGTCAGAAAGAACGTGCCACGCAGGTTGATGTTCAGCAGCCGGTCAAAGCTCTCGGGCGTGACATCGAGCAGGTCGCCGCGTTTCTCCACGCTCACGCCCGCATTGTTCACGAGGCAATCCACGCTCCCCAACGACGCCTGCACTTCGTCGAGCAGCGCGTCATGTCTGCCGAGGTCGGCGATGTTCGCCTCGAAGAAAGCCGCGCGCCGCCCCGCTGCCCGTATCGCGTTCAGCGTTTCGTCGGCGTCGCCATCGTGCTCCAGATCCGCGATGGCGATATCGAATCCGCTTGCGCAAAGCGCTCTCGCGATTGCGGCGCCGAGCCCGCGCCGGCCACCCGTAACCAGCGCGACCGGAGTCGATGAAACTTTCTTTTCGAGGGTAGGGTTCATATGCACATTGCCGGGGAAAGGATGTCTGTTCGGTACTTACGCGCTCAAGCCTTCATCGGCCAGGTACGCGCGAATGACGTCGGCGAAGTTCTCGTCACCGGCGAGACCGAGCGCATGCGCACGCGCGACGTCCCACTGGCCCGGCCAGCTCCCCACGATCTTTTCGACGCGCTCGTCGCGTTGCCAGTCGATGCGCGCCACGGCTTCGTCGCCCGCCACTTCGCGCAGCGCCGCGATCATCTCGTTCACGCTCACGGACAGGCCCGGCAGATTGATGACCGGCCGGTTGCCGAACTTCGCGCGATCGATCTCGCAGCCGGCGATCAGCGCCTTGACCGCGCTCTTCGGCGACAACAGCCACAGGCGCGTTGCGCCGTCGACGGGGCACACCGAGCGCTCGCCGTTCAGCGGCTCGCGGATGATGCCGCTCGCGAACGAAGAGGCCGCCGCGTTGGGCTTGCCCGGCCGCACGCTGATGGTCGGCAGGCGCAGCACGCGGCCGTCGACGAACCCGCGACGCGAGTAATCGCACAGCAGCAACTCGGCAATCGCTTTCTGCGCGCCATACGACGACTGGGGATTGAGCGCGGTGTCGTCCTGCACTACATCGGGCAACGCGCCGCCGTACACCGCAACCGAACTCGTGAACACGACGCGCGGTGCATGACCCGCGGCACGACACACTTCGAGCAATGCGCGCGAGGCGTCGAGGTTGATCCTCATGCCGAGATCGAAGTCCGCCTCTGCCTGGCCGCTCACGATCGCGGCGAGGTGGAAGACGGCTTCCGTGCCCGTGTCGATGTAGCGCTCCAGCACCGCGCGATCGGAGATGTCGCCGGTCACGGCTCGCACGCGCGCATCGCCGAGCAAACGGTCGTTGGTCGGGCGGGCCACGTCGAGCAGCACGACTTCCGTGATGGTCTTGCCGTTCAGCGTGTTGCCCGCGAGCAGCTGGCTCGCGAGACGCTGGCCGAGAAAGCCGGCGCCACCGGTGATAAGGATCTTCATGGGGTTCGTTCCAGGTGTGTTCGGAGGTAGGGTTGGCCGGCCAGGGCCTTCGGATACGCGGGCTTTCGTGACCGGGCGAATCAATCGAAATCAGGCGAATTCAAAAGCAGATGCAAGCATGGCGCAGAGGCGCAATCACAACGCGCTCAACGCTTTCGCGAAGAAATCGATCGCGCCGAAATTGCCGGACTTGAGTGCAAGCGCGAGCGGCGCATCGCCGGTATTCGCATCGATGGACTGCGTCGCCGGTACGCCGGGATCGATCTGCGGCCCGATGCGCAATGAACGCACGCCGAGCGCCTGCACGACCGCGCCCGACGTCTCGCCGCCCGCGACGACGAACTTTCGCACGCCTTCGTCGCGCAATGTGCGCGCGATGGACGCGAGTGCGTCTTCGACGAGATGCCCCGCCTTCTCGACGCCGAGTTCCTTCTGTACCGCCTTCACTTCGTCCGGCGACGACGTCGCGTAGATCAGGACGGTTTCATCGTTTTTCATATGAGCACGCGCGAATTCGACGGCCTGTTCGACCACCGCCTCACCGCGCGACAACGCCAGCGGATCGATGCGAAAGCCCGGCTTCGACGCACGCCACTGCGCAACCTGTGCGTTCGTCGCTTTCGACGCACTGCCTGCCAGCACCACCGACTTGCCTTCGATCTTCGGCAGATCGGCCGCATGCTCCGCGTGCTCCAGCAGATTCGCCGCGCAGAAGTTGGCCGGCAAGCCAAGCGCGATGCCCGAACCGCCCGTAATGAGCGAAAGATCGCGGCATGCTTCTCCGAGCACGAACAGATCTTCGTCGCAAATGGCATCCGCAATCGCAACACGTACGCCGTCTTTTTTCAGCGCTTCGATACGAGCGCGAATCGCCTCGGCACCCTGCGCGATCGTGTCGTAGCGGATCAGCCCGACCTTCGAGCGGGTCTGCCGCTGCAAGACGCGCACGAGGTTCGCATCGCCCATCGGCGTGAGCGGATGATTTTCCATTCCCGACTCGTTCAGCAGCACGTCGCCGACGAACAGATTGCCGCGAAAGATCGTGCGACCATTTTCTGGAAACGCGGGGCAAGCGATCGTGAAATCGTCTTTCAACGCATCGAGCAACGCGTCCGCGACCGGACCGATGTTGCCTTTGTCCGTCGAATCGAAGGTTGAGCAATACTTGAAGAAGAACTGCCGGCAGCCTTGAGCGCGCAGCCATTCGAGCGCTTCGAGCGACTGGCTGACCGCGGCGTCGGCCGCGATCGTACGGGACTTGAGGGCGACCACGAGCGCATCGGCCTCAAGCGGCGCGCCGCTCGCCGGCACGCCGATAGTCTGAACGGTGCGCATGCCGCCGCGCACGAGCATATTGGCGAGATCGGTCGCGCCGGTGAAATCATCGGCGATACAGCCGAGCAGTGCCTGCGCCATTATTTCGCTCCCTTCGGGACTTCCATGTCCGCAAAAATCCTGATAACCGCAAGAACCATCCTGGCCTCCAAGGCCGGCGGCAACCGCCGCGCCTCGCTGCAAGCCTGTCTGCACCAAGCGAACCGACCCGGCCGGTCGTGTCGTTCGACTCATGCCGCCGGGTCGATGATGCCACTACTGATGATTACTGCTCGCCCCAACGGCCGACGACCTGCTCCTGCACGCCGAGACCCTCGACGCTCAGACGCATCACATCGCCGGGCTTGAGATACTTTTCCGGCTTCATGCCGAGCCCGACGCCCGGCGGCGTGCCCGTGGTGATGACGTCGCCCGGCTCCAGCATCACGAACTCGCTGATGTACGACACGAGCTTGCGGATCGGGAAGATCATGTCGGACGTCGACGAGTTCTGGATACGCTCGCCGTTCAATTCCAGCCACAGCGACAGGTTCTGCACGTCGCCGGCTTCGTCGCCGGTCACGAGCCACGGGCCGAGCGGGCCGAACGTCGGCGCCATCTTGCCCTTGACCCACTGCCCGCCCTGTTCGAGCTGGAACGCGCGCTCCGAGACGTCGTTGCACACACAATACCCTGCGACGTAATCGAGCGCATCCTGCTCGCTGACGTTGTGCGCGCGCTTGCCGATCACCAGTGCGATTTCCACTTCCCAGTCGGCCTTCGTCGACTTCAGCGGCAGCAGCACGCGGTCATTCGGGCCGCAGATGCAGGACGGCGCCTTGTTGAAGAGGATCGGCTCCGCGGGAATCGGCGCATTCGTTTCGATGGCGTGCTGTACGTAGTTCAGACCCACGGCAATGAAGTTGCCCGGACGCGAAATGCACGCGCCAATGCGAGGATTGCCCTCGACGACGGGCAGCGTCGCGAGATCCAGCGCGCGGATTGTCTCGACGCCGTTGTCGGCGAAGAACGCCGGATTGAAGTCGCTCACATGCGCCGACAGGTCGCGAATCTTGCCTTCCTGATCGACCAGACCGGGCTTTTCCTGCCCCGCGTTACCAAAACGTACCAGTTTCATGATGGATTTCCGTTATGCAAGGATGAACACCGATCAGCGCGACTGCCCCAGTCTGCTGATCTCGAGGGTATAGATCTGACAGGGGTCGCCTGCCGCCGAGTACTGCTGCCAGTCGACGTCGCCCAGCGCGCGCGCCGTTTCGCTCGCACCGTGTTCCGTCGTGCATTCGATCAGAAGCACACGCGAGGGCACCGCGAACGCGCCGCCGCGATGTTGCGCCTCCGTCGTTTTGACGTTGCTCGCATCCGTGTCGGCGGCGAACAGGTGGGCGGCCACCACATCCGGCCGCTTCAGGATGCGCGGAAACAGCTCCTGCGCGACGAATTCGATCAGCCGCTTCGCCGCGCCCTCTTCCACGCGCAGTTGCAGCGTGATCGCATAGGCGCCGGTGCTATCGCCAGTGGAATGCTCGATCTGGCAGATCGAGCGCGCGGTATTGCGGAAATGCTTGACGTTGGCCTGCGTCGACGGCGCCGGATTGTTCAGGCGTTCGAGATAGGCGGGCCCCGTCAGCGTATCCAGATCGACGGCCTCGTAGACCGTCAGCCATTCGGGCGACGCACGCGCGCCGCGATAACGGCGGCCGCGCAGGAACCCGTCGATCGACAGGCGTTCAGGAATATGGTCCTTGTTGTGCCATTCGTAGAAGTCCGCTCGCGCCTCTTCAACGATATCGTTCCAGATCAGAACGAAGGCGGAACCCAGCAACGACATGATGGATGTCTCCGGTTGTGATGACGGCGGTTAGCGGATATGGAAGAACTCGAGGATCGCGTCGATCTGTCCGGTGTGCATGTCGACACCCGTCGCGGTCGGACAGCCGTACCGGCGCGCATGAGCGATCAGCGCACTCGGGCGATCGGCCGGGCGCAGCACCACGTCGCCGACAATCACCTGACTGTCGAGCGGACCGAGGTCGACCGGCATGCCGTCGTCATCGCGCATCCCGACGATCGACGCATTGACGATCAGATCGTGACCGGCCGCGCTCGCGGCCGCGCTGCGCACGTCGCATCCATCCGCGTCCCGCGCAAGCAGGTTCGCGAGATTCGCCGCACGCGCCGTGTCCTTGTCATAGACGCTGAGCGCCTTCACGCCCGCGTCCAGCAGTGCGCCCGCTATCGCGCTGCCCGCCCCGCCGCAGCCGATCACGAGCGCGCGCTTGCCGGCCAGCTCGTGTCCATGCGCGATCAGCCCGCGCACAAAACCCTCGCCATCGAACATGTCGCCGAACCAGCCGCCGTCCGCTTCGCGGCGCAATGCATTGACCGCGCCCACGCGCTGCGCACGCGGATGCACACGATCGGCGATCGCGAGCGCGTCGGCCTTGAACGGCGCCGTCACGAGCACGCCGTCGAGATTGCGCAGCTTCAGCAGCGCCGGCAGCACCTCGTGAATCTCGGAAGCGGCGATGTGCACCGGCACGAGCACGGCGTCGATGCCCGCCTTCGCCAGCTCCGCGCAATAGACTTCCGGCGAGCGCACCTGCACGACCGGATCGCCGACGATGGCATAGAGGCGCGTCTTTCCTGTGATCGAAGGTAGCGTGCTCATGCGTGGCTCCCGTACCATTCGGCGACGCGCTGCGAGCGATAGCGGCGCGCCTTGCCCGACGTTTCCGCGGCGAGGCCCATGAGACCCGGCGCGAAGATGCGTGCATCCATTTCGCGCAGATCCGTTGCCACGGGCGTGCGGAAATCCATCTGCGAGAAGATGTCGCGTTCGAGATCGACGCCCGGCGCGACTTCGATCAACTCCAGGCCCGCTGCGCCGACCCGGAACACCGCGCGCTCGGTCACGAAGAGCGCGGTATTGCCGCGTTGATGTGCGAGCGCCGCGTTGTAGCAGATCTGTTCGAGAGAACCGACGAATTTGCGGTGCCGCCCTTCCTGCACGATCGTCGTGCGGCCGCCGTTCCACTGCACGTCGAGACCGCCCGCGGTCAGCGTGCCGCTGAAAATCACCCGCTTCGCGTTCTGGCTGATATTGATGAACCCGCCGACGCCGACGATCTTGTCGCCGAAGCGGCTGATATTGACGTTGCCATGCGCGTCGACTTCTGCGAAAGACAGGAACGCCAGATCGAGGCCGCCGCCGTCATAGAAGTCGAACTGCGAGGGCTGCTCGATCATCGCCGCGAAGTTCTGCGCGCCGCCGGAGTCGCGCCCCGTGATCGGCGCGCCGCCGATCAGCCCCTGCTCGTTCGTCAGGATGACCGAATCGAGCAGACCTTCCTCGGCCGCGACGGTCGAGAGTCCGGTCGAAATGCCCGCGCCGAGATTGCAGACCGCCGCCGGATACAGTTCCATGGCCGCGCGCCTCACAATCACCTTACGCGGCCCGAACGGCAGCGGCTTGATTTCGCTCAGCGGCACGCGCAGCTCGCCCGCGTAGCTCGGGTCGTAGTCGGTCGCGTAGGTTTGCCGCTGTTCGGATTCGACCACCACGAAGTCGACGAGAATGCCGGGAATCTTGACCTGCTTCGGCGGCAGCGTGCCGCTACGCGCCATGCGCTTCACCTGCACGATCGTGATGCCGCCCGCGCGGCGCGCGGCCTGCGCCATCGCGATCATTTCGCCGAGCACCGCTTCCTGCTCCATCGTGATGTTGCCGTCCTCGTCGGCCGTCGTGCCGCGCAGGAAAGCGACGTCGATCGGGAACGGCTTGAAGCGCAGCCACTCTTCGTTGTCGAGCGTAATCAGTTCGACGAGCTGCTCCTCGGTGCGCGGACTTTGCCGGGCGCCCTGCTGGCGCGGATCGACGAACGTGTTCAGGCCGGTCTTCGTGATCAGGCCGGGGCGGCCGCCCGCCATTTCCCGCATCAACTGGGACAGCACGCCCTGCGGCAGCGTATAGGCCTCGATGCGATCCTGAGCGGCCATCTCCAGCAGCCCCGGCGAGTCGATCAGCGCGCTGGTGATCGCCCGCTTGAGCAGACCGTCGTGAGCGAGGTGGCTCGCGCCGAGCGCGGCGCGGTCGCCGATGCCGACGACGCTGATCGACGTGAGATCGCGCGGCTGCTGCTCGGCGAGAAAACGCCGCTCGACGGCCGCGAGCAGCGCCTCGGGGACCGCATGCCCGCCGCCCGATCCGCTGATCAGGACCGAGTCGCCTGTACGCACCAGGCTTGCCGCTTCGTCAGAAGTAATTCGTTGCATGAGAGTGTCTGCGTCCGGTTGAATTTGGAAGGCCGCCCGCGCGGCCCGGCAATCTCAATGTAACCGGTCTCATAAATATCCGCAAGAACGACCGCATTATTCCAGGGAAGACCCCTATGTTTTGCGTATTAGACGCATATTTCACTGGATAGACGTTGCGAAAAACAAAATGTAACCGGTATTATTTCTGCACCACGGCGGGTTTCCCTACCGTGCCGGCAACCCGACCGGGTGCCGCCGGCGCGCGGCACCGCCGCCCCCAGCCACGTCACAGGAGAGATCAGATGGCAATCAAAGGTGTAGAAATTGGCGACGAATACCGTTTCGCGAAGACCGTCGGCGAGACCGACGTCACATTGTTCGCGGGCCTGACGGGCGATTTCAGCGATACCCACATCAACGAGCAGTACATGCAGGAGAAATCCGCCATCGGCCGGCGCATCGCGCACGGCGCCCTGCTGGTGGGCTATATGTCGACCGCGTCCACGATCAGCATCGCGCACATCATCCACCGCACCGATCTCGACGAATTCCCCGTGTCGGCCGGCTACGACCGCATCCGCTTCATCAAGCCGGTGCTGCTCGGCGACACCGTGACCGTCATCTACCGGGTCGCGGAAATCGACGAAGTGAAGCGCCGCAGCACCGCGGACATGGAAGTCGTCAACCAGCACGGCGAGGTCGTCGCGGCGGGCCGCCACCTGATGAAGTGGGCCAGCAAGCTGTCCAACAAGAGCTAGCCCGGGGGCGCGCTGCCGCACCGCTATAATTCGGACAGACAGCGCAAACGGACCGGGAACCGGCCACGCATGGTGAAGACGAAAACGACAATGGAAGATACGGCCACCGCCCGCAAGACCCGCGTGACGAGCGTCACCCTGCGTGACGTAGCGAAATTCGCCGGCGTGTCCTCGGCTACCGTCTCGCGGATGATGAACGCGCCGGAGCTCGTCTCGGACGAACTCCGGGCCCGCATCACCGCCGCGATCAATCACCTGGGGTGGGTGCCCCACGCCGCCGCGCGCGCGCTCGCCACCCAGCGCACGGCGACGATCGGCGCGGTGTTCCCGACCGTCTCCAACGAGCACTTCGCCACCGCGATCCAGGAGTTGCAGGAAGCGCTGGAATCCGCGGGCTATACGCTGCTGCTCGGCTGCTCCCAGTACGATGTCAAGCGCGAACTCAATCAGGTTCGCAACATGCTCGAGCGCGGCGTCGATGCGGTCGTGCTGGTCGGCGAATCGCATCACCCCGATCTCTACTCGCTGCTTGCGCAGCGCAAGGTCCCGTTCGTCAATACGTTTACCTTTCACAGGAACAGCGAGCACCTGTGCGTCGGCGTGGACAATCACCGGGCGTTTTTCGAATTCACCACGTATCTGCTCGGCCTCGGCCATCGGCGCTTCGCGATGCTGTCCCAAACTGCGGATTCGAACGATCGTGCGCTCGCGCGCCGGGAAGGCGTGCGCGATGCGCTCGCGGAACACGGCCTCGGCATTTCGGCGGCGCATATGGTCGAAGGATTCTGGGGCGTGCGCGTCGGCCGCGAACTGTTCTCGCGCGTGATGAGCACGCCGCAGCCGCCGACCGCCGTCATCTGCGGAAACGGCTCGTTCGCGATCGGCGCAATGCTCGAAGCAATGCAGGCCGGCTACGAGATACCGAAGCAACTGAGCCTCGCGGGCTTCGACGACTTCGAGGTCATGTCCGAGCTCCCCATTCCGATCACCACCGTGAGCGTGCCCAGCGCGCAGATCGGCCGCAGCGCCGCGCAGATGATCCTCGCGGAGCTGTCGGGCGGCGAACGCGCGCAGAGCATCGAATGCGAGGCGGAGATCATCATCCGCACCTCGTCGGGGCCGCCGCCGCGCAGCCGAAGCCCGAAGTAAGGCTTCAGGGAACGGGCCGGCCGCGGGCGGCTTCGAGAATCGCGTACCAGTCCTGCCGGTCCAGTGCGATCCGCAGCCCGTCGACGGCGGCCTGCACCGAGTCGAGCCGGCGGCTGCCGACGATCACGTACGGCGCGCCGGGCACGCGGAAAATCCACGCGTAGGCGATCGCCAGCCAGCTCGCGGCGCCATATTTCTGCTGCAAGCCGGCCATGACGCCGCGCACGCGCCGGGCCGCCTCGTCCGTCGCAGAGAACAGGCGTCCACCGCCGAGCGGCGACCAGATCATCGGCGACACCTTCGCCTGCGCGAGGACGGCGAGCATATCGCTATCCAGCGCACCGGTGGCGAACGGGGAGAATTCGATCTGGTTGGTGGCGAGCGCCGTCCTCGCGTGCAGCAGCTCGAATTGCCGCACCGAAAAATTCGACACGCCGAATGCGCGAATCTTCCCCTGCTCGACGAGCGACTGGGCGGCGAGCGCGATGTCATCCATGTTCATCAACGAATCGGGCCGATGGATCAGGAACAGGTCCAGATGGTCGGTCCCGAGCCGCCGCAACGATTGTTCGACGGCTTCGCGCAGATAGGCGGGGCTGGAATCGTAGTACTTGAGCGGGCCTTCGCCGGCCGGCGATGCGGCCGATGACGCGCCCAGCCGGATTCCCGCCTTGCTGACGATCTGCATCCGGCCGCGCAGCGACGGGTCCAGCGCCAAGGCCTCCCCAAAAAGGGACTCGACCGCCCCGCGGCCGTAGATGTCCGCATGATCGAAAGCCGTGACGCCACGCTCGATGCAGCGGTGCATGAAATCGACGAGTTCGCCGGCGGACATGCGCCAATCGCAAACACGCCACATCCCCGCCACCACGCGTGGCATGCCGAGTTTCGCGAGTGCGTCAGTCGATTCGCCGGGCAACCGGTCTTCACTGGATTTTTCCATTTCTGTAAACGGTCTCATAAATCGGATTCAGAGTATCGGTGCGCCTTATTGTCACGCATATACCCCATGAATTCCAATGCTTTAGGTATATTCCCTGGATTCGTGGAATCGTCGTTGCCTCCTTTAATGAGACCGGTTACATTACCGACTCGATCATAGAATCCGGTTGGGTGGAGACAACATGCAATCTGAAGTTACCTTGCCCCGAAAGACCTCCAAGCGCTGGTACCGTGAAATCACGGCGTCCCAGTGGCGTGTGCTGATTGCCGCATGGGGCGTCTGGGTCAACGATGCGCTGGACTTTCTCGCCATCACCTTCGTGCTGCGCGACATCGCGCGCACCTTTGGCGTCTCTCTCGACACCGCCTCGCTGCTGCTTCTGGCAACGTACGGCGTGCGCTGGATCGGCGGCCTGCTCTTCGGCGGCCTGAGCGACCGGATCGGACGCAAAATCCCGCTTCTCATCACGCTGACATGGTTCACGGCCGGGGCCATCGCCACCGGCCTCTCGTGGAACTTCATCTCGCTGGTGGTGTTCCGGCTGCTGCTCGGCTTCGGCATGGCACCCGGCTTCTCGCTGGGCGCGGCGATGGTCGCGGAATCGTGGCCGGAGCGCTACCGGGCAATCGGCATCGGCATTCTCGATACGGGCTGGGGTGTGGGCGCGATCGGCGCCGCGCTCGCCTACGAGTTCATCTACCCGGCCTTCGGCTGGCGCGGCATGTTCTTCGTCGGCTTGCCGCCGGCGCTGCTGCTCGCGCTCTTCATCATCTTTTTCGTCCCCGAATCCGCGGCGTGGAAGGAAGGCCGGACCAAGTCCAGCACGCAGGGCCAGAAGAATCCTGTTGCCCAGCTCTTCAAACGCTATCCGGGCCGCGTCGCCTATCTCGCGCTGCTGATGTTCGTGCTGTGCTTCGGGTCGTGGCCGTTCCAGGCGCTGCTGCCCACGTATCTGCGTTCGCTGGATTTCCCCGCCGGCTTCGTCAGTTCGGTGGCCATGGCCTCCGCCGTCGGTCAGATCTTCGGCTTCGTGGCATCGGGCTTCATCGCCGAACGAGTCGGCCGGCGCCTCGCGATTGCGCTGATGATCGGCCTCGGCTCGCTATGCGTGGCCGGCGTGGTCATGACCGCCTCCAACACGCTGCTTGCGCTGGCGTGCGCCTTCCTCAGCGGATTCTTCCTCATCGGCTCGTCGGGCATCTGGGGCACGATCCTGACGGAAAACCTGCCGCGCGACGTCCGTGCCTCGGGGGTGGGCTTTCTCTACAACTTCGGCGTGATCGGCGGCGGTCTCGCACCGTTCATCGTTCTCTCGACCATGCATCGCCTGTCCCTGTCCATGGCTAACGGCATCATCGCGTTCACGATCGGCGCCGCGATTCTGGGGATGATCCTGCTGCGTTTCGCACGCGAAACGAAGGGTATCGATCTCGCGCAAATCGATATGGAAAGCTGATGAGCGTCTGGCCGACATAAGTCCCGGCCGATCCGACAGGTATCGCCACACGACAGCACACCGGGGGAACCCAATGGCAACCTTGGAGAGCAAGGCAGGAATCCGGATCAACACCGACAGCACCGGTGCCGGCATCGTTCTCATGATTGTCACGACGGCAGTATTCGCGGCCAGCGATACGACCGTGAAAGTCATCGGCTCCACGGTTCCCCTTCTGGCGCTGCTCTGCGTGCGCTATCTGTTTCAGGTGATCGCGTTAGGCATCTGGCAGGTGCGGCGCGATCTCTCGGGACTCTTCCGCACCGGAAGCCTGCCCCTGCAGATGGCGCGCTCGTTGCTGCTGCTCAGCAATACCGCCTGCACATTCGCGGGCCTGAGGCATCTGCCGCTGCCCGTCACCACCTCGCTCGCCATGCTCGCACCGCTGATCTCCACGCTGCTGGCGGCGCTCGTCCTGAAAGACGACGTGCCGCTGCGCAAATGGGCGATGGTCGTGCTCGGCTTCATCGGCATGTTGCTGGTCGTGCGGCCGGGGAGCAGCCAGTTCACGTGGACCGTCCTGTTCCCGATCGGCGCGGCCACGAGCTTCGCCTGCTATCAGGTCGTATCGAGCCATCTGTCGCGCATCGACGATCTCAACACGACGAACTTCCTGACCGCGCTCGGCGCGACCGTGGTACTCGGCGTGTTCCTGTGGCTGGGCCGGCATGACATGCTCCCGGCGCTGGCTCGCGTGCAGCCGAAGAGCTGGCTGCTGGTCGCGCTCATGTCGAGCGTGGCGACGGCGGGTCATCTGCTCATGTTGCAGGCGCTCAAGCGCGCGCCGCTCTCGCTGCTGACGCCCTTCGCTTACGGGCAGCTGGCATTCGCGGCGGTTTTTAGCTGGCTGATATTCGGTCAGACACCGGACCTGTGGACGGCCATCGGCATGTGCGTGATCGCGGCGAGCGGCATGGGCACCGTGCTCATGCGCAAACAGAGCGCCGCGCGATGACTGCCGATCTGTTCGATGCTTCGTTTAATGCGTCGCTTAATGCTTCGTTTGACGGCAGGTTCGAGAGCCTATGCGGCAACCATTCGGCTGGTCGAGGCGACCTGACTGGAACGAATCCGCAACGGCCAGAAGGAAGCGAGTTCGGTAGCGGTTTGCAGCACCAGCGGCGCCATTTCGCCGACCCGGTCCTCCGTCATGCGCGCACTCGGCCCTGCGATGCTGACGACGCCGAGCGCCGCGCCACCGCCAGCGGGACGAATCGCCGCCGCGATCGCGCTGACCCCGGGCTCCCCTTCGTTGACCGCGAGGCCATAACCGCGGCGCTTGGTGGCCTCCAGTTCCTTCAACAAGGCATCCAGCGAGCGGATGACGTTCGGGCCATATTTTTCGGCTTCCCCGAAGCCGACACGCAGCACGTTTTCCACGGCCTGCTCGAGAGGCAATGTGGCGAGCCACACCTTGCCGGTGGCCGTCGCATGCAATGGCACCGTGTTGCTGCCGAGGGTCGGCTGATAGAGAAGCCCGCCCGTTGCGCCTTGCGCGTGCGCGACCCAGGTCAACGAAGCGCCGTCGACCACGGCCAGCCGGACGAACTCGCGCGACTGGCCGGCGAGGCGATCCACCAGCGGCTGGCAAATATCGGGGATACCTGTCGCGACGAAAAACTGCTGCCCGAGGATCGCGAGGCGCATTGTCAGCCGATAGAAGCCGGTCTCCGCATCCTGCTCGGCCCATCCCAGGTCGACCAGCGTCGCGAGCAATCGATGCGCGCCGCTTTTGGCCAACTGCAACCGCGCTGCGATTTCGCCGAGCGGCATCGCAACGGCACCATCGGCGAGCAGTTCAATGATGTCCAGGCAGCGCTCTGCGGGTATGTGAGACATATGAGTACCGGTCAAAAAGATGAATGACGCGCGGCGTGCTGACTGATGTCGATGAAGCCGACGCCTCCAACGACGGGGCCATCGGAACGGCCGATATTAACATTGCCTCGCGCACGGCCCCCTGCGAACGGGAGCCTGCGAAGCCCTGTCGAATACGGCCGACGGGTTCAGCGTTCCGCCGCCGGCGAAGGTAGTCGGCAAATCTCCAGCGAATAAACCGCGCCATCCGGGCGCACCGTTGCGCCCAGGTCTGCGAGCTTGCGTACGTCGACGAGATCGCGGGCGCTTGCAGCGGCCTGCGGCGTGGTCGTCTCGATCAGCACGACCCACGCCGGCACGTCGAATTCACGCGTGTCGGACTCGGCCGTGTTCAGGTAGCTGCCCGGCTGGTCGGCCATATACAGATGACAGGCGACCACGCCGGTCAGCGTGGCGATGCGCGGAAACACGTCCGCGCAGAAGTACTCTTTCATTGCATCCGCTTGGGCCGCGGCGACGTCCACGCGCAGCGCAAGGGCATAGCCGCCGCTGCTCGAACCGAGCGAATGCACGATCCGGCACACGGCTCGCGACGTGTTGCGGAAATAGCGCAGCGTATCGACCGTGGCCGGCGTCGGATTGTTGAGCCGCTCCAGATAGGTCGGCGAGACGACCACATCGAGGTCCGCCGCTTCGTACAAGGTCAGCCATTCGGGCGAATGGCCGGGGCAAATGTAGCGCCGTCCGCGACGAAATCCCGGAATGGAGAGACGCTCCGGAATATGCTCCCGGTCATGCCACGCATAGAACGGGTCGAGTCCCGACGGGTCGACGTCGTTCCAGATAAAAACAGCGCCGTCGCCGAGCATTGCGCCGCTCGTGGTTTGAACGTCCCCAAGGGGCAAGGCTGCATGCTTCAGTTCGCTCATGATGTCAACCTGGTTCAGTGATTGTTTCAGTGGCCGCTTCAGTGCCCAATAAAGGACGGCGAACGCTTCGCAAAAAATGCCGCGACGCCCTCATGCAAATCGTTGCTGTCGAATATCTTCTGCTGGGCTACGGTCGACATCGACAGGCCCGCATCCAGCGGCAAATCCTGCGCGGCATCGGCCAGTTCCTTGCCGAGCCGGTTCGATACCGGGCCTCGGGCGACGATAGTCCGCGCCATGTCGTAGGCGAGGTCCAGCGCCGAACCGTCGCGCGCAACGCGGTTCACGACGCCCCAGGCCTGCGCCTGGTCGCAGTCGATGGTCTCGCCGGTGAACAGCATTTCTTTCGCGCGCGCCGGACCGATCAGGCGTGTCAGCCTCACCGACCCGCTGCCGGCCAGGCCGCCCAGTCGCGACTCGGTCAGCCCCATGGCGATCCCATGCCGCGCCACGCGCAGATCGCAGGCGAGAGCAAGCTCGAGCCCGCCGCCGAGCGCCGCGCCGTCGAGCGCCGCGATGGTCGGCATGGGCAGGCGTGCCAGCCGCCGCAGCACCATGTCCTCGAAAAGGATTTTGAATTCGCTGGCGTTCTCGCGAAGATGCGCGAATTCCTTGATGTCGCTGCCCGCGCAAAAAGCGCGTGCCTGACCGCCGTGCACGATCAGGCAGTGAACGTCGTCACGAACCGCGATTTCCGATAACGCGTGGTTCAGCGCACGCAACAGTTCGTGGGTGACCAGGTTGAGCGGTCCGTGGTGAATCCCGAGCGCGGCGATCGCTCCATCCACGTCGAGGGTGACCAGGCGACTCGCGTTTTCCGTTGCAGTGTTCATCTTGCTTCGCTCATGTTGTCCGGCTCATGTTGCCCATTGCAGCGCACAGGTTCAGGAAGCGTGCGTGCCGGCCTTCGGAACCCCAATGCCGTGCAGCACGCCCATGCGTTCGAAGTGCCCATAGATGCGGTCCACGTAGGCGGCGAATTCCGGCGCATCGCCAAGCACGATCGGTCGCGGACGCGGCAGATCCACCACGATCTCGTCCACCACTTCGCCCGGGCTCGGACTCATGACGAAGATGCGGTCCGACAGGCCGACCGCCTCTTCCACGCTATGCGTGATGAAAAGAACGGTAGGCCGGCGGCGCAGCCACAGCGCTTCCAGATCCATCCGCACCTGGAGTCTCGTCAATGCATCGAGTGCGCCGAACGGTTCATCCATGAAGATCACGGACGGGTCGTGAACCAGGGTTCTGACCAGCGAGACACGCTGACGCATGCCGCCCGACAACTGGCGCGGATACTTCTGCATCGCATGCGTCAGGCGCAACTGCTCGAAAAGCTCCTTCGCGCGCGCCTCGATTTTTTTCTTCGGCAGTCCGCGTATATCGGCCTGCAACATCACGTTCTCGAGGGCGGTGCGGAATTCGAGCAGCAGGTGATCCTGAAACGCAATGCCGACGTCGGTGATCGGTTTGGTCACGGCTTTCCCATTGACCAGAATCTCTCCCCGGCTTTGCTTGAGCAGCCCCGCGACCATCAACATCAAGGTACTTTTTCCGCAACCCGACGGCCCCACGATCGAGATGAACTCTCCCGGGTTGACGTCGATGTTGACTTCTTTCAACGCATGAAACGGCTTGTCGCTTTCTTCGCCAAATGTTTTCGCTACTTGCCGAATGCTAATAGGCACGCCCGATTGGGCATCCGCCTCCTGCCTGTCCGCGACTTGCCTGTTCATCACGTTTGCTCCTGACTGGCCGAGGGCGACGCCGTACTGGCCGCAACGGCGGAGAGGGGGACCCTGGACACCAGCAAGGCCTTTTTGCCCTTCTGGACCACGCGGCCGTCCTGATCCACGATCTCGACGTCGAAGGTCGCGATCGCTTGCGTGGGCCGCGACTTGCTCTCGCGAAGTTCGCAGATCTGATAGTTCACGAAGATGGTGTCGCCGACGAAGATGGGATTGAGGAACTTCCATTCGCTAATGCCGAGGAAGGCAATCGCCGTTTCGCGCAGCTCGCCCGTGCGCGCCCACATCAAACCGTGCGCATAGGCGAGTCCGAGCATGCCGTGAGCGACACGGCGGCCGAACTGGCTGTTCTTCGCGTACACGTCGCTGGTGTGAAGCTCGGAGAAGTCGCCGGTGAGACCCGCGAATCCCACGAGGTCCGCATCCGTGATCGTTCGTCCGGGGCTGCGGAAATTCATGCCGACGTAGAGATCGGTGTAACGCAGTCCAATGTTCCGTTGTTCAGTCATAGTAGCCTCTGGTTTATTTGCAGGGACGCAGCGCCGAATCCGGCGGCAGGTAGTCGTTCGTGTAATAGCTCTTCGGGTCGCGTCCCTGCGGCAACAGCCCCACCTGAGACAACTGATCCTGTGTCTTCACCCACAGCGCGTCTTCCGCCTTGCCCACGTACTTCGCGCCGCCGCTGCAGAACAGCGGAGCGACGGCGGCCATCTCGGCGGTTGCCGTCTTCTCGCTCATGTTGGGAAATACCTTCTTCAACGACTTGACTGCCTTCGCCGGATCGTTGAGCGCGGTGCTCCAGCCCTTCAGGCTGGCCGCAATGAACTTCTTGACGACGTCCGGGTTTTCTTTCAGATACGTGTTATTGGCGAATATCGACGTGCTCACGGTCGGAACGCCGTAGTCGGCAAAGCGGAAGTTGTTCAATTGCGCACCCTGCGCTTCCAGTTGAATCTGGTATGAGTCGACCGAGCCCAGAATGGCGTCGACCTGGCCCTGCAGCAGAGTCGGCACCAGCGACGTAAGCGGCATGTTGACGAGATTGACATCGGATTCCTTGAGTCCGTTGGCTTTCAGGAACAACGGGAGCATCGTCGTCTGCGACGAGCCGGACGGCACGCCGACCCGTTTGCCGACCAGATCCTTGATCGATTTGATGCCCGACTTTTTCAGTGCTGACACTTCATTCGGATTGGACTGATAGAGCGTGGCGACCACTTTCATCGGCGCCCCCTTGGCAATGAGCTGGCTGACGGCGACCGCGTCGGCATAGGCGATCTGCGCCCGATTGGCGGCGACCAGTTGAGCCGTGGTGGCCGAGCCGTTGCCCTCCACCAGCGTGACGTCGAGGCCGGCGTCCTTGTAATAGCCTTCCGTCAGCGCGACCGCGAAGCCGGCGTTCGGACCGCCCGCCACCCAGTTCAACTGAAAAGTAACGGGCGTAGCTGCGGCTGCGGTGCCGGTGCTACCCATGACCAGGGCCGAGGTTACGGCTCCGGCGGCGACCAGATTGCGAATAAATCGGTTCATCGTTGTGTCTCCTTATTTTTGGATCGAACTCGGACCGTGTCCGGTTGTTGAGTCGTACTGGCTTGTGCGCCTGCTTGTGTGCCGGCTTCTGCGCTTTATTGCTTGCTGCGTTGCCACGGCGTCATGGCCCACTCCGCAAACTCGACGATGTAGTTGATGGCAATACCGATCACTGTCAGCACGGCGATGACCGCGAACGTCAAACCGATATCCATCGTGCTGGTACCGCGCAGCAGCACGTAACCGAGGCCCTTGTTCGCGCCGACGAACTCGGCGACGATGGCGGCCGTGGCGGCGATGGTCGCCGAGGTCTTGATGCCGGAGAAGATGACCGGCAGCGCGGCGGGAAGACGCAGATAGCGGAAGGTTTGCCACGAGCTGGCGCCCATCGACTTCGTCAGATACAGCAGACGGTTATCGAGAATCTGAAAACCGCTCATGCTCGCCAGCAGCAACGGGAAGAAAGTCATCAGCACGGTCAGCAGAATCTTCGATTCGATACCGAAACCGAGCCATACGAGGAACAACGGAGCAACGGCGATTTTCGGCACGAGTTGCAGGAACATCAGCGGCGGATAAACCACCTGCTTCGCGATCGGAGACAAGGCGATGACCAGCCCGAGCGGAATGGCGGTCAGAATCGTCAGTCCAAAACCCCACACGATTTCGGCAACCGTGACGAGGGAGTTGTCCCACAGCTGAGGCACTTCCTCGATCAGACGCGAGAACACCAGACCCGGCCCGGGCAAAACATAGGACGGAATATCGAAGAGCCGCACCACTGCGGCCCAGAACGCGACGATGGCGACAAACGTCAGCGGCGGCAGCAAATTCCAGCAGATGCGCTTCAGCTTGCGCATCCCTCGCGACGGCCCGGCAGTCGAATTGCCGGCGCGGGCGGATGGGTCTTCGCTGGTGCTGCTTACGCCATCGACCTGGCGCGACGATACCTTGAGTGACATGCCGTCTCCTCTCTGATGGATAGAGTGCGATGCAGGTTTAGCCGATCCCTAACCAGAGCAGCGCGACAGTTGGGATTCATGCCTGAAACGTTGCGGTGTTGCGGTGCCGTGTCAGCCCATGAACAAAGATGCTATGACGTTCTTTGATTGAACTCTATTCCATCTTGAGAAAAACACCTCTAGGGAATTCCACCTAAGGGAAGCCGCCGACTGTCCTGGCGGGGTGTTCAGGCGAATGTCCAGGCAGAGGTGCAGGCGGATAGACAGGCCGGTTGGGGTCTGATTTCAGGCAATTGGGGCGGGATCGTGATGGGGCGCGAGCGCGCTTTGGCTTTGGCTGGATATTGAGGACGGCCTCGCCCGCTATTGGATTTGTACGTAGCAGATAACGGAAATCTTCTAAAGCCGCATGCCGGATTTGGCGACATCGAACACAGGGGGTTGCATTCGAACCCCGCACACACAGGCAATCGCAAGCTTGAATGCCAGGAGCATCGAATTTGCACCGAGCTCTTTCACGATGCCCAATGGGATAACCGATAAGGCGGAACTGATCAATACGATCGCCAATGAATTCCGTCCAACCCTCACGCGCACTGAAGACTAGGCTGCACACAAAATTGCGACCACACGCGCAACCTGGTGCCCTGTTTTTTTAAAGTGTGGAATAAATAAGAACGACCGCCGATGGTGCCGCGTCATCACGCAGAAAGTCCCGCATCACCATCAGTCAGCCGCATGAAACGCGAAATAGCGGAATCCGCTCGTGGCGCTGTCTTCCGATGGCGTGATCTTCGCGCCAATTTCATCGAGAACCTGACGCGTCGAAGAGCGGTTGCTCACGAACGACCATTGCATCGGGTCGACAGATTCGCTGCCGGTCGATTCGCGCGCAGCGGACAGTGCACGGAGCATCGAGTCGCGATCGGGTGAATGGATGGCGAAACCTTCATTCGCCAACGCCGCCGTCGAGATGCCGAGAGCGGCGCATGCTCTCGCTTTCGCGTCCACGTCCTGCGCGTCGACTCTTCTTGACTGTGCCGCAAGCTCCGCGATTTCCGCATCGACAATGACGCCGTGACGCGCGAGGACACGGTTGTCCTGACTCCATGCCTCGGGCGGACAGGCCTTGCTGCCGGGATCGAGCTCGATGAATGGATTGACTTCGGCGGGATAGATCCGGCAGACGCGTGGACGCTTCGTGTACGCACCGCATCGCATGTCCGTCTGCAGAAACGGACACGCCCCTTCGAACGAAGCCACCAGGTTGACGACAATCCGGACCGGAAGCTCGCCACTGGCTGTGGCAAACGATCGCTGCCGCTTATGACGGGCGAGCAGATTATCTTCGGGTGGCTCCTCCGGCCACGGAATCGCCTCGCAGAAGAACTCGACCTCGCCACCATCGCGAAGCCAGACGATCGCTTCATCGATACTCAGTGGTAATCGCAGGTCGTGGCAACACTTTCCGCACATCGTGCAGGCGAAATGGATGGTTTGGCTCATGGCAGGGACGTTGTCGAATTCGGGTTTGTGTGTGCCATGGTAACGTTAGTTCGTTTTTTTCGCGTTTTCTGGAAGACAGGAATCTGCAGAGACGGCTTATGCAATGTGCGTAAACCGTCATGTTGTTTTGGATTGGGTAGCGAACAGATCGACTCGGTGTCCAAATACGCAGTCACTTTCTGGTTTTGCGACCTGAGATGCGTGAAGCCATAAACGGCTCAACGGCTGGGCAAGCAACCTGACACGCAAGACAGTACCTGGAACCAGGCGCACTGCAACGACCGCCATCTCCCCGGCGGTTTTTTGCGATGGCGTTAATTCTCGTCAATTCGCATTTTTCTTTGCCTTGGGTCACTTCCCGATTCTCCGTTATTGAGGCAGTGTAGCGAAGGCGTCGCCCAGGCCACGCGCGCCTTGACTGAAACGCCTCTCTCAATATTAGGATGTCTTACTTGTTATGATCGAATCACGTGGTATTACTTTGATTGCAATATCAAATACACAAACTCGTGCAATGAACGCGGATAAGGGTGCGTGAAAGATGGCTTATACAGGGAAGTTTGTGGTCAATAACGAGCCTCTATCACCGCTCACTATTGTCGGCCTCGGCACATTTAAAGCGTATTCGGGCGACCATCAATATAAAAATCGCGGCGGATGTACGGCGGTACCTAACGACGGACCCATACCAGCGGGCAAATACTGGATCGTTGATCGCCCTACGGGTGGCATGCGCTCCCAGACTTACACGTGGGCTAAAGACACCTTCAATTCCGCATTCGGCACGCCATCGAATCACAATGAATGGTTCGCGCTGTATCGAGATGATGGCATCATTGATGACGTAACCTGGGTCAATGGTGTCAAACGCGGGCAGTTCCGGTTGCACCCGGCAGGCGGTCAAGGTGTTTCACTTGGCTGCATCACTCTGCCACGCCATACTGATTTTATGTTTATCCGGCAAGCACTTCTGGGCACCACTACTGTCCCCGTCCGTAATTCGGGGCTTCACGCATATGGAACGATCGAGGTAGTGACATATGGCAACACTTGTCCGTAGGGTGTTCAAGGTCGCGCTGTTTGTCAGCTTGTTCTGTCTCGCCGTGCCCTATGTTCACACGTACCCTTGGCCGATGCCGGAAAGCCAGTCGGCGATATGGTGGGGTGTGTCGCGCTGGCTTGATATCCGTGATCCCGAAGATTTGTATTTCGTGGTGTGGGTCACCATTGATCTGCTTGTAGCTGCGCTCGTGTATCTCGCGCTCATGAGGCTATGGCGGCACTATCGGGCGAAGCAGTAATCACAGCGCATGTTTCGCCCTGTATCGGAATGACGGAGTAATCGATGATGTGACATGGATCAATGGTGTCAAGCGCGGGCAGTTCCGGTTGCATCCGGCTGACGGTCAAGATGTTTTACTTGGCTGCATCACTCTGCCCGCCATACCGATTTTCTACGTGTCTGGCGCGCACTTCTGCACACCGTCACTATGCCGTCCGCAATTTTGGGTTTCATGCGTATAGAGCGATCGAGGTAATGACACATGGCAACACTTGCCCGTAGGATGTTCAAGATCGCATTGTTTTTCTGTCTATTCGTTCTTTCGGTTCGCTATGTCCGCCCGTCTCCCTATCCAATGACGGAAAGCCAGCTAGACGTCTGGTGGCGTGCTTCGGATTGGCTCGGCATCCGGGACCCAGAAGATCTTATTTTCGTGGCGTGGGTAACGATTGAACTGATCGTAGCAATGCTTACCTATGCGGCAATCATCAGGTTATGGCAACACTGTCCTCACATCCTGACCGCGCGGCGCACTACCAGCCGCCGCGCGGCCCCCATCATCAAGGCTTGAACGTATCGCCAAGCGCAACGCCTTCGCGGCGCGGATCAGTGCCGCCTTGCAGCACGGCGGACTGCCCGAGCGTGACACGCATCACCGTGTTGATGCCGCTCGCCTGCGCAGCCGTCGATACCTTATGTCCGAGCGCGGTCAAGCCTGCGATCAGCGGATCGTGCACGCCGTTATCCGACAGATCGAGATCCGGGTGTTCGCCGCCGATCGTCGTAGTCGGACTGTTGCTCGCGCCGAAGTCCATCAGGCCGGACGACTGCTGCGCGTCGAGCCCCCAGTCGAGCGTACCGACGAGCGTCTTCACCACGTATTGCGGAATCGTGCCGCCGCCCGGCGAACCGGTCGCCATCACGAAGTCGCCCCTGGAGCCGTCCGGCGCGATCTTGAACACCAGCGTCGGCGCCATCGAACTGCGCGGACGCTTGCCCGGCTGCACGCGGTTCGCGATCAGATTGCCGGCACTGTCCGTCGGGGCCGCGGAGAAGTCGGTCAACTGGTTGTTCAGCAGGAAGCCGTGCGTCATGTGGAACGAACCCATGCTCGACTCGACCGTCGTCGTCGCGGTAAGCACGCTGCCGTCGCCGTCGACGATCGTGAACTGGTTCGTGCCGTGCTCGATCTGATTGGCCGCGACACCGACCGGCACCGCGCCGAGATCGCCCGGCTGTGCGGTGCCCATACTCTTCGACATGCTGATCAATGCCGAGCGGCTCTTCAGATAGGGCTTGTTGAGCAGCGTATCCCAGGTGCCGCCCGGTAGCGGGACGAAATCGGTATCGGCAACGTACTTGTCGCGGTCGGCATACGCGAGCCGCTCGGCTTCCGTGATCAGATGCACGGCGGCAACGGTCGGCTTGCCGCCTTCGAGATCGAGCGCGGTCGGCGGCATCGATTTCAGATCGAAGTTCTCGAGAATCCCGAGCGCCGACGCAACCGCGATCCCTCCCGACGACGGCGGCGGCATCCCGCAGACCCAGTAGGCGCGATACGTCGTGCAGACAGGTTCGCGGACTTTCGCCTGATATCCGGCGAGGTCGGAGAGCGTCGTCTTGCCGGGCGTCAGCGTCGAACCGTCGGCGCCCTTCGCGACCGCGATCTTCGCGACGATATCCTGCGCGATCGGACCGGTATAGAGCGCGTTTGCGCCTGATTGCGACATCTGCGTCAGTGCATCCGCATACGCCGGGTTCTTCAGGATCGTGCCGAGCGCCTTCGGCGAGCCGTCCGCATTCATGAAATACGCGGTCGCTTCGGCATCGCGCTTCAGGCTCGATGCATTCGACGCGATTGCCGCGGCAAGGCGCCCGCCGATCGGAAAACCGTTCGTGGCAAGCGAAATCGCGTCGTCGAACAGGCCTTTCCACGGCAGCTTGCCATGATCGCGTTGCAGCGCTTCGATCAGGCGCGGCACGCCGATTGTGCCGATCGAGCGACCGCTCGCGCGCGCGTTGGGTTGCGGCGTCGAGTGATCGCTCGTGTCGTCGACATATTGCAGATAGTTTTCCGTCGCGGCAGCGGGCGCCGTTTCGCGGCCGTCGTAGGCCTGCAGTGTCTTGTTGCGGCCGTCGTAGTACAGCAGCACGCCGCCGGAACCGAGGCCCGTCGCCTCGGGTACCGTGAGGCCGAGCACCGCCTGCACGGCGACGGCCGCATCGGCTGCCGTGCCGCCCCGTTTCAGCACGGCGCAACCGGCCGCGCTGGCGTAAGCGTTCGAGGTCACGACCATATAGGTTTTTGCGTAGCTCGGTTTGAGTCCTGTCCGGTATCCGGACGCGGCTTCGGGAAGCGACGGATCGCCGGGCTGGTTCGAGCCGACCACGACGGTCGAGCCGTTGTTGTCGACCGCGAGGCAGCTTGTGTCGGCGGTAGGCGGCGACGTCGGAGACGGAGAGGTCGATGGCTGGGACTTCAGGTTATCGGAATCGCCGTTGCAGGCGCTCATCAAGGCAGCGGCGAACAGCACGGAAGCGTAAGGCCGGATCGTGTTGATTTTCATTGTCGAGGTTCGGCGTTGTCGTTCAGGAGATCGGAATCGAGGTGGGGCCTGCCGCTGAATGGTTTCTTAAAATATTCAGAAAGGCAATTGGAATAAATCCCACTTACGGAGGGATTACAGCAATCGCCTGTGGTGCCGGCCACAACCCGCCGATATCTCGTCGCCGTCCGCATCGCGGCCCTTGCCGATACCCAACGCGACCACACGCTCTGCCGGAAACAGAGGCCCGGCTACCCCGGCCTCGCGTTAACACGGACATTTCCACAAGGAATGGTTCTATTCCCGACGCTTGATGGCCGAGGGCGTTCTCCTGCTCCACACTATCCGAAGGCAGCGACGAATCTGTCGGGACGAATCTGTCATCGCCCATCACTTCGCATGCCTTATCGAATAACAACGAACGAAGGAGACACATGAAAAAGATCGTTTTATCCGCGCTGATTGCCGGTCTGTCACCCTGTCTGTCCCATGCGCAATCCAGCGTCACGCTGTATGGCGACATCGGCGCAGGCGTGCGCTGGGTCAATAATCAGAAGGGCGGTAGCGCAGTCATGTTCAACAACAACATCCTCGCCGTGAATCGTTTCGGCCTTTACGGCAAGGAAGACCTCGGTAATGGCCTCTCTGCGATCTTCAAGCTCGAAAACGCCTTCAACAGCGGAACCGGCGCCTTGAAGAACGCCGGCGTGCTCTTCTCGCAGGCAGCGTTCGTCGGTCTTTCAAACGACTTCGGGCGGCTGACCTTCGGCCGCCAGGTCAGCGCGAGCGAGTACTTCGCCACGCTCGTCGATCCCACCGGCGGTCAGGCACAGTCGCTCGCCATCCAGCCCAACGCGCTCTACTTCTTCAACTACTTCACCGACGACACGCGCTTTAACAACACGATCAGCTATATCGGCCACGCGGGCGGCTTCCACTTTGGCGGCAGCTATTCGCCGGGCGGCGTCGCCGGCAATCTGCGCTCGGGCACCAATGTCTCCGGAACCGCCATGTACCAATGGGGGCCGGCACTCGGAGGCTTCGGCTATCAGAAAACCTGGAGCGCGACCGCGACGCAATGGGCTCAGACCTTCCACACCGGCGGCTCGCTGCAACTCGGTCCTGCGCGCCTCTACATGAGCTACGCCGATTTCAGCGTAAGCGCCGCCACCGAAGGCCAGCCCACCCGGCGCGATCATATTCCGAGCATCGGCGTGATGGTCGTGGCCACCCCCGAGCTGCAATTCACGGCGGCCGCGTACTACGACAGCGCCCGTCATCTCGCCAACGCCCAGGACGGCAGCGGGCACAAGGTCACGACCTTTGCCATCGCCGAGTACTACCTCTCGAAGCGCACCGAGCTTTACGCCGAAGCCGACTACAACGGCTTCTCCGGCGCCTATCGAACCGATGCCCTGAACATCGCGGGGCTCGGCATGCGCAGCGGCGCAAGCTCGACGACCGGCGTCACGCTCGGCCTCATGACACGGTTCTAGGTAGTTTTGCCGCGCCTTTCCTTACTCTGCACTCACACGTCACAACATGAAGATATCCACTCGCATCCCATGCATCGCCGTCGCGGTGATGCTCGCCGTGCTCAGCGACTGCGCGAGCGCCCAACCGGCTGCCGCTGAGGCCGCGCCCTCGTCCGCGACCGGCACGAAGGCCGCCGCAAGCGACGCCAAAGCCGCCAGGGCCGCGAACCGCAAGCTCGCGCACCGCGTGGAAAACGCGCTGGCGCGCACGCGCGGCCTGAACTCCGCGCGCATCATCGTGACAGTACGCGACGGACACGTCACGCTCTCCGGCGCCGTGAACTACAACGAGCAGATTACGTTCGCGGTCGAGGCCGCGCGCAAGGTTGAAGGCGTCATCGACGTCGATAACCGCATTCGCGTATCGGGCGCCTCGCTCTGACGGTCGCATCCGGCTGCGCGCCGGATGCGCCTGCACGACATCACGGCTCGACGACGTTAAAACGTCCGTCGGGCTTTTCCAGCGTCTTGAGGAACGCGCCGAACAGCGCCTTGGTGCCTTCGAGCACGATCTCGCCTTCCGCCAGAGCGGCACCGAACTGCGTCTGGCCGAGCAGAATGCGGTCGAGCGTGGCACGCGTCATGGCGATATCCAGGTCGTGGCCTTCGCGATGCGGCGTAGCCGACCAGGTCAGCGCGCCATGCTTCAGATACAGCGCATAGCACGCATCGCGGTCGGTGAAACGCCACGTCATGCGAATGTCGAGCGTCTGCGCCTTGAGGCCGTCGACCATCACGGCCAGGTAGTCGAAAAATGCGCCATCGCTCAGCACACGCACGAGGTCCTGGCTGCGCATGATCTGCCCAGCCCCCGCTCCCGCGCCTTCGCGCAACTCGCGCGCGCCAAGCAGGTAGGCATTTCGCCACGTCGCGGATTCCGCCTGAAAGCCCATCTGTTCGAGCGCCGCCGCGCCCAGTTCGCGCGCCTCGCGCAGCGTCGGCTGCGCGAACACGAGGCGGTTCATCACCTCGGCGACCCAGCGATACTCGCCGCGCTCGAAATCGCGGCGCGCGCGTTCGAGCATCGCCTCGGCACCCCCCATGTACTCCACGTAGCGCGGCGCGGAAAGCTCGTCCGGCAAGGCGTGCAGATGCGCCGGATTGCCGTCGTACCAGCTCAGGTAGCGCTGATAGATCGCCTTCACATTGTGCGACACCGTGCCGTAATAGCCGCGCGTATGCCATTGCGCGGCAAGCGTATCGGGCAGCGTCATCCGTTCGGCGATTTCGGCGGCGGTTCCGCCGCGATTCATCATGCGCAGCGTCTGGTCGTGCAGATACTTGTAGAGATCGCGCTGCTGTTCGAGAAAGCGCGTGAGGCGCGCGGTGCCCCACGTGGGCCAGTGATGCTGCGCGAACACGACGTCCGCGCCGCCCGCGTAGCGTTCGAGCGCCTGATGCAGATAGCTCGACCAGGCCCTCGCGTTGCGCACCTGCGCGCCGCGCAGCGGACACAGGTTGTGCAGCGTGCGCGTGCCGTTCTCCGCCACGTTCAGCGCCCGCAATTGCGGAAAGAAGAAGTGCATTTCGGCAGGCGCCTCGCTATCGGGCGTGAGCTGGAACACGATCTCGATGCCGTCGATCGCATGTGTTTCGCTTTCCTGATGAATCAGCTGGGTCGGCTCGATGAGTGTAACGGTGCCGTTCGGCATCGTCTTGCCGAGCCCCGCGTCGATCTGGCAGCAGGCATTGCGCGCGAGCGTCTGGCCGAACTGGAATTGCGAGCGCCGCTCCATGGCCGTGCCCGCCATCACGTTTTCCGCGACGGCCTCTTCCATGAAACCCGCCGGTGCGATCACGGCGACCTCGCCCGCGCGCACGCGTGCCTCGTCGACCACGCCTTTCACGCCGCCAAAGTGATCGGTATGGCTATGGCTGTAGATCACGGCGCGAACAGGCCGGCGCGGCCGGTGCGCGTAGAAGAGTTCGAGTGCCGCCTGCGCCGTTTCGCGGCACGTGAGCGGATCGATGATGATGAGCCCCGTATCGCCTTCGATCAGCGTCATGTTCGCGAGATCGAAGCCACGCACCTGATAAATGCGCGGCGTGACCTCGAACAGCCCATGCAGGCGATTGAGCCGCGCCTGACGCCATAGCGCGGGATGCGCCGTGGGCGGCGCGGCTGCTTCGTCGAGAAACGCATAGTCGGCCATGCTCCAGACGAGCCGGCCATAGGCATCGCGAATCTCGGCGTCGGCAAGCGTGCCGATAAAGCCGCGTTGCGCTTCTTCCATGTCGAGATCGTCGTTCGCGGGCAGAGCCTGCAACGCGTTGCGATGAGCTTGCCGGGTCGCCTCGGTCGCGCGCTGCACGGGCAGATCGGCAAGCGCCGATGAAGTCGGAGTGTTTTGCATGACGTGATGAAATGAGAGACGCGCAGGACCAGCGGCCCTGCGCAGGGGAATAACGGCGAAAGCGCCGCCGCGCTCAGGACAACACGGCTTCGGCTTCGCGCACGGTTTGCATGGCGGCACGCGAGCGCTGCGGGTCGAGCCAGCGCGCGCACAGCACGCCGCAGCCGATCAGCACGAAGCCGCACAGCACGCACGATTGCTCGAAACCTTGCGCCGTGGCCGTCACGCCGTGCGCGTGCTGGATCAGCACGCCCGTGAGCACGGGCGCGGCGAGTCCGGCCAGCGAGCCAATCGCGTTGCTCAACGCGAGGACCGCGCCGCGCTGACCATCCGGTGCGACTTCGCTGAGCATGGCGGGGCCGACCGAATACATCGCGAGCGTGAGCCCGCTGCTCAGCGTGAGCATCAGTACCTTCACGAGCGGCCCGAGCGCGGGCAGATACACCGCGAAGCGCAGAACACCGGCCACCACCAGCGCAATGGCGATAAAGACGCCGCGCGACTTGCGCGACGGCACCCCCGCGCCCAGCAGATGCTGCGAGAACCACGCGAGCCCAAGGCCCATCGGCGTAGTGATCGCGACGAACAGCGCGAAAAGCCGCCCCGAATTCGCCGCGCTGAAGCCCAGTCCGGCCTGGAGATAGTGTGGCATCCACGTGAGGCTGGTGGCGAGCACCCAGTTGGCTGCGAAATGCCCGCAGAAATTGCCGGCCACGGTACGGTCAGCCAGCAGCGTGCGCCAGGGCACGCGCCGCTCGTCACGCAGGGCGCGCGGCCGTTCGAGCGGACCCTCGGCGCCGAAGAAAAACCAGCACACGCACCACACGAAGCCGAGCGCGGCCAGCACGGCGAAGTTGGCACGCCAGCCCCAGCGCGCGGTGATGACCGGTATCGCGAGGCCGGCAACGAACAGGCCCAGCGCGCTGCCCTGATAGAGCACGGCAGCGGGCAGCCCACGCTTCTGGTCCGGAAACCACTTGTAAAGCGCGTGCAGCGAAACGGGCGACGCCGGACCTTCACCGGCACCGAGCAGCACGCGCGTGACGAGCGCGACCGTCATCGAACCCGCGAAGAGCATCGGCAATTGCAGCAGCGACCACGAAAGCGCCATCAGCAGCAGGATGGCGCGCGTGGCAACGCGGTCCGCCAGCACGCCGCCCACCACGGCGGCAATCGCGAAGAGCCAGTTGAGGCTGCCGCCGATCAGCCCGAACTGCGTGGGCGTGAGGCCGAGGTCGCGCATCATCGGCACGGAGATCATGCCGAGCACCACCTTGTCGAGGAAGTTCACCGTCATCAGCAACGCGAGCATGATGGCGATCGACCACGCGCGTGCGGGCCGATAGTTGTGGTTGTCTCTGCCGTATGCGGACATCCTTGTCTCCAGTCTTTTTCTCTTGCTCGCCGCCAGGCGGCAGCGCGAACCCCACGGGTTCATCCAGCCTGCTCTTTACCGCTTACGAGCCCTGCGCGCCGCCGGTATCGAGAATCGCGCGCGCAATCGTGTTGCGCTGAATCTCGCTCGTCCCTGTGAAAATGCGGAACATCCTCAGCTTGCGGAACGCCTGCTCCACCGGGTGATGACGCGTCACGCCCACGTTGCCGTGAATCTGCACTGCCTTGTCGGCAATCTCGAAGCAGCGTTCGGAAACGAACACCTTGCACGCGGCCGCCTTCATGCGCAGGTCGCCGCCGGCATCCGCGAGCATGGCCGTCTGCGCAATCATGCTTTCGCAGGCCCACAGCGCGGCCGCCATGTCGGCCAGCATGTGCTGGATCGCCTGAAACCTCGCAATCGGGCCACCGAACTGCCGCCGGCTGCGCGCGTAATCGAGCGACGCTTCGTACACCGAGGTCGCGAGCCCGAGCATGGTCGGGCAATGTAGCAGACGGTTCACGTTGATGCGCGACATGCCGAGCTTGAAGCCGTTACCCGCGCCGCCGAACAGGTTGGTGCGCGGCACGCGCACGTTCTCGAAGCGGATGTCCGCGTCGATATGCTGGCCCGACATCGGCACGTACGCCTGTTCGACCGTCACGCCCGGCAGATCGAGATCGACGAGTACCGCACTGATGGCGGGCGGCGTGGCCGTGGCGTCGGTCACGCACATCACGATCGCGAAGTCCGCGAACGGCGCCCCGCTGATGTAGTGCTTATGGCCGTTCACGATCAGATCGTCGCCGTCCGCCACGGCGCTCGTCGCGATGCTCTGCGCGTCCGAGCCCGAATGCGGCTCGGTCAACGCGAAGCAGGTCGACTTCTCGCCACGTATCACCGGCATGAAGTAACGCTGCAACTGGTCCGGCGTCGCGTACTTGAGCATGTTGCCCACACGCGGCGGCCCGCCCAGATCGCCGAGCACGTGCATCGCGAGCGAGCAGCCGCTCGCCGCGAGATCGGCTTTCAGCGCGCACTGCTGCAGAATCGAAAAGCCCTTGCCGCCCAGTTGCACCGGCAGGCACGCCGAGTAATAGCCGAGTTCGGCGGAACGCCGCCACACGCGCCGCAACACGTCCTTCGGCCAGACGCTCTCCGAATCGAGACCGAGTTCGCGCTCCGTCGGCGTGAGTTCATCGGCCACGAAATGGCGAATGCCCTCGCGCGTGGCGTCGAATACCGCGTCGCCTACCTGTTCGAACATCATGGGAAATCCTCAGTTGATGCGCCGCTCCGCGCCTTGCCAGTACTGTTCACGCACGATCTTGCGCGCGATCTTGCCGCTCGCGTTGCGCGGCAGTTCCGCGACGAAACTGATCGAGCGCGGCAGCTTGTAGTCGGCGAGCAGGCTGCGGCAATGCGCGACCAGCGCGTCCTGATTCGCCGTACACTGCGGCTTGAGCACCACCGCCGCTTTCACGCCCTCGCCCCAGCGCTCGTCGGGCACGCTGAACACACAGGCTTCGAGCACGTCGGGATGCTGATAGAGCACGGCCTCGACCTCGGTCGGATAAACGTTGAAGCCGCCCGAAACGATCATGTCTTTCTTGCGGTCGACCAGATACAGGTAACCGTCTTCATCGGTGCGCGCGAGATCGCCCGTCATCAGCCAGCCGTTCACGAGCACTTCGGCCGTGAGGTCGGGCGCGCCCCAGTAACCCTTGAAAACGTCCTCGCCGCGCACCGCAATCTCGCCGACTTCGCCCGCCGCCAGCGGCCGCCCGTCTTCGCCTAGCACGCACACTTCGGTCTCGCCCATCGGCCGCCCGCACGAGGCGAGACGTTCCGGCCGCTGCGCAATCGCATACGCGTGGTCCGCAATCGTGAGACGCGTGACGCCCGAGGTCGATTCGCTCGCGCCATAGCCTTGCGAGAGAATCGGCCCGAAGCGCGCCCACGCTTCCTGAATGCGCGCGGGAGCCATCGGCGCGGCGCCATACGAGAGCGACTTCAGCGCGCTCAGGTCGGTGTGCGCGAGCGCGGGCTCGTTGAGCAGCATGTTGATCATCGCCGGCACCATGAAGACGTGCGTGACGCGTAGCCGTTCGAGATCGGCGAGAAATTGCGCGGTCTCGAATGCGTCGAACAGCACGAGCGTGGCGCCGCAATAGAGAAACGGCTGCATGAGCATGCCCGACGCGTGCGTGATCGGCCCGACGAGCGCGAGCCGGTCACCGGGGCGCGGCTGCGTGTCCATGCCGATCAGCAGCTTGCGCAGCGACGCCATGCGGTTGCCGTAGCTTTGCATCGCGGCCTTGATCTTGCCGGTCGAGCCCGACGAGAAATGCAGCACGGCGAGATCGTTCGCGTGACTGGCGAAATCGGGCGCGTGCGAGGCGGCCCGGCCCAACAGCGCTTCGTAATCGACATAGCCTTCGGCGCCGCCGATGGCGATGAACGTCTCGACGCTCGCAAAGCCCAGTGTGGCGCGCGTATAGCCCGTATAACCGCGGCCCGCGATCAGCACGCGCGGCGTGCAGTTTTCCACCACGTCCGACGCTTCGGCCGTCGTAAAGCGCGGATTGAGCGCCGCTTTCACGAGACCCGTCTTGTACAGCGCGCTTTCGATCTCGACCAGTTCCGTGCAGTTGCGCGACTGCACCGCCACGCGGTCGCCGCGTCGCAGACCAAGGGCGATAAGCGCGTGTGCAAGCTGGTTCGAACGCGCCTCGAGTTGCCGGTAAGTGAGCGGGCGGTCGCGATGGATCACGGCGGGCACGTCACCCCAGAAGGCCGCCGCGCGCCGCAGAAAATACGGAAAGCTCATTCAGGTCTCCAATGAATGTCGAGCCAGTGTGTAAGATATCGCTCATTCCCGCAATGAAGCGGTGGCTATAAACCCATAACCAAGGGGAATGGCATGGAGACACGCGATCTGGACTATCTGCTGGAAGTCCGTCGCTGCGGCAGCATCGGCAAGGCCGCGGAAGCACTCGGCATGAGTCAGCCCGCGCTGACCAAAGCGATCAAGCGCATCGAGAGTGAAGTGGGCCAGGCGGTGTTTCATCGCGGCCCGAACGGCGTCGCGCTCACGCCTGGCGGCGCGGTGTTCGTCGAGCGCGCGCAGCGTATCGCGCTCGAATACGAAGACGCGCTCAAGGAACTGCGCGCGATCCAGACCGGCGAGCAAGGCATTCTGCGCGTGGGCTATTCGCCCACGGTGCCCGACTCGATCGTGCTGCGCGCCTGCCGGCAGTTGATGAACGAGCGCCCGGCCGCGCGGCTGCGTCTGCGGCGGCGGCTCGCGAACGACCTGTTCACGCTGATGAAGGCCGGCGAACTGGACATGGCCGTCGCGCCCGAGCCGCCGGACATGAGCAAGGAGTTCGACACGCTGCCGCTCTTTCGCGATCGTCTGCATGTGATGGCCGACGAATCGCACCCGCTGCACCGCAAGACGCGGCTCAGGCTGCACGATCTGGCGAATGAGGAATGGTTGCTGCCGGGCATGAACATCCCGCTGCGCCGCCAGGTGAACGACGCTTTTCGCCACCAGGGATTGCCTGAACCGGCGTTGCGGGTCGAAACGGACTTCGCGATTCCCGCGCTGCTCGAACTGGTGCGCGGCTCGCGCATGCTCTGCATCGCGGGCAATGCGACGGCCAACTCGCAGAGCGGAATCTTGCCTCTGAATGTCGACGAGACCGAGTTGAATCTCGCGCGCAACGTCGGCGCGGTGTTACGCACGGGCGGCTATGTCTCGCCGCTCGCGCAGCGGCTCGTGGAGTTGCTGCAACGCGCGCGGCCGCACGCGGGCCGGCTTGTGCCGATGGAGTGAGGTTGCGCGGTCGATTGCAAGCGGATATGCGATGGCAATGCGATCGGAAAACTAGCGGTGGTCTCGTGAACTGATTGAACGGGCTGAACTAACTGACCGGGTTGGCTGAGTTGAGTTGCAATACCCCCGTTATTCGCTACCTGCCCCCGGTGGCCGTGGAAGTACCAGAACCACCGAGAATCCACCAGACGGGGGCAACGCGAAATGCACGCTTCCCCCGTGAGCCTTCATCACCTCGTCGACGATCGCCAGCCCAAGCCCGGAACCCGCGCGCGTTCCCTGCCCCGTTTCGCCGAGCCGCGAAAACGGGCGCAGCGCGGCATCCCAGTTCTCCGGCGCAATGCCCGGCCCGTTATCGGTAACGGTGACGTGGAGCGTGTCACCGTGGCCGGCTATCGATACGTCGATGGTATCGGCCTTCCCGTGGAGCAGCGCATTGTGCAGCACGTTGGAGATCGCTTCCTGCAGACTGATCGCGTCCGCGGACAGCCAGATCTGCTTGCAGCCGCTCTCGAACGACACTCTCACATCGCGCTCGCCGGCCAGAGGAATGGAGCGCCCCAGTACCTCCTTGACGAGGCTCACGAGTTCCACGGGCTGAAAGGGAATGACTTCGTTGCGATGAATCACCATCGCGTGATTGAGCAATTGGCCCGTGAGCCGGCCGACATCCGAGCTGGTCTTGCGCAATGCCGCGAGGCGCGCGGCAACCTGCGCGGGATTCGTTTCGCTGTCGAGCAGTTCGATCTGCGCGTCGAGTCGAGCCAGCGGCGTACGCATCTGGTGCGCCGCGTCGGCGATAAACCGCTGCATGGCGGTAATCCGCTCCGCCAGGCGCGCGATCAGCCCGTTGATCGCGCCGATGATCGCCTGCATCTCGCTCGGCGTTTCGACCGCGACGGGACGCAGGTCGGCCGGGTCCCGCGCGGCGATGATGCTCTCGATCTGCGCGAGGGGCCGCAAACCGCGCCGTATAGCAAGCGCGCTCGCCACGATGGCGAGCGCGCTCATCAGCAGGATCAGTGTCCAGACCTTGAAGCTCATTTCGTTCGTCAGTTGCTGACGCGCGTTGGTTGTCTGCGCGACGGTGACCGATGCCCAGCCCGGCGTCCGTTCTTCCGGCATATAGCGAGCTATCGTCGCGATGCGAACAGGCTTGTTCTGGTATGAGCCGTTCGCGAATACCGGACCCCGCTTCGCCGCCGCGAGATTCGCCGCGCTGTCGAGGTCCGGGTAACCGGCGACCACCATGCCGCGCGAATCGATCACCTTGTAGTACACGCTGTCGTAGCGGGACAGCGTGGACAGTGCCGCGACCGGCGGGCTCAGCGCAAGGACGCCGCCCTGAACGTAAAGGTTCTCGGCAACCTGAATCGTCGCGCCGGCGAGCAGTTGATCGTAGGCGCGCTCGGCCGCGACGCCCGCATAAAACCGGGCGATGATGGCGAGGGCCGCCGCGCCCGTCGCCACGACCAGTGCGATGAAGAGCAACGTGCGGCCGAACAGGGTCCCGGCAAACCGGTCAAAGCGTCGCAATTTGATATCCCACGCCGCGTACGGTGCGAATCTCGACGCCCGCGCCCTGGAGCTTCTTGCGCACACGGGTCACGTACTGCTCCACGGCGTTCGCACTCGGCTCCTTATCGAAGTTGAACAGCAGCGTCAGCAACTCTTCCTTGGAAAACACGCGTTGAGGACGGCTCGCGAGAATCTCGAGCAGTGCGAATTCCTGGCGCGACAAAGGGAACGGCTTTCTGTCGCACTCGGCCAGCCGGTTGGTGCGGTCGATCACGAGACTGCCGAGCCTGATGAGGTCATGCGCCTGGCCGCTACCGCGACGCAGCAGTGCCTGGACACGCGCTTCGAATTCGCGGTAGTCGAATGGCTTGACGAGGTAGTCGTCGGCCCCGAGTGCCAAACCGCTCACGCGATCGTCGATTGCCGACCTCGCGGTCAGAAGCAGCAGCGGCGTTGTATTGCCGGCCGCGCGCAGGTTGCGCAGAATCGCGAAGCCGTCAAGCGTCGGCAGCATGACGTCCAGCACGACGAGGTCGAAGGTCTCGACCGCGAGCAGGTTATTTGCGACGCCCCCGTCCATCTCAAGGTCGACCGCATGACCCAGCCGGCTTAGCCGGCCCCGGATTGCAGCACCGATCTCCGCATCGTCTTCGACGACAAGAATGCGCATGTTGTCTTTCCGGCGCTTAGGTTCAGATTCCGGTTTTCCCGTGATTCATGGCAATTTTTCGAGCGCGGCGCCGGTATTCGACGATGACCGCACTGCCCCTTCCATGACGCGAAGACTCATATTGACGCCTTCGGCCCCGTGTCGGATCACGGGTTTTCCCCAAGGCTCGATGTCAGCATTTTCTCAGATTCAGCCGATAACCTGTACTGACCAGATAAGAATCCGATGGAGGAGACAGTTCGATGAAGCCGTCGTTGCGACGCCGTGCGCTCATCGCCGGGGGACTTGCCGCGTCGATTGCGCCAGCGCTCGCTTTTGCGCGTCCCCGCACGGTTCGCATCTCGAAGGGTTACGGCCTGCTTTATCTGCCGCTCCTGGTGATGGAGAAGCAATGCCTTTTCGAGCGGAATGCCGCACGCCACGGTCAGCAGGCCGTCAACGTCGAATGGGTGCTGCTCGACGGCGGGAACTCGGTCGACGACGCGATGATGGCCGGCACGCTGGACTTCGCGAGCGCCGGTGCACCCGGCTTCATCGAGTTGTGGGCCCGCGCACGCGGCATACCGAATGTGGAAGTGATCGGCATATCTGGGCTATCGACAACCGCGTTGTCGCTCAACACGAACCGGCAACAGATCGTCTCATTGGGCGACTTCACCCAGGCTGACCGGATCGCCGTGCCGGGAATTCGCACGTCGCTGTCCGCAGTCGTGTTGCAGATGCTGGCGGCCAGGTTGCTCGGGGCGCAGCACTTCGCCCGGCTCGATTCCATCACCGTGAACCTGCCTCATCCCGAGGCCATGCATGCGCTGTTGCAACACGAACAGGGCATTACCGCGCACTTCACGTCGCCGCCGTTTTCGACGCTCGAACTGCGTCAGCCCGGTATTCACCAGGTCGCGGACTCGGTCGATGTGCTGGGGCCGCTGACGCTGGACGTCGTATTTTCGCCGAAGCGCCTCGTGGACGACGAACCCGCGATGGTATCGGCCTTCCTCGACGCACTGGCCGAGGCGAACCGGCTCATCCGTCAGGACCCTGGCGCTGCCGCCGCGATCTACGTCGCGGCATCGGGCCTGAAGGTGTCGAAGGAAGATGTCGTGCAAATGCTCGGTGCGCCGCACACGCGCTTCTCGCTACAGCCGGATCAATTGATGGATTACGTCCAATTCCTGTCGATGGCGGGCACGATCAAGAACAAGCCTCGCGCGTGGCAGGACATGTTCGTCGCGGAGCTCGGCCAATACCCGGCCTAGCGCCCCGGCTGGCGGAGAGTCATTCGATTGCTTGTCCGCGATTTTTCGTCGATACGCGCGACATCCTTTAAGGATGCCGTATCAGTTCATCAACATGGATATCTGGAGGAATACGCGATGAACGCTAATCCGGTCACAGAACAGCGCAATACGGAGGAACAGCAGGTCATGGCAAAGATGTCCCGACATCTTCTGCCGATCCTCGTCGTCATGTTTCTGATTTCATTTATCGACAGACAGAACGTCGGGTTCGCGAAGCTGCAGATGGTTCATAGCCTCGGCATGACCGAAGCCGCATTCGGCCTCGCCTCTTCGCTGTTTTTTATCGGCTACCTGATTTTCGAAGTACCTAGCACGCTGGCGCTGCATCGTTACGGCGCCCGTATCTGGCTTGCCCGCATCATGCTGACGTGGGGCCTCATTACCGTGTTGATGGGCTTCACCACGTCCGTGCCGGTTTTTTACGGCCTGCGCTTCGTGCTCGGCATCGCCGAGGCGGGCTTCTATCCCGGCGTCATTTATTACCTGACACTCTGGTTTCCGCAAAGCTACCGTGCCCGCGTTCTCGGTGTCTTCACGCTCGGCAGCGCGCTTGCGAACATGCTCGGCTCGCTCGTGGGCGGCCTGCTTCTGAGCCTCGACGGTGCCGCCGGCCTCGCGGGCTGGCAATGGGTATTCATCGCGACCGGGTTGCCTGCCGTGCTCGTCGGGGTTCTCGTGTTTCGCATCCTGCCCGCGTCGTATCGCGAAGCGCGCTTCCTGAACGAGCGGGAAAAGCAGGTAGTCGCCGCGGCACTCGAGCGCGAAAAGCCCGCGAACGCCGTGCACTCGCAACCGTGGAAGGCACTGCTGGACCCACGCGTCATGCTGTTCGCCGGTACGTACATGCTGATGTCGACGTCCCTGTATGGCGTGACCTACTGGCTGCCGACAATCGTGAAATCGTTCGGCGTGTCGAACACCACGAACGGTCTTCTGAGCATGCTGCCGTGGGCGCTCGCGGTCCTGTTGCTGCTGTATCTGCCGAAGCGGCTGCGTCATGGCAAAAGTATCCTGCGCACGATCGCAATCGTCGCCGCACTCGGCTCGCTCGGTTTTCTTCTCAGCCTGCTGCTGCCCACTACACCGTTGCGCTTTATTGCGCTGGTTCTTGGCGGTGCGTGCATTCCGCTGCTTTACCCGTGCTTCTGGTCGATGCCGCCGCGCTATTTCACGGGTGCCCGCGCAGCCGCGAGCGTCGCGGCAATCAATTCGATCGGCAATCTGGGCGGCTTCTTCAGCCAGAACCTCATGCCGCTCGCCGGCAAGCTCACGGGAACAGCGTTCGGTCCGATGATCGTGCCTATCGCCTGTCTCGCGCTGCTGGGGCTCGGCGCCATCGTGGCCTGGATGCGCGCGGGTGAAGAGCAACTGGCCGTTGCAAGAGCCTGAACGAGGTTCGATGTCGAACCACGAAGCCGATACGAGCGACGACGTTGTGTCGCCTGCCATGCCGCCTCGATTTGCACGCTCGGTCCGGATACGGTGAGCGCATGCGAATCGAGGCACAATGATCGAACCCACGGGCGCCTGTGTTCCTGGTGTGACCCAGGCGTGCCCCAGGTGTGAAGGTGCGCACCACTCGCCAGCGTACGGTCGGAAAATCGCCCGACACAGTGCTGCGCACATAGCAGCCGGCGTAACGTCCGGCCGCCCGTGGCCGCTTATTCTCCCCTTCTCTCCACGCCCTGCTCTGCGCGCACGATGACGCACGCGGCGAGTCCCGTCGCTCATACCACTCGGCATCCGACGTTCACAAACGATGGTGTGCTTACTGACTGAGTGGCGCGATGAAATCCGTCCTGTGGCAGCGCATCCATATCGTCCCATGAACCGAACGTCGAGGATCGTTCTCGCGAAAGAACTTCGACAAGTTTCGGCATGCCTGGAAACATTTCAAACAGTAACCCGTAAGCATCAGGCCGATGCACCGCACCGGCCGGTGCACGTCTCGAATCTACCCTGCATAACCAAATCCCCAGCCGACGCGCCATCACATCGATCTCTTGACTGTCTCTTTATTCTGACTATGATTCACGCACTCGCATCGTGTTAAACAAGTTCAATCGAATACTTGATGCGCATGCGAGGCCGACATACGGGGGATCACTTTGACCACAGACCAGCGCAACGCAATCCACTCCCTATAGTCAGGATGGCAGATCAACCTGCCATTTCCTTACCGGATTTTTTTGACCGGCTGATGACAGCTCGCGCGTAGCCGATCCGGCGTTTGCCGATCGACGCACGACAGAACGATTCGACTGGATTTATCTGCACATAACCGTTGCGCCAATGGCTAGCCAGGCCGTCGGCTGGCTGTACGCACCTCTATGCAATAGACAGATTTTTCCCTGAACAGTGGGAGAAAGGCGTAGTAGACGTAGCTCGATCAGCATGGATTTTCGAATGGGTCATTTACTTCGCATACCTTATGGAATGAAAGCATGGCCCGAGTTCCATTCAGCGCAAGACTCTTTGGAGAAGAGAATCATGACGGACAAAGTCTTATCGTGGTTGACCCTGCACGACCCGGTATTGTTCACGGGCCCGAATGGCATTCATACGCCTGAAGTCAAGGACACGCTGCGCATGGTCGCAGCGGCAAATGGCTCCACCGAAAAGGCGCCGTCACAAGCGACGCTGACGGGTGCGGGCGCATCGGCCGCCATCGCCACGGACAAACAGGCGCAAGCGCTTCTCAAGGCGAAGGGTCCGAGCGATCCCGGCTTCCTCGACCTATGGAATCAGGACCTCGTCGGCGGCGCAATGACGCTCTCGGAAATGGCGCGCAACGCGGCCGGCTATCAGCCGCAAACGCTGACCAACGACTCGGCATCGGCCGCCGCCTATCAGGAATATCTGCGCCGGATCGGCAGCTGCCCGCTGTTCGTGCTGAAAATGTCGGACCGGCTGACCATCACGAAGCAGACCTCGGACTGGAACACGCTGATCGACGCGATCGCCGACACGTTCACGGGCATCGCCAACGAAGACAAGAACTCGATCGTGTCCGGCCTCAAGCAGTTGGCGCAGGCTGCTTCGAGCACGATGGAAACGACCGAGACTGAAAACGTGTTCGTGCAGAACGCGATGAACGTCGACGGCGTCATCAGCTTCTACCTGTACAACAGTACCGTCAGCTTCTACGAGAAAAAAGGTAAGGGCTACGACACGAAGCAGAGTTCCTACGACGTGACACGCCTGCGCCTCGAGTTCCAGAGCAAGCTGTGGCCGCAATATGCAGCAGCGGTTGCAGCCAAGTACACGTCGAGCATCGACGATTGGCTCAACAGCAACGCGACCAGCACGGCCGGCACGCAGCCGATCCCGGCGCTCAACGGCTAACCGCGCGGGTCGAGCTGGCCGGATGAGTGCCTGACAGCAGCCGTTTTGCTTCATCCGGCCGGATTGCATCAAGGCGCGCGGCAGCGCGCGTACGTGAGGTTCCGTTCAGTGTCATGACGGAATCTCGCGCATTGCCCTGCCGCGCCAGCGCGATCCTCATCGAATGTTCGCGCTGTTTTCCACGCCCTCGTCGTGAAGGTGAAAACTGATGGCTGAGATCAATACCGGTATCGCCGCGTTCGAACAATGGGTCGCTCGCAACGCCCACCCTCATGCGCCCGATACGGTTCGCGACGTCGCCCGCAAAAGCGCCGTGGTGTCCAGCAGCGTGTTGGCCACCCTGCCTCACATCGAGTCGCTGGTGGCGACTGCGAACGGACAGCCGGTGGTGTCGAACGGCAAGCTGGTCGGGCCGAACGCACAGCAGGTATTGAACGCCGACCAGGCGGTTGCGCGCGCCCGCGCGTCGGGCCAGCCGCAACAACTGCAAGCCAGTCTCGCGGCCAGCCCCGCGACCGGCTGCGCGATGGCGATGAGCCTCGCGCAACGCGCCTCGGGTTTCAACCCGTCGAGTCCCGCGGCGGCCGGCAATCTCAACGGCTTTCTCGCCTACGTCGGTCAACTCCTGCAATGCCCGCTATTTTCCGCGCAACTCAAGGACGAAGTGACGCCGAACATGTCGGGTGACTGGAACTCGGTCATCAACCAGATCGTCGGGTATTACGTCGGCATCGCCGCTCAGGACCTGCAGGACATTCGCGCCGGACTCTGGTCTCTCGCACAGGCCGCGTCGAGCACGCCGTCGACCAACGAAACGCAGAACCTCTTCACGCAGAACACGCTGAATGCCGGTGCCGATTTGCAGGTGTACCTGTATCAGAGCTTCATCGATATGAGAACCGATGTTCAGCACGGCGGCAAGCATTCGCCCGATACCGTGACCAACAACGCATCGCTGCAGTTGTGGCGCACCATTCTGCGCTTCGACAGCCAGCATTGGCCCGCGTACGCGCCGGTCATCATGAGCCAGACCGACGCCACGCTGCAAAGCTGGCTGAACGATACGACCACGCCGCAAGGCCCCGTTAAAGTTAACTGGAATATCTGATGAACCGTCGCCTCGAAGACTGGCGTAGCGCCGACGCGTTGCGGCCAGATGAATCCGTTTCCGCGCGCGATGCGCGCATCGCGATCGTCGGCATAGGCTGCCGGTTTCCGGGGCCCGCCATCTCGCCCGACGCCTACTGGCGCATGCTGCTGGAAAGCACGAGCGCGGTTGGCGAAGTGCCCGCCGGGCGCTGGAGCCTCGAACGCTTTTTCAACCCGGACCCGAACGTGCCGGGACGCGCCTATGTACGGCGCGCGGCGTTCCTGCAGCAACCGCTCGACCGCTTCGACGCGGCCTTCTTCGGCATCTCGCCGCGCGAGGCGATGCTGCTCGACCCGCAGCAGCGTCTGCTGCTCGAAGTCGCGGCCGAAGCACTCGACGACGGCGGCATTCCGCTCGACCGGCTGCGCGGCTCGCAGACCGGCGTCTATGTCGGCGGCTTCATGCTCGACAACCAGACGCATCTGCTCAACACCTACAACCGCGACACGATCACGACCCACACGGCGATCGGCTCGACGATGGTGATGCTGTCGAATCGCCTCTCGTATACGTTCGATCTGCGCGGTCCCAGCATGTCGATCGACACCGCGTGTTCGTCGTCGCTCGTCGCATTGCACGTCGCTTGCAGCGCGCTGCTCGCGGGCGAATGCGAAATGGCGCTGTGCGGTGGCGTCAACGTGATGCTGCGGCCCGAGTATATGGTCGCGATGTGCAAGGGCGGCTTTCTCGCGCCGGACGGCCTCAGCAAGGCGTTCGATGCGAGCGGCGACGGCTACGGCCGCGGCGAAGGCGCCGGCCTGCTGATCCTGAAGCCCTTGCATGCAGCGTTGCGCGACGGCGATCCGATCCGCGCGGTGATCGCCGGAACCGGCATCAATCAGGACGGCCGCACCGAAGGCATCACGACGCCCAACGCCGCGGCGCAAAGCGCATTGATCCGCCAGGTACAGGCAAGCGCGGGCGTGAATCCCGATGCGATTCAATACGTCGAGGCGCACGGCACCGGCACGCGCGCCGGCGATCGCGCCGAAAGCGGCTCGATCGGCGCGAGCATTGCGACACAACGCAACGGTCACGACGCGCTGCGCATCGGCTCGGCCAAGACCCATATCGGCCACCTCGAAGCAGCGGCCGGCATGGCCGGCGTCATCAAGACCGTGCTCGCGCTCGAACATCGGGTGATCCCGCCGAACCTGCACTTCAACACACCGAACCCCGACATCGACTTCGCTGCGCTGCGCCTGCACGTTCCGGTCACGCCGGAACCGTGGCCCGCGCACGATGGGCCGGCCGGTGCCGCGATCAATGGCTTCGGCTACGGCGGCACCAACGCGCACGCGATTCTCTTCGAAGCGCCGCAGCGCCCGTGCGCCGTGCCGGAAGAACGGACTCGCCCCGCCGTGTTTCCGCTATCGGCCGCGAGCGAATCCGCGCTCATCGCACGAGCCCGTCAGTTCGCCGATCTGCTCGACGGTAATCCCGCCATGACGCTCAACGACATCGGCTACACCGTCGCGCGCCATCGGACGCAATACCCGCACCGCGTCGGCATCGTTGCGGATTCGCCGGACAGGCTCGCGCAGCAGTTGCGCCTGCTCGCCGACAAACAGGCCGTGGATTCGCTGATCGTCAGCGGCCCCCATGCGGCGCACACGCGGCGCAAGGTCGCTTTCGTCTTCACGGGCATGGGCCCGCAGTTCTACGGCATGGGCGTCGAGTTGATCGAACGGGAACCCCTCGCGCGCAGTATGTTCGAACGTTGCGAGGCGATCTGGCAGCCGCTCGCCGGCTGGTCGCTCGGCGAACTGTTCACGCACGCGAGCGGCCAGCCGATGACGGCGCCCGAGCATGCGCAGGTCGGCAACCTCGTCTTGCAGTTGATGCTCACGGAAGTCGCGCGCAGCTATGGCCTGCACCCCGAGGCCGTGGTCGGCCATAGCGTCGGCGAAATCGCGGCGGCTTATGCGAGCGGCGCACTCGGCCTCGCCGATGCACTGCTGCTGACCTATCATCGCAGCCGGCTCATGCAGCGCACGGCCGGGCTCGGCAAGATGCTGGCGGTCGACCTCGGCGCGCACGAGATCGCGCCGTTCCTCAAAAGCGTCGAGGGCCGCGCGACGATCGCGGCGGTGAACAGTCCCACGTCGGTCACGGTCGCGGGCGATTCGGACGCCATCGTTCAGCTTAACGAAGTACTGACGGTCGAGCATATTTTCAGCCGTATTCTCAAGGTCGAAGTCGCGTATCACAGCCATCACATCGATCCGTTCGAGGCCGAATTCAATGCCTCGCTCGCGTCGCTCGTCGCGCATGTCCCGACCTTGCCCGCGTATTCGACCGTGAGCGGCACGCTGCTCGACACGGCGGCTCAAACCACTGCGTACTGGTGGCAAAACGCGCGTCAGCCGGTGCGCCTCGCCGACGCGCTCGCCACGATGATTGCCGACGGCTACGACACGTTCGTCGAAGTCGGTCCGCATCCGGTTCTTGCTGTCGCGATCAATGCGTGTCTCCGGCATGCCGGCGCCGAAGGTATCAGCGTGCCGTTGCAGCGGCGCGATCAGGACAGCCGCAACACGCTGCTCGGCTGCGTCGCGCAACTCTATTGCCGTGGCGCCGCAATCGACTGGCGCGCGCATTATCCGGCGGGACAGCGCGTGGCGCTGCCGAACTATCCGTGGGATCGCGACGTGCTCTGGAGCGAGACCGAACTCTCGCGCGCGGACCGGCTCGGCAGCAACAAGGTACATCCCCTGCTTGCGCAGCGGCTGGACGAACCGCACGCGGCATGGGACGGCGAACTGGCCGCGCATCTGTACCCCTATATGCAGGACCACCAGGTCCAGGGCGAAGCGATTCTGCCGGCCGCCGCCTTCATCGAAATGGCGCTCGTCGCCAAACGTTCGAAGGGCGAGCCCATTGCCATCGACGCATTGACGATTCATCGCTCGCTGAGCCTCGCGCATACGCCCATCGTGCGGCTGCAACTCGACGACGAAGGCTCGCGCTTCACGATTCACAGCCGTGCGCGCGACGCCGCATTGCCGTGGTCGCTCGGCGCGTCGGGACGGCTCTCGGCAATACCCGCGCCCGCGCGCAGTGCCGCGCTCGACCACACTGCGCTGGCGACCCGTTGCTCGCTGCCGGTCGATCTCGACTCGTTCTATCGCACCTTTGCCGGTCTCGGTCTGCAATACGGCCCCGCGTTTCGCTGCCTGCAAACGGTCCGCACGAATCCCGGCCGCGACGAAGCGCAAGCCAGCATCGAGATTCCCGTCGAGCATGCGGCCGATGCCATCGACTACTACGTGCATCCCGTGCTGCTCGACGGCGCACTGCAAACCCTGCTCGCGCTGAAAACGGCGGATGCGCCGACGGATCGCTCGATCTACCTGCCCGTTTCGATCGATCAGGTTCGCTTCCAGCACAAGCCGGGCACGATGGCGATCTGCCATGCGCGGCTGACGCGCGAGCCCAGCGGAGAAGCCGACGAAGTCTCCGGCGATCTGGTTCTCTACGATGCGCACGGTCAGGTGGCGGTCGAACTCTTCGGCGTGCGCGCCCGAGCCGTAAAAGTCGTGGCCGAGGCGGAATCGTCACGCGATGCGCTTCTGTACAAGACCGACTGGCGCAAGCAGACCGCCAAAACCGGCAAGGCATTTCTCACGCAACAATGGCTCATATTCAACGATGCCGACGGAATGGGCGACGAACTGGCCGCACGGGCGCACGAACAACGCATCGCCTGCATCACGGTGACACCGGGCGAGGGTTTCCGTCAGACCGGCGACGCCAGCTATGAGGTGGCGCGCGAGTCGCGCGACGACATGGCGCGCCTGATGGCCGCACTCGCCGACCGTAAGCTCGACGCGGCAATCTATCTATGGGGACTCGACGCCGCCACCAACATGTCGGCAAGCGAATCGCGCGTCGCGACCGGCATCGTCGATACGATCGACCTGCTGCATATCGTGCAGGAATTCGAGCGCGCCCGTCCCACCGACGATCTCGCGCTCAGTATCGCCACGCTGCGCACCCAGCATGTCGTGCGCGACGAACCTCACGACGCGCCGGGCCAGCACGCGTTGCTCGGCGTCGGCCGCGTTCTGACGCTCGAGCGGCCGCAGTCGCGCGTGCGCATGATCGATCTGAACAGCGCGCAGCCGCTGAGCGCGGCCAGAACGCTGCTCGGCGAACTCGTGAGCGGCAGCGACGAAACCGAAGTGGCGTTCCGCGACGGCGAACGCTACGTCGCGCGCATCGTGCCCTGGCGCGAACCGCGCCGCGAACCGGCGCGCTCCACGCCGGCCACCGGCTACGCGATGCAGGCTGTCGCGCCGGCTCCGAACGCGCGCATCGTCTTCCATGAGATCGCGCGCTGCGCGCCACGCGACGGCGAAGTCGAGATTGCGTTGCAGGACTATGCAATCGACGTCTCCGATACCGGCGAACTCGACGGCCGCGCGAGCGGCATCGTCGTGACGGCGGGCCGCGAGGCCGGCGGCCTGCAAGTTGGCGACCGCGTCGCAGTGCTTGCGCCCACCTCGTCTCTCGTATCGCACGTCACAGTGCCTCATGCGTATGCAGTCCCATGCCGACCGGCGGTTGCCGCGCATCCCGCCGCGACCCGGCTCGACTGGGCGCTCGCGTGGCACGCGCTCTTCGACGTCGCGCAGTTGCGTCACGGCGAGTCGGTGCTGATTCATCGCGCCGAAAGCGGCTTCGGAATCGCCGCGGCGCAACTGGCGCGCTGGAAAGGCGCGACCGTGTTCACGACCGCGGGCACGGCGGAACAATGCGACCTGCTGCGCGATTTCGGCATCGCCCATGTTTCCGATGGCCGCTCACTGCGCTTCGTCGATGAAGTCAGCGCATGGACCTCGAACGCCGGAGTCGACGTGGTGCTGAACCGTGCATCGGGCAATCTGCGCGATCGATGCTTCGGACTGCTCGCCTCGCGCGGCAGGTTTGTCGACATCGCGAAAGCATCCAGCGCGCGGCAGCGTGCAAGCGTGCCGCCGGAGGTCTTCGAACGCGGCTTCGTCTATGTGCCGCTCGATCCCGAGCGCGTCCGCCGCGAGCAGGCCGACACATTACGCCGCGCGCTCGATACGCTGACACCGCTGCTCGACGACGCAACGTTCAAGCCTCTGCCGACCTCGACGTTTCTTCTCACGCACGTCGACGAGGCCTGGCAGATGCTGGCCAAAGACACGCACAGCGGCAACGTCAGCATCGATTTGCGGGATCAGGTCGTCGAACTGGAAACGTGCCTGCCGCGCCCACTCGCGCATGAACAAGCCTGCTATCTCGTGACGGGCGGCTTCACCGGCCTCGGTCTCGAAACCGTCAAATGGCTCGCGATGAACGGTGCGCGCCATATCGCGGTATTGAGCCGCAGCGGTCCGCGCACGGAAGAGGCACAACGTGTGCTCGATTCGCTGCGCGATGAACAGGTACAGGTGTGGAGCGAGCAACTCGACATCGCGGATGCGGCCGCCGTGCAACAGGCGATTGCGAAGATCGAACGGAATATGCCGCCGATACGCGGGGTGATCCATTCCGCCGGACTCGCCGAAGATACCGGCATCGCCACGTTGCAGGCCGCGGCGGTCGAACGTGTGATGCAGGCCAAGGCGCTCGGCGCATGGAACCTGCATTGCGCGCTCGCGCAGTCGAAGCTCGATTTCTTCGTCTGCTATTCGTCGGTGAGCGCGACGCTCGGCAATGCGGGCCAGCTCAACTATGCGGCGGCCAATGCATTCCTCGACGGACTCGCGCTGCACCGGCGCGCGCAGGGTCAAGCGGGTACGAGCATCGGCTGGGGTGTCATCGGCGATGTCGGCATGGTCGCGCGCGATGCGTCGCTCGCCGGCCACCTCGACCTGCTCGGCTTGCGCGGCATGGCGTCGGCGCAGGCACTCGCGGTTCTCGAAAGCGCGCTGCAGGAGCACTGGGGCCAGTTCGGCGCGTTCGACATCGACTGGCAACGCTGGCAGGAACGCCTCGCGGGACCACCGGCGCGGCGCCTGTCGGAAATGCTGTCGGTATCGGCCGATAATAGTCATCCCGCTGCGCCGTTCCGCCAGAACGTCGCGACGGCTGCATCGGAAGAGCGCTGGCAGAAGGTCTACGCCGAAGTCGCGGAGCGAATTTGCGGCGTGCTCAAGCTGCCCGCGAGCCGCGTCGATGCGCTCAGCAACCTGACCGATCTCGGCGTCGATTCGCTGATGGCAACCGAGATCGCACTCGTGCTCGAACGCTGCACCGGATACCGGTTCCGCGCGCTCTTTCTCGTGCGCGGCCCGACCATCGCCGAACTGTCCACGCAGATTCTCGATGACATCCTGCAAGCGTAGAGGCATGACTCGCGACGGTGCGAATACCGAAGAACCGCCGTCGCGAGCCTCGCAGCCCCGTTGATGATGCACGATCGCGTCACCGCTGAAATCGAGGGCGACTTCGTCGTGTTCATGATCGGCATGCGCATCAACCGGCTCTGGAAAATCCATCGCTGGTTGCCGGTGGTGCGCGCGCTGCCGCGCATGCTGCGCGAGTTGAAGACGATGCCGGACGCGGGCCTGCTGTCGTACGAAATGTGGCCTGGACGCACCACGATCGCCGTGCAGTACTGGCGCTCGCTCGAACAACTGCGCGCCTATGCCGCGAATCCCGCAGCGGAACATCTGCCCGCGTGGCGCGCGTTCAACCGCCTGAGCGGCACTCGCGGCGACGTGGGCATCTGGCACGAAACCTATCTGGTGACCGCCGGTTCGTTCGAGAACGTTTATGTGAACATGCCGCGGTTCGGGTTGGGGAGAGCCGGGGTGTTGAGGTCGTCGCGCAAACAGTGAGCCGGGACGTGAGCGTGCCTTGCGTGATGTTCGGGCTCGGTGGGGCGTGTGCCCTGGGTGAACAGGGTGCACAACAAAAGCCCCGCAGTCGCCTGTGGGGCTTTTTTCCAGCAGGACTCGCGGCATCACACCACGAGTCCCGCACCTTCAAGAGAACGACCTTTACTTCACATTCGGAAACACCGGCCAGGACGATGCCTGATCGCACAGCGACAGCTTCGGATTCTGCGCGACGATCGTCGCCGCGGGGTTCGTGTCGCCCGCCGCGCCCGCGTCGTCGCTGCCGTTGACGGTCAGGTTCAGCGTGTTCGTCGTGGCCGTGTACTTGCCCGCGCCGCTCGACGTGTTCGTCAGAATACCGCCTGTACCGTGAGCGAACGACTGGCCGATCAGGCTGACATTCGCGCCGAGGTTCAGCGTCGCATTGGCCGCCTTCGATTGCGAAGAACCGTCGGTCGAACCGATGTTCACCACGCCCTTGCTCAGGTTCGAGATGCCGAGCACAACGTCGTTATCCGCGACCACGTTATTCATGTTCAACTGAATGACGCTTTGCGTATTGGCGAAGCTCGTATCGGCATGCAGGCCGCGGAAGGTCAGATTGCCGCCGCCCGCTTTACCCGCAGCCTTGTTGGCCGGAATGTTCATCATCCGGACGTTGCTGAGGTTGATGTCGTGGAAGCTCGGAATCAACCAGCCAAGACCGGTGTACGAAATCGGATCGGCACTCGGGCCCGTGTAGTACATGTCGAACACGAGGAAGTCCTTCACCCCACGCATACATGCGCCGTCGTAGTAGATGTTGCTGACGTCGCCACCGCGCGCCTGGCCGCTCTTGATGCGCAGACCCACGATGCCCATATCCGTCGACGCATTGGTGCCGTCGTAGATATTGTCGAAGTAGTTGTCGTAGAAGTGAATGTTTCGGATACCTGCATTGGTCGGGCTGCCGATCGACAGGCCGTGACCGTTGTAGTTGTGGTTGTGCGCAACCGTAATGCCGTAGGTGCGGTTCGACGAAACGTCGCGGTTGCCGTCGATGCCCCACGCCATATTGGCCGCCGCCGAGCCGTTCTGTGCGCCGTGCGTCGCGGCCGGACGCGGGTCCTGCAGGCCGCCCTTGAACGCGACGTTGTCGTCGGACGGGCTCAGGTAGTTGTAGACGATCGCGACGTTCTTCACATAACCGTCGAAGTAGACCTGCCCCGCCGACGTCGTCGTGCTGCCCGTGCCGAGCGCAGCGTGCTCCGGCCCCGCCGCAACGCTCGGATCGACGCCATCGGTATTCTTCACGCCGGTCGAGCTGGCGTCGATCGTCGCGCCCGTGTAGAGATGCGAGTACGAACCGCTGACGCCGTCGAAGCCGTCGTTGTTCATGCCGACGCTCGCCTGATTCGCCGCGTCGGGCAGCAACGGCGTGATGATCTTGATGCCCCACACGCTCAGGCCATCCACGCCGTCGGCTTCGACGGTGAAGAAGGTGCTGTTGCGCAGCGTGATCTGATACAGCGAGAGGTTCTTCGATTGTTGCATCCAGACCATGCCGGGGTTGCCCTGGAAGCTGTACGGGCCGCCGCCGATGTCCTTGTTGCCGTGATACGAGATGTCCCACCAGCTCGCCGGTACCCAACGCGCGCAACCGGCCGTGCCGGCATTGCAGCCCCCGCCCGTGACCGTCATGCCGCCCGGCACGCTGGTCGCCTGGCGGTTCACCACATAGGTGACGGCCGGCGTGGTGAGCGTCGTCTTGCCCATCGCGGTCACGACGTCGCAAGCGGTGCCTTCGGGCGCGAGCGTGCCCGCACGGTAAGCCGCGATCGTGTTCGTGCAGCTGAACTTCGGCGTCGTGACGCCGCTGATGTTGTTGCCCGAATACGTGAACGCCTCGGTGACGCCGGTTGCCCAGCGGATCGTCGGATACTGCGACGACGAGCTGATGAGCGGCATATAGCCACGCGCGTCGATCGAGCCGTTACCCATGATCGAGGTATTGACCGTATGCGTACCGCGAATCAGCGGATAGCAGTTCTGCATGCCGCTGACGCCCGCGAGCGTCGCCTGGCCCGCGTTGACAGTGCCGGCCGGTGCGGGCAGCCCGCTCGGATTGTTGATCGCGGCACCGCAGGTGATCGCGTTCGGCCGGTCTTGCGCGCTCTTGTCGTAGACCACGACGTCGCGGCTCGCGAACAGCGTGACGCCGTCGTCGATCCACAGCGTCACGCCCGACGGCAGCACGAGCGGACCGCTCAGGAACGCATTGCCCGCGCCGCCGCTGTTCCTGACCAGACGCACCGCGAATTTGGTGGCCTTGTAGGACGGATTCGAGAGTGTTTCGCTTGAGGCACCCGCGATGTTGACGAGCGGATTATTGGCCGCCTGTTGCGTGGCAGCAGCCTGCTGATCGGCCTGCACGATCTTCGCGCCGACTTCCGCGTCGACGGTTGCGCCGCATGCGTCGAGCGCGGCCTGGATGCGCGCCTGGTCCGGATTGTTTAGCGCCGTCGTCGCGCCACCATAGGTCGCGGGCGTCGGGTCCGCGCTGACCGGTAGCGAGCCGTCCGCGTTCTTGACGAGCTTGTTGCTGGCTTCGAGAACCGAGCAAACCTGGGTATCCGACGGCAATGCCGGGGAATCGGGCAGGTTCGCGTCGGCGGCGTAGCGGCCCGGCGTCCAGGCCGGGGTAGTCGGCGTGGTCGGGTTGGTGGGTGGGGGCGTCGTCGAGCTGGTGCTGGAGCTTGCAAGGCCGTTTCCATCGCCGCAACCGGCAACGGTCAGGACCAGCAGGCCGAGCACGACCAGCTCTCGGGCTGAGCGCATCTTCATGAGTCATCTCCTTGGGGTGAATCCAGTCCGTGCTCTTGTCAGACCTCTTCCGCTCCTCGTGTCGATGCCGGGAACGCAGCAGATCAGGCAGAGACGTTAGTGTTTGTTATAAGACATCGTATAAGACACAACCTAAATTCTGGGCGGCGAGCCGGTCCGCGAAAACTTCCACGGATATCGCGACACGTATGCCGACAGGGCGATACAGCCACGGGCCGAACGCCTGAAAACCGCACTGCAACAGGAATTTTCATCCTGCATGAGGCGATGTCTCGCCGCTGATTGCCTACTAGGCCAGCCGCCCGGCAATGACCGGCCTCGGCAAACTTCACGGAGCAAAGTCGTCGAGCAATGACGTAATTCATCGTACAACGTGTGCCGAATAATGCGTCAGCCGACCCGGCTCTTTCAATTACAGTAAACCCCACCCTTTCGGAGCAGGATCACGTTGGGACGGGGTAAAGAGAGGCTGAATGGCGCGATTTTCGGACATGCCATCCGGCTTGATCGGTCGAAGTTTGTGAGGCTCATGTTGTCAGTCATATTTATCCAAAACCTGACAAATCATGAGCGCAGCGAGAGACCTTGCTGACAGATACGGACGGATCGCCCATGCGATCGTCCGCGCCGCGCAACCTCATGCCACGCGAGCACCCGACACCAGACGAACCACACAGGGCTTCTTCTGCAAGAAAGGGGGACGCTAAAGAATTTCCCCGATGCGTCGTTAATCCTTACGGCGACTTGATCGACATCTTCGGCCCCCGTTCTTTGGCAACACGCCCGCGTGCCATGCGATTTGATACCGCTGCTCAGGCGACGCATTCCAGGTGAGCCGACGTGCATCAGCACCTTACGTCAAACCACATCTCCTGAAGGGACTCCTTTTGAACCAGTTTTTCTCGACTGTCAGGTCCAAGATCATCGTGGTATTCGTGACCTGCATGGCACTCACCTTGATCATCGGCGCCTTCGGCCTGCGTGGGATATCGGCACTGAGCGAATCGCTACATGACACCTACGCCAACATCGTCATCCCGATGAACAACGTGAATGCCAGCGGCGCCGACCTGCTGCATATCCGCCTGATGCTCTGGCGCACGCTGGCGCAAAAGGACATGACGCTGGTTTCGAAGACGCGCAACTATTCCGCACAGTTGGAAAAGGACTGGAAAAGCTACTACCCGAACGGCGTGTCGAACAGCGAAGAACGTGCAGTGGCCGACAAGATGGATGGTCAGATTACCCAGTACCGCGAGGCCGTCGACAAGGAATTGCAGATCATCGAGCAAGGCTATTTCGACCAGGCGGCCAGTTGGCAGGGGCAATCCGTCACTCCGGTGGGCGACAGTCTCACCTCCCTGCTTGCGCAGGATGCGCGGATCAACGCCAACCATGCAAGAGACAACGACCGCGATGGCACGACTCGCGCCGGACAACTGAAATGGATTTCCGGCGCGCTGCTTCTCGCCGGCACCTTGTTGTCCATCGGCGCGGCGGTCTATCTGGTACGCGCCATTACGCGGCCGCTGGACCGGACCGTGCGCATCGCCGGCAACATTTCGCAAGGCCGGCTCGACGGTCAGATCACCGTGGATGTGGGCGGCGAGTTCGGCCAGTTGCTGGAAGCCATGAAGACCATGAGCCGGCAACTGGCCACCACGATTCGCGGCATTCGCGCCGGCAGCGAATCGGTAACGGTCGCTTCGGGGCAGATTGCCGCGGGCAACCAAGACCTCTCGGCACGCACCGAAGAACAGGCGGCGTCGCTCGAACAAACCGCCGCGAGCATGTCCCAACTGACCGAGACGGTCAAGCAGAACGCCGAAAACGCCCGCCAGGCCAATTCGCTCGCGGCCAATGCGCGCGAGATGACCGATGCGGGCAGCACGGCAGTCGGCACGATGGTGGCGACGATGCGGGAGATCAGTACCGACTCCGCAAAAATCGCGGAGATCACCGCGATGATCGAGGGCATCGCGTTTCAGACCAACATCCTGGCGCTGAATGCGGCAGTCGAGGCAGCCCGTGCCGGTGAGCAGGGCCGCGGCTTCGCGGTGGTCGCCGGCGAAGTGCGCTCGCTGGCGCAACGCGCGTCGGCGGCGGCCAAGGAGATCAAGGAGCTAATCGAGGCGTCGTCGGGCAAGGTTCAGCGCGGTGCGCAGCAGGCCGGCGAAGTGGGCGGAACCATGGACAAGGTCATCGAAGCGATTGGCCGGGTATCCGATATCGTGGGCGAAATCTCGGCGGCCTCGGACGAGCAAAGCAAAGGCATCGTTCAGGTACACCAGGCGATCAACCAGATCGACGAGGTGACGCAGCAAAACGCGGCACTGGTGGAAGAGGCTGCTGCTGCGGCTCAGTCGCTGCAGGAACAGGCCGGCAAGATGAAAGCCGACGTGATGTTCTTCAGGCTCGGCGAGGAAGTATCGTCGGTCCAGCAGGCTGCTTTCAAGGAGACGAGAGCCGCGCAGCCGGTGAAGCCGCAGGTGGCGAAGGTAACAGCTGCGGCCCTGCCGGCACCGGTTGCGGTCGCGGCAGCCAGCAATGCGCAGGAATGGGAAAATTTTTGAGCGGCGTGAAGTGCTGCTGATGGCTTTGAAAAGAAGCCCCGTCGCCGGGGCTTTTTCTACTTCGTGCGATATCGCCGCCATAGCCTCATGATTGCCGCATAGGCAAGCGTAGTTGCGATGAGGTTCATTGCTACCGTGATCCCAAAAAATAAATCGTCGGGGTCACGGATGCCTAACCGGTTAGCGGCGTTCAACCATGCGAGCGACTGGCTTTCTGTCCACTTCACGGGATAGGGATGGACGTACGGCAGCAAAAGACAGAACAGGCCGCAGAACAGAACGACCTTGAACACCCTACGGACAAGTGTTGCCATATGTCACTACCTCGATCGTTTTATATGCGTGGAGCCTCGGATTACGCATGGGGATCGTAGCGAACGGGGCGTCCATCTACTTCGCGCGATACCGCCGCCATAGCTTCATGAGCGTCAGATACACCGCAGTGGTGACGATCAATTGAATAGTCACCCACACCACGAAATATAAGTCCTCGGGATCGCGAATACCGAGCCATTCCGAAGCATTCCACCACACGAGCAACTGGCTCTCCGTCATCGGGTCGGGGTACGTATGGACATAACGAATCGCAAGAACAAACAGGCCGAGAAACAGCGCGACCTTGAAAATCCTACGGACAAGTGTTGCCATATGTCACTACCTCGATCGTTCCATACGCGTGGAGCCCCGAATTACGCACCGGGATCGTAGCGGTGTGCAAAAGCGCACGCCGGATAATCAAAAAGTCAGTATGACGCGACAGGGTGATGCAGCCTAATGAAGTACCTTGGCCGCCTGCTGGATGTAACCGGAACTGCCCACGCTTGACCCCATTGACCCAGGTCACATCATCAATCACCCTATCATCCCGGTATAGGGCGAACCATTCAGCGTGATCGGACGGAGTCCCCTTGATGGCATTCCATGTATCTTTCGTCCATGCATAAGTCTTCGAACGGATGCCACCAGTAGGACGCGCGACGATCCAGTACTTACCAGCGGGAATCGGACCGTTATCGGGCACGGCCGTGCAGCCACCCCGATTGCGGTATTGCTTGTCACCCGAATACGCCTCAAATGTGCCGATACCCAAAAAGCTGAGTGGCGATAGAAGCTCGTTATTGACCAGAAACTTTCCCGTAAGAGCCATCTTTCACGCCTCCCTATCCACGCTTACTGCACGAGTCTGTGTATTTGATATTCCCATCAAGGCAATGGCACGTAGTGCGAACATGCTAAGTCAGACCTCCTAATATTGAGAGAAGCGTTTCAGTCAAGGCACGCCTTGCTTGATCAACGCCTTCGCTACACTGCCCCAATAACGGAGAATCAGGAAGTGATCCAGCGCAAAGAAGAATGTGAATTGGCGAGAATTAACGCCATCGCAAAAAAGCCCGCGCAAGGCGGGCTTCGTCGGGGCAGTGGGCGGCACGCTGAAGTCACCTGTCCCCGGTAGCTTGTGTGGGTACGGCGTGCGCATGTCAGCACTAGCCTCGATCCACTTCACGGTAGCCGCGCGCAGGTCGCCGCCTTTTTGCTGTTCCGGTTCGTAGCGGTTGTGTTCGGGGTTGCGATCGCGGCAGAAAACAATGTGTCGGAATGGAAAATTTCTGAGCAGCGTAAACCGCCGTCGATCGAAAAGCCATAAGCCGGATAGAGGCACGCGCCCCTATCCGGTCCATGACTTGATCCGCCCTATTGCAAGCCGCCTGAAAACACCCTATTGCGTCGTATAACCGCCATCGACCACAAGGTTTTCTCCATTGATCATGGCCGCAGCATCGCTTGCGAGATAGAGCGCGGCGAACGCAATTTCATCGGGTTGCGCGAAGCGGCCCGACGGAATCTTGCGCTTGAACTGCGCGCCGACTTCGCCGGCCCATGCGCGCCGCCCGAGTTCCGTTTCGACGACGGTCGGTGAAATCGCGTTGACGGTAATGCCGCGCGGCCCCCATTCGCCGGCCAGCACGCGGGTCATGCCGAGTAGCGCTGCTTTGCTGGCACTGTAGGCCAGATGCTTGTCGAGCCCCACGAGCGCCGCCTGCGACGCCATGTTGACGATGCGGCCCGCGCCCCGCTCCAGCATATGCCGCCCGACCTCGCGCGTGTAGAGAAAAGGGCCCCTGAGATTGATCGCCATAGTCTGATCCCAGAGCGCCGCGCTCATGTCCTCGGCTTTCTCGATCAAGCCGATGCCCGCGTTGTTGACGAGTACGTCGATGCGTCCGAAACGGGCAATAACGTCCGCCACGATAGCTTGCGTGCGCGCTTCGTCGCTGACGTCGCCACACCATCCGGCACTGCCGTTGCCGAACGACGCCGCAACGCGTTCGACCTCGTCGCTGATGTCGACCAGCGCGACGCGCGCGCCCTGGGCCACGAACTGGGTGGCAATGGCAAGGCCGATACCCGAGGCACCGCCGGTAATCAGAACGACCTTATGGCTAAAGTCGAACGCTTGCTGAAAAGATCCGGGCATGACAACACAACCTTTCTAGATACGGAGTACGGGGAAAAACTGGCCGGAGCAGAAACAAACCCGCAGATCAATCCGTAGATAAACCCGGCGGACAAACCCTCCGCACCCCGGCCAACGCATCACGCTTTCCTAACGCGCCGTCTCGAACTGCGCAGCGTTCGCTTTCGTCACTTCGGTCCAGGGCACCGCGTACAGTTTCGCGGTACCGTCGCCCCACGGCATGGTACTCGCGTACTGCTGCCAGATCGTCGACTGCGGCTTGTAGCTCGGCCCGATCTCGTGACGCAGCATGATATCGAGCGCGCCTTGCGCCTGCGCCTTGGCGTCCTGCCGCTCGGTCAGCACCATCTCGCCGCGGGCGATGGCCTTGATCGCATCGGTCACGCCGTCGATGCCGGCAATGGGGACCGTCTTCGGATCGATATTCGCGGCCTTCAACGCGGCAATCGCGCCGAGCGCCATTTCGTCGTTTTCGGCAATCACGCCATTGATCTGCCCGGGATGAGCCGTGATCCAGTTCTGCATCAACGTCAACGCTTCGGCACGCGACCAGTTGGCGGTCTTGCGCTCCAGCACCTTGATGCCCGGGTTCTGCTTGAGCACCTTGTCGATGCCTTCACCGCGCTGCATCGCGCCCATTTGTCCGACCGGACCTTCGAGAATCACGACGTTGCCTTTGCCGCCGAGTTTCTTCACGACCGCGCCCGCTTCGAGCTCGCCGCCGAGCACGTCGTTCGAGCCGATATACGAAACCAGTTGATCGCTCTTGACCGGGCCGTTCGATCCGACGACCGGCAGACCCGCGGCAGCGGCCTTGCGCACCACATTGCCGCCGGCAATCGAGTCGATCGGAATATAGAGCGCACCGTCGTATTTCTGCGTAATCATCGTATCGAACTGGCCGTCCTGCGTCATGTGATCGTAGCGGCCGTCGAAGACCGTCAGATTGACGAGGCCGCTCTTCACCGCGGGGTGATCCTTCAGCGCATTCACCCATAGCTGCGCATACTCGTTTCTCTGCCCATACACGGCCGCGCCGATTTTCCATGTCTTGACCGGCGCGCTTTGCGCGAACGCCGCCGCGCACGCGACACCGAGCGTAACTGCCGTGAGCCATTTTGCTGATTTCATATCGTCTCCTGGTTGTAAGTTTGCGCGAGGCAGGGCCTCAGTTGCTTTCCCGGCGCGCGGCGATATCGAGCAGAACCGCGCACACGATGACCGCGCCCTTGATGACTTGCTGGTAATACGAAGACACGCCCATCAAATCGAGTCCGTTGTTGATGACACCAATGATCAGTACGCCAAACAGCGTGCCCGCGACGCCGCCAATCCCGCCCGACAGACTCGTGCCGCCGATCACGACGGCCGCAATCGCATCGAGTTCATACCCCACCCCCGCCTGGGTCAGCGCCGAAGTCGTGCGCGCGTTGAGCACCACGCCGGCGAGTCCCGCGCAACCGCCGCAGATCGCATACACGGACAGCAGGATCAGCCGGGTCGGCACGCCACTCGCACGCGCGCTCTTTTCGTTGCCGCCGACCGCATAGACATAGCGGCCAAAGCGGGAATAGCGCAGCACGACGAGCGAGGCGGCGAACAGGGCCAGGAAGATCAGCACGGGAATCGGCACGCCGGCCACCTTCCCCTGGCCAATCAGCAGAAACGCATCGGACAGGCCGGAGATCGGCATGCCGTCGTTGTAGATCTGGGTCGCACCGCGAGCGATGCTGAGCATGCCGAGCGTGACGACGAAAGCCGGCACGCGAAAGCGGGCAATCACCAGACCGTTGAGCGCGCCGGACGCCACGCCGACCGCGACGCCCGCAACAACTGCGAGGAACGGAGCGTGCGGTGCATCGCCCGCGACGACGCTCGCCGCAACCATGCCGGCAAACGCGAGCACCGAACCGACCGACAGATCGATTCCCCCGGCGAGAATCACGAAGGTCATGCCGATGGCGAGCAGACCGTTGATCGACACCTGCTGCAGGATATTCAGCAGATTGTTGATGGTCAGAAAATACGGATTCATCGACGACAGCGCAATACAGATCGCGACAAAGGCCGCGACGATGCCATAGCGCGACAGGTGCTTCATCGACAGGGAGCGTTGTGCAAGCATCATGATGTGGAGTCCAGATAAGTGCGAGAACAGGCAGCGCCTACGACGCGAGATGCGTCAACGCATGATGTGAAGCCTCGGCGCGTGTCAGCGTGCCGGTGATCCGGCCGCGCGCGAACACGGCGATCCGGTCGCTGACCTGCATCACCTCGTCGAGCTCCGACGACACGACAATCGCGCATCGGCCATCCGCCACGAACGTGTTGAGAAACTCGTAGATCTGCTGCTTGGTCCCTTCGTCGATACCGCGAGTCGGTTCGTCGCACAGCAGAATGCGCGGCTGCGTGAGCAGAAAACGCGCGAGAATGACTTTCTGCTGGTTGCCGCCCGAGAGTTGCTGCACGGGAATTTCAGCGGAGCTGGTGCGAATCGAGAATTGCTGGACCATCTGCGCGAGGGCGTGCCGTTCGCGTTCGGCGCGAATCCAGCCGGCTTTCGAATAGCCGCGCAGCGCCGCGAGAGAAACGTTCTCGCGCACCGAACGACAACCGACGAGACCCGTGTCCTTGCGATCCTCGGTGATAAGCGCGAGGCCGTTGCCGAGCGCATCGGCCGGCTTGTCGATGCGCACCGGTTTTCCGTCGATCAGCAGCGTGCCTTCGTCGGGCCGCGTCAGACCGAATACGGCATTGAGAAATTCGCTGCGGCCCGCGCCCATCAGCCCATAAATGCCGAGAATCTCGCCGCGCCTGACCTGCAGATCGATGCCGGTAAAACGCTTGCGCTGCGCGTAGCCGCGCGCTTCGAGCATGACCGGCGCGTCGGGCAGCGTGGTCGGGCGCTGGCTCTTCGTCACGCGCTCGCCGACGATCCCATGCACCAGATGCGCGGCGTCGATATCCGCGAGCCTCCCCGCTTCGATAAAGCCGCCGTTGCGAAAGATCGTGTATTCGGTGGCGATCGAAAATATCTCGCTCATGCGGTGCGAGACGTAGATCACGCCCACCCCGCGAGCGGTCAGCCGGTGGATCGCGTCGAAAAGGATCGCCGTTTCGGCCTCGCCGATCGCGGAAGTCGGCTCGTCCATGATCAGAATGTCGCTGTCGTAGCTGATCGCCTTGGCGATTTCGACAAGCTGGCGCTTGGCGAGACTCAAGCGTCGCAGCGGCGCCCGCACGTCGATCGAGAAACCGAGCGACTCCATCAGTTCGGCCGCGCGTTTGAAGAGGCGGCGGTAGTCGACGACGAGCCCGCCGAGCTTCATCGGTTCGCGGCCGAGAAACAGATTCTCCGCGACAGTCATGTCGAGCAACGGATTCAGCTCCTGGCTGATCATCGCAATGCCGGCCGCCAGGGAGTCCGCCGGCGACTCGAAATTGACCGGCTTGCCCTTGCAACTGATCGTGCCGCCGTCGCGCCTCAGCATGCCGGTCAGGATGTTCAGAAACGTCGACTTGCCAGCGCCGTTGCCGCCGCACAATGCGTGCACCGTGCCCGGCCGCAGTTCGAGCCGGCCGTCGCGCAGCGCCGGCACGCCGTTGAACGATTTCTGCACACCCGCGGCATGCAGCAGGTAGTGATCGTTGTCCATGTCTCCACCACGTTGCGTTTTTATACGGTGTCCCGATCGATGCCGAAAGATTCGCTGCCGCCCGCTGTGGGGTGCGTGAGGCAGCCGGTGGCTCAGCGGGCTCAGTGGATCTCAGCGGATTTCACCGGATTCACCGGGTAAAGGCGGCAGCGTTGCCTGCGTCGACGTTGAGGATGTTCCCGGTCGACTTGGCCGACAGATCGCTCGCGAAGAAGTACACGCCTTCGGCAATGTCCTCGGGCAGCACGCTGAGCTTGAGCATGCTGCGCTTGCGATAGAAGTCTTCGATGTCGTCCGTCGCGATCTTGTTGGTGGCGGCACGCTCTTCCTTCCACTTGCCGTCCCATATCTTCGAGCCGCGTATCACCGCATCGGGATTCACGACGTTGACGCGAATGCCGTGCTCGGCGCCTTCCAGCGCGAGACAACGCGCCAGATGGATTTCCGACGCCTTGGCCGTGCAATAGGCGGCCGCGCCCGCCGACGCAACGAGCCCGTTCTTGCTCGCGACAAATACGATGCTTCCGCCGACACCCTGCTCGCGCAACAGCCGATACGCGGCACGCGCGACCAGAAAATAACCGGTCGACAGAATGTTCATGTTGCGATTCCAGAGTTCGAGGCTGGTATCGCCAATCGCCGCCGAGGACGCGATGCCCGCGTTCGACACCACCAGGTCGAGCCCGCCGAAACTCGCGAGAGCCGCGGCCATCGATGCCTGCACCGACGCCTCGTTCGTCACGTCGGTCACGGCGCTGGCCACCATGTCCTTGCCGAAACGCTGGCGCAGGCTTGCCTCGGCTTCGGTCAAGGCGTTCGCATCGATGTCGGCGAGCAGCACGCACGCGCCTTCCTGCAAGAAGCGCTCGGCGGTCGCCCGGCCGATGCCGCCCGCCGCCCCGGTGACCAATGCGATGCGGCCCGCCAGGCTCTTCGGCTTGGGCATGCGTTGCAGCTTGGCCTCTTCGAGCAGCCAGTATTCGATGTCGAACGCTTCCTGTTCGGGCAGACCGACATAGCGGTCGACACGCTGCGCCTCGCGCATCACGTTGATCGCATTGATGTAGAACTCGCTCGCGATGCGGGCCGTGGCCTTGTCGCGCGCGAAGCTCAGCATACCCACGCCGGGGATCAGGTAGATCACCGCGTTCGGGTCGCGCATGGCCGGGCTGTTCGGACGCTTGCAGCGTTCGTAGTAGTCCCGATAGTTCTCGCGGTATTGCTCGAGCGCGACGTCGAGGCCCGCGATCACCTCGTCGAGGTTGTTGCGCTGCGGATCGAAGTCCAGCACCAGCGGATAGATCTTCGTGCGCAGAAAATGATCGGGACAGGATGTGCCGAGCGCGGCCAGCGGTGCCAGTTCCTTGCTGCACACGAATTCGAGCACTTCCGCGCGATCGTCGAAATGCCCCTGCTTGTACTGGCCGCCCGCCGCCGCGCCGCTAATCTTGCCGCGCAAAACCGGAACGAGCCGCTCGACCACGCGCAACCTCGCCTCGCGGTCGAGCGGCGCCTGCACCGCGCCGCCGAAGGCCGGTTTGTCGCCGCGCGCGGCGAGCCACGCATTGGCCTGCGCAATTACGCGCACCGTGTTCTCGTAACACGCCTTCGAGGTGTCGCCCCAGGTGAAAAGGCCGTGGTTTTGCAGCATCAGCCCTTTGAGTCCCGGATGGTCGCGAGTGATGTTGCCGAGCTGGACGCCGAGGTCGAAGCCGGGACGTTGCCACGGCACCCAGGCAAGCTCGCCATGGAAGATCTCGCGCGTCAGCTGCTCGCCGTTCTCGCTCGCCGCGATTGCGATCACCGCGTCCGGGTGCATGTGATCGACGTGCGCTTTCGGAATGTACGCATGCAGCGCGGTGTCGATGCTCGCGGCGCGCGGATTCAGGTTGAAGGTGCAATGCGAGGCCATCGCCACCATCTCGTCCTCGTGAGCGAGTCCGCGATAGCGCGACTTGAGCGCTTGCAGCTTGTCCATATAGAGCGTGGCAAAGCCGTCGAGCTTCATACTGCCGACGTCGCCGCCCGATCCCTTGACCCACAGGACCTGCACCGGCTGCCCGGTCAGGGGATCGGGCATGTCGATCTTGCCGGACGTATTGCCACCACCAAAATTGGTGATGCGCAAATCGCTACCCAGCAGATTGGAGCGATACAGCAAAAGCTCCGGCTCGGACATCGATGCAGCCCGCGTGTCGTCCCACAGGGAGACGATCGGGGTCGAAGCGGCAAGATCGGAAGAGGTCTTCATGGAAGCGTTGTCTCGCGGGTTTCGTGGATTGATGGAGCGCAGTTTGTCTACAAAACGCTCATTTTTCAATCGAATTCGGATCAACTTTTTGATTGTTTTGAGCGAGGGTTTTCCATTATCAGGCAATTGATGATTGTTCTGTGAGCAAATGACATAATCCGCCTGAACATGGAGAACCGGCCTTGATCAACCATACGCGGCGCAAGAAATTGCTGAAAATCCTCGCTGAGCGGGGCAGCGTGACCGTCACCGAACTCGAGGGCGCGCTCAACGCGTCCGCCGCCACCATCCGGCGCGACATCGCGGTGCTGGCAACCAGCGGACAACTCGTCAAGGTGCACGGCGGCGCGCAGCATATCGCGCCTGACAAACCGGGTGGACTGGTGGGATCGAACTTCCGGGAAAGCACGGCGGTGCATCCCGAGCGCAAGCGGGCGATCGCCCGGCGCGCGGCGCAGATGTGCCTCGATGGCGAGACCGTCATCATCAATGGCGGAAGCACCACGCACATGATGGCGGAGTACCTCGCCGAGAGTCAGCTCACCATCCTGACCAACTCGTTCCTCACGGCCCAGCAGTTGCTCACGCAGAGCCGCAACGAAATCCTGCTGCCGGGCGGCAAGGTTTATCGCGAGCAGAACGTGATCGTCAGTCCCTTCGAGAACGACGTGATCCAGAATCACTACGCGAGCAAGATGTTCATCGGCGCCGCCGCCGTCTCGCCGTTAGGACTGCTCGAAAGCGATCCGCTGCTCGTGCGCGCCGAGATCAAGCTGATGAAGCAGGCCGACGAGATCATCGTGCTCGTCGACAGTTCCAAGTTCGCGAGCCGGCGTGGCGGACTCATCGTATGCCCGCTCTCGCGCGTGAAGATGCTGATCACCGACAGCGGCGTCGCGGCGGAAACCGTGGAGATGCTGCAAGGCCAAGGCATCGACGTGATCGTGGTCGAGGCCGACCCGGTGGCATCATGAGCGCCGCGCCAGGCCGTCCGGGCGGCGGCAGGGTCGCGGTGTTCGACATCGGCAAGACCAACCTCAAACTCAGCCTGATCGACGAGAACGGTACCTCGCTTGCGGAAGCCCGCCGCGCCAATCATGCCGTGAACGCGGGCCCTTATCCGCACTTCGACGTCGGTACCATCTGGGACTGGCTGCTAGGCGAACTGGCGCGATTTTCCGAGCCGCACCGGATCGGCTCGATCATTACGACGACCCACGGCGCCACCGTTGCGTTGCTGGGCGACGCGGAACTCGCCCTACCCGTGCTCGACTACGAATTCACGGGCATAGAGGAAGTCGACGCCGCCTATGCGTCGCTGCGCGACGATTTCGATCGCACGTTTTCGCCGGCACTACCCAGCGGCCTGAATGTCGGCAAGCAACTGTACTGGCAGTCGCTGCGGTTTCCCGAGGCATTTGCGCGGACGCGCGCGATCGTGCCTTATCCGCAGTACTGGGCGTGGCGTCTGTGTGGCGTGGCGGCGGGAGAAATCACCTCGTGGGGTTGTCATACCGACCTGTGGGACGTGGCGAACGGCGAACTCGCGCCGATGGTACGCAAGATGGGCTGGCAGGATCTTTTTCCGCCGCTGCGCGAGGCCGATGCGGTCCTCGGCGTATTACGGCCGGAAGTGGCCGCGCGCACCGGCCTGCCCGCCGATTGCCGCGTCGTGTGCGGCATCCACGACAGCAACGCGTCGATGGTCAAGCACGTCTATGGCGCACGAGTTCCGCAAGCGCCGTTGAACGTCATCTCATCGGGTACGTGGACGCTCGTAGCGGGTATCGGCGCACCGCTCTCGGTACTCGATCCACGACGTGACATGCTGGCCAACGTCGATGCGTGGGGCCGTCCGGTCGCATGCGCCCGCTTCATGGGCGGACGCGAATTCTTGATACTCAATGCGGGACACGCGAACGACTGCCGCTGGGAAGATATCGCCGCGCTCGTCGCGCGCCGAACCCTCGCGCTACCGAGCTTCGCACCGCTGGGCGGCCCCTGGCCTGACCGGCGCGGTGAAATTCGCGGACCGCAACCGGCTTCCGCACAGGAATCCTATGCACTGGCCACGCTCTACACCGCGCTGGTCGCCGACAATTGTCTCTCGCGCCTGAATAGCAGCGGAGAGATCGTTATCGAAGGCCCGTTGACGGCCAATCCCCACTTCGCCGCCCTGCTCGCGACACTGCGGCCCGCACAGGCGGTGTGGGTATCCGAAGACCGCTCAGGGACGACCGGTGGCGCCTATCTTCTGGCGTGCCGGCCCACGGCATACGACCCGCCGCGTTCGCGCGCGCGGCCCGTTGCGACGTTGCCGATGTCGGACTATGTCGCCGATTGGCGCAATGCGTTGACACACGCGCCGTACGCGCATCCTTAAGCCCGCGCTCAATACGCCGGCGCATCCTTGCGATGCCCGGATGCGCCGGCCGCGCAGCGCCGCAAGCGGATCGGCATTCGGCAATGCCGACGGTTCAGCCGTCGGCAAGCGCTCCGTTTTCGCGTTCTCCGTGAAAACGAACTTCAGACCGGGTTCAATGCGAACCGCCCATCAAGCACCGCCGCAATGTTGTCCAAAGCAGTGAAACCCATCTGGTCGCGCGTCTCGACTGTCGCACTCGCCATGTGAGGCGAAAGGAACACGTTATCGAGACCGGCGAAGCGCGGGTCGACGTTGGGCTCGTTCCGGTAAACGTCGAGTCCCGCGCCGAACAGATGTCCCGATGTCAACGCATCGTAGAGCGCCTCTTCGTCGACCAGCGCGCCACGAGCGGCATTGACGAAAACCGCTCCCTTCGGCAGCAGGGCGAATTCTTTTTTCGTCATGATCGGCGTGCCGCTGCCGGGAACGTGCAGTGTCAGTACCTCGCAGTGCGGCAGCAATTCGTCGAGACTGCCGTAAAACGTCGCGCCATTCTCCAGCGACGGCGACGCACGCTGGATGTCCGTATAAACGACGCGCATGCCGAATCCTTGCGCGCGTCTCGCCACGGCTCGTCCGATACGGCCGAATCCGACGATCCCGAGCGTCCGTCCATGCACACGCGTTCCCAACATGTCAGTCATGCCAAACGATTTCCCCCAGCCCTGGCGCATGATCCGTTCGTATTCGGACGCGCGCCGGCTCGCGGCGAGAACCAGCAGCATGGAAAAATCGGCGGTGCATTCGGTCAATGCATCGGGTGCGTTCGTCACGGCGATTCCGCGTTCGCGGGCGAACGCGACGTTCATATGATCGACACCCGCACTGGCATTCGCAATGATCCTGACGCTGGCAGGCAACTCCGCAATGTGCTCCTTCTGCAAGCCCGATTTTTTCCCGATGAGAACAGCCGGCACCTCGTGCTGCTTGCAGAAGTCGACGACCGACCACGAGTCCATATCGGCATCGGTCACGAAGGCATGAAAGTCATTGACCGCGCGACTTGCCACGGCAGCGGGAACCCTTCGGGCAACCAGGAGTTGGGGTTTGTTTTCAGACATGAGAGGTTCCTTGAGATCGATGGGTGCGCTTAGGCTACGAAAACCGATCCCCGGCGGTCAATGTTGATTGGAAGAATCAACTTGAGCGCGTCTCCATGCGTCCCTGTTTCGGCCGGCACAACACGTCCACCTCTCGAACCTCAGGAAAACCCTGATGTCAGGCCCGCCAGTCAAGACATTGGATGTTGATTCAACGAATCAAGATTGCCTCGCGCTTTGTGTCAATGCAATTCTTCTTTCGTCATCACTTCACTGACGAGGAGCATCGAGCAATGTCCGCACTGAAGAAATTCGCCGCCGTCACGGGCGCCGGCTCAGGCATCGGCCGCGCCGCCGCGCAGGCGCTGGCCGCCGCGGGATTCACCGTCGCGCTGATCGGGCGCCGGGAAGAACCGCTGCTGGAAACGCTGGAGGCCATCAGGTCCGAGGGCGGCGAGGCGCGGGTGTTTCCTGCGGACGTCACCAACGAAGCTTCCGTCGAGCATGCGTTCTCCCGTATTGCGCAGGAATTCGGCCGCCTGGACGTGCTCTTCAACAATGCCGGCCGGAACGCCGGCGCGGTTCCTCTCGAAGAATACGAACTCGATTTCTGGAGCGATGTCGTCGCGACCAATCTGACCGGCGTGTTCCTGTGTGCCCGGGCGGCATGGCGTCTGATGAAAACGCAAACGCCGCAAGGCGGAAGAATCATCAACAACGGATCGATCTCGGCGCATTCTCCTCGCCCCAATACGATCGCCTATACGGCGACGAAACACGCCGTCACCGGCATCACAAAATCGCTGGCTCTCGATGGACGCGCCTACCACATCGCTTGCGGCCAGATCGACATCGGCAACGCGGCCACGCCGCTCACCGAGCGCATGAAACGCGGCGTCCTGCAAGCCGATGGAAGCACCGCTCCCGAGGCAAGAATAGACGTCGGGCACGTTGCCGACGCCGTCGTGCAGATGGCGAGTCTTCCGCTGGAGGCCAACGTGCTGAACATGACGATCATGGCGACTGCCATGCCTTTTGTCGGCCGCGGATAACCCGGCTTCCCGCCAGATAACGACAACAACAGGCGACTGTTAAGGAGACACCGATGAAAGCGGTAGGAGAACAACCGATGTCGATTCAGGATTCGTCCGACTACGTCATCGCGGCCAAACCGTCGAAAGTCCGATACGTGGTGCTCGCGATGCTGCTCGTCGCCACCACCCTCAATTACGTCGACCGATCGGCACTCGGTATTGTGGCACCCGGCCTGTCCAAAAGTCTGTCGCTCGACAAGATGCAGATGGGCGAGCTGTTCGCCGCCTTCGGCCTCGCCTATTCCTTCGCGCTGCTGCCAGGCGGGCTGCTCGCCGACGTATTGGGCTCGCGGCTCGCCTACGCGCTCTCTCTCGTCGGCTGGTCCTTCGCTACGCTGACACAGGGTCTCGCCAACGGTTATCACATGCTGCTCGGCTCCCGGCTCACGATGGGCGCGCTCGAAGCGCCCGCCTTTCCGTCCAATGCCCGTTCGGTGACACTGTGGTTTCCGGCCCAGGAACGCGGCTTTGCGACCAGCGTCTACGTGATGGGGCAATACATCGGAACGCCGCTTTTCACCGGGCTGCTGTTGTGGATCTCCACCACCTACGGCTGGCGCTCGGTCTTCTTCGTCACGGGCGCATGCGGTATTCTCTTCAGCCTCGTGTGGTATCGCCTCTATCGCGACCCGCATCAGCACAAGACCGTCAACGCAGCGGAACTTCAATACATCAACGAAGGACGCTCGACAGGGGTACAGAAAGCCCGCGAGAAATTCAACTGGCGCATGGCGCTCCAGTTGCTGCGCTACCGGCAGATTCTCGCGATCTGCCTCGGGAAATTCTGCAATAACACCCTGCTGGTTTTCTTCACGACCTGGTTCATGACCTATCTGATCGAAGCGCGTCATATGTCGATGATCAAGGTCGGCATATTTCAGGCGCTTCCATTCCTCGGTGCAACGGCAGGCATTCTCGTCGCCGGGTCGCTGTCGGATTTCTTCATCCGGCGCGGCGTGTCCGTTTCCGCGGCCCGAAAGGCGCCGCTTATCATCGGCACGCTGCTCGGTGCCTCCGTTGTCTTCGTGAACTTTGTCGAATCGAACGCCATGGTAATTGCGATCCTGACGATTGCATTCTTTGCCCAGGGGATCGGCTCGATGTCGTGGGCCGCGGTTTCGGAAATCGCGCCGCGACAGTACGTGGGCCTGACCAGCAGCATCACCAGTCTCGCGGCAAACATCGCGGGGGTGACGACGCCGCTCATGATCGGCTATATCACGCACCATACCGGCCACTTCTACTGGGCACTCAACCTGATGGGTGCCATCTGCCTGCTTGGCACGTTCTCCTATTCGATTTTTCTCGGGAAACTTTCCCGTATCGAACTTTGATCCAGAAACATCCGGTGAAATAGATCAGGTACAACGACATGATTGAATTCAAATGGGACCATCTCCAGCTCTGTTCCACCGACGCCGAAGCGACAGCTGCATGGTTTGCCCGCTGTCTGAACGCCGAAATCGTACGTCGCCCCGCAAGAGTGGATCTTCGTCTCGGCAGCATCAATCTCTTCATCACCGCACTGACGCAAGCGCACGCTGTTCAGTTGCCCGCGGGAGCCCGGAAAGAAGGCATCGATCATTTTGGCGTCACCGTGAATGATCTGGACGCGGCATTCGAACATCTGATCCACTGCGGAGCGGATATCGTCGAGCCCATCAAGCCGGTTCGGGCCGGTGTCCGGGCCTGCTTCGTGCGTGCCCCGGGCAACATCCTCGTCGAAATCCTGGAGCGCAAGCCCGCCGAGATGACTTTTACCTGAAAAGCGGTCAATATCGAAACCGCATCGATAGCGACGGCGCGCCATGTGCGATTACTATCGTGCGGTCTTCCCTCTCATCCACTGCATCGCGACGCATCCATTTCATGCGCAACTGGATCACCCTGACTGACGCGGCCCGACAACTCGGCGTACAACCGCAAACGGTCTATGCGTACGTCAGTCGAGGCAGCATTGCCGTCATGCCCGATCCGCTCGATCCGAGAAAGAGTCTCTACCGGGCCGAGGACGTGCTCGGGCTCTGCCGGAAAAAACAGGTCGGGCGCAAGCGCGAAGCACTCGCTGCCGGGACGATATTCGGTGCCGAGCCTTGCATCTATAGCGGTATCACGACCTTTTCGAAGGGGCGTGCGTACTATCGCGGACACGACAGCATCCGGCTGTCGGAGACGGCGACGCTCGAAGAAGTCGCCGCGATCCTGTGGAACGCGCGGCCACCCATCTCTTTCGAGTCCGCCAGCATCCCGCTGCAAGGCGACGAGCGCGGCAGACAATGCGCGTTCATGTCGCTCGCGGCGCTGGCCGCCAACGGACACTCCACGCACGGACGTACCGACAGTGCGCTGCATGCCGAGACAGGCCGGCTGGTCGCGGTTGTCGCGCAGGCGTTCGGCGCGCAATGCGACGGCCATGCCCAATGGACCCACGAGCGGCTTGCCCTGGGCTGGCGGCAGGACGCCGCCGTGGCCGATCTGATCCGGCGAGCGCTGGTACTGATCGCCGACCACGAAATCACCAGTTCCACGTTTGCCGCGAGAATTACCGCGTCTACCGGTGCATCGCTGGCCGGGTGCCTGCTGACCGGGCTCGCCACGTTCTCCGGTCCCTTGCATGGTGATGCATCGGGGCGCGTGCGCGCGGTCTTCGACGACGTCGAAAGACTGGGCGCCGAGCACGTTGTCAGCCACCATCTGCAATCCGCGATCCCGATTCCCGGCTTCGGGCACCATCTTTATCCGGACGGCGACCCGCGAGCGCGTGCCTTGCTGGATCGGCTCGATCCGCCCAAGGAACTGGCGTCGTTCATCGACAAGGTCGTGACGCTCACGGGTCTGCAACCGACTATCGACGTCGCGCTCGCGACGTTGGCCACGCAATTTCAGCTTCCGCGCGACGCCGCATTCGGTCTGTTTGCAACCGCCCGCAGCGTCGGACTGCTCGCGCATTGCATCGAGCAGCTCAGGGTAGGCAAAGTCATCCGGCCGCGAGGACGCTATACCGGCCCGGCTCTAGAAGAAAGCAGAACGGATGGATCGGCGGAGAACGAAGACAAAACGCTCGATCCCGTCCTGCTCGACAAGAATCGGGTCTTCAAGACGATTGCCCGCTGAACGGGCCGACGTGTTCGAGATCCGCCCGAACGCCGTTCGAATCTCACCCGAAACGCGACAACGCCCAAACGGCAGCGATGCAGCCCGCGTGCCGCGGCACCTCTTCGCCCCCGCCGTCAAAATCTACGCCCCATGCCGCCCAAACCGCTCCGCCAGAAAGTCGATAAAAGCGCGGGCACGCGCCGACTGATTGCGCCGGTTCGGGTAATAGACGAACAGGTCGGCCGACGGCTGCACGAACTCGGGCAGCACCACGCGCAAGCGGCCGCTTTCGAGGTATTTCGCAAGGTCCCACTCGGAGCGCAGCAGAATGCCGTGACCATCGAGCGCCCAGCTCAGCACGATGTCGCCGTCGTTGCTCGACAGCACGCCGCGCACCTTCACCGAGTGCGGCTCGCCGTTGCGTTCGAGACGCCAGATGCCGTAGGCATCGTCGTTCTGCCGATGGACGATGCACTGATGGCTCGCAAGATCGGCCAGGCTTTCGGGCGTGCCGTGCAACTCGAGATAACGCGGCGACGCGCATAGAAAGCGCCGGTTCGCCATGATGCGGCGCGCGTTGAGTCGCTTGTCCGGCAATTCGCCGAAGCGAATCGCGAGATCGACTCCGCTTTCGACAAGATCGATCGGCCTGTCGGTCACGTCCAGTTGCACCTCGACATGCGGATAGCGCTTCGCGAACTCGGACACGAACGGCGCAATCGTCGTGCGGCCGAAGCCGAGCGTCGCGTTCACGCGCAACAAGCCGCGCGGCACCGAACGGCTCGACGATACGATGTCTTCCATCTCCCTGACTTCGGCGAGAATCCGCGTCGCGTAGTGCAGGAAAGTCTCGCCCTCGGCGGTCAGACTGACACTGCGCGTGGTGCGATTCACGAGCCGCACGCCGAGCCGCGCTTCGAGTTGCGCGAGGCGCTTGGTCGCCGCCGGCGGCGTAATGTCGAGATCGCGCGCGGCGGCCGACAGGTTGCCGTAGCGCCCGAGCAGGACGAAAAACTCGAGGTACGAGGTCAGGTCGTTTTTCACCACAGGTTAATAAAGAAGTGAATTCAGGTGAATCATAGTACCGATTCCAACGCCTAATCTAGCGCCTTGAACCGCCAGTCATTCCGAACACTGGCCGTGCCATCTGGAGACATCCATGAAAATCGTAGAAATCCGCGAAAAGACCGTTCCGATCAGCTCCTCGATCCGCAACGCCTACATCGACTTCAGCAAGATGACGCTGAGTCTCGTCGCCGTGGTCACGGACGTGATCCGCGACGGCAAGCCCGTCATCGGTTACGGCTTCAACTCGAACGGCCGCTACGGCCAAGGCAAGCTGATGCGCGAGCGCTTCATTCCGCGCGTGCTCGACGCCGATCCGGCGACGCTCGTCAACGATGCCGGCGACAATCTCGACCCGCACCGTGTCTGGGCGACGATGTTCACGAACGAAAAACCGGGCGGTCACGGCGAGCGCTCAGTCGCCATCGGCACGATCGACATGGCCGTGTGGGACGCGGTCGCGAAGATCGCAGGCAAGCCCCTGTTCCAGCTGCTCGCCGACCGCTACGGCAACGGCCAGCCCGATCGCAAGGTGTTCGTCTACGCCGCGGGCGGCTACTACTATCCGGGCCAGGACCACAGCAAGCTGAAGGACGAAATGCGCAGTTATATCGACCGTGGCTATACGGTCGTGAAGAAGAAGATCGGCGGCGCGTCGCTCGACGAAGACCTGCGCCGTATCGACTCCATCCTGAGCGTACTGCAAGACGGCCAGAAACTCGCCGTCGACGCAAACGGCCGCTTCGATCTCGACACGGCGATTCAATACGCCAAGGCGCTCTCGCAATACGATCTGTTCTGGTACGAGGAAGCCGGCGATCCGCTCGACTTCGAATTGCAGGCGACGCTGCGCAACTACTACGACAAACCGATGGCGACCGGCGAGAACCTGTTTTCGATGCAGGACGCGCGCAACCTGATTCGCTACGGCGGCATGCGTGCCGATCGCGACTGGCTGCAATTCGACTGTGCGCTGAGCTATGGCCTCGTCGAATATCTGCGCACGCTCGAGATGCTGCATCAGCATGGCTGGTCCGCGAGCCGCTGCATCCCGCACGGCGGCCACCAGATGTCGCTCAACATCGCGGCGGGTCTCGGCCTCGGCGGCAACGAGTCGTATCCCGATCTGTTCCAGCCGTATGGCGGCTTCCCCGACGGCGTGAAGGTCGAGAACGGCTACATCACGATGCCCGAGTTGCCCGGCATCGGCTTCGAAGGCAAGGCCGATCTGTTCGCGGAAATGCAGAAGCTCTCGGCATAACCGCCCGGCGCATGTGCCGGCCACCGCAAGCCGGTACATGTGCAAGAGCAGTCCTCTATGGAAATAACGGCGCGGACACGCTAGAGTCCCAACAGGTTAGAGGCACGTCGCTGCTGCCTTCATGTACCGCGCCGAGCGACTTTGCAACGGTTTGGTAAACTCGGCGGCTGGCGTGCAGGCAAGGTTTTCGTCGTGTGCACACGAACTGAATAACGCTGCATTTCCAAGGGCCAACGATGACGCCATTCGAATCGCTCGCGCAGCGTAGCGCGACCGGCCGCAACGCACGCAAGAACGCCCCACGCAGCGCCCACGCCGGGATCGGCAAGGTCGATCGCGATCCGGTCCGCCTGCTGCGCGAAAGCAGCCGAGGCCGCGTCGAAGCTCTCGTGCCGCTGCGCTACGGACGCATGCTCGAATCGCCGTTCACGTTCTATCGCGGCAGCGCGATCATCCAGGCGCATGATCTCGCGGCGACCGCGAACAGCGGCTTTCATTTCCAGATTTGCGGCGACTGCCACCTGATGAATTTCGGCGGCTTCGCGACACCCGAGCGCGCGCTCGTGTTCGACATCAACGACTTCGACGAAACCGCCGTCGGTCCGTGGGAGTGGGACCTGAAGCGTCTCGCGGCGAGCCTCTATATCGCCGTCCGCCATCTCGGCCACGGCGACAAGCTCGCCGACGAAGTCGTCGCGCATTGCGTGCAAAGCTATCAGCACTGGACCGCACGCTACTCGGACATGAGTCCGCTCGAACTGTGGTACGAGCTCATCACGTTCGCGCGTCTCGAGGAAATCTCGCCGACCGAGGATGCGCGGCAACGCATCCGCAACAGCATCGCCAGAGCATCGCGCCGCACGCATGAAACGATCCTGCCGAAGCTCGCGAACCGCCGCGACGACATCTGGCAGATTCGCGACGTGCCGCCGACCGTGTTCCACGTGCACGGCAAGAGTACGCTTTTCACGCACGAGGACGACTGGCTCGGCCTCGGCGACTGGCGCACGTTGATGGCGCCGATCTACAAGCACTACCTGAAATCGCTCGGCACGGTGCGGCGCACGCTGCTCGATCACTTCTCGATGCACGACATGGCGTTCAAGGTCGTCGGCGTCGGCAGCGTGGGCACGCGCTGCCTGATCCTGCTGATGGTCGATCAGCACGAGAAGCCGCTCTTCATCCAGTTCAAGGAAGCGTCCACCTCGGTCGTGACGCGCTACTTCAAGGCGCCGGGGCCGAAGCATCAGGGCCAGCGCGTCGTCGATGGACAACGGCTCATGCAGGGCGCGAGCGATCCGTTCCTCGGCTGGACCACCGGCCCGTTCGGGCGCGCGATCTACGGCCGCCAGTTACGCGACATGAAGATTTCGGCCACGCTCGAACTGTTTGCGAAAGACACGTTCCGCCAATACGCGGGCATGTGCGGCTGGGTGCTCGCGCGCGCTCACGCGAAAGCGGGCGGACTCGCAACCGAAGTCGCGGCCTATCTCGGCAATGGCGATCAGATGTCCGAAGCACTCGTCGCTTATTCGCGCGCCTACGCGGATCAGGTGGAGAAAGACTACGAGGTATTCCGCGCCGCCTGCCGCAGCGGCCGGCTCGAAGCGCGCACCGACGCGGACATGGCGGCCGATTTCGTCGCGTAGGCGCACAGGCGTGCATCAGGTTTTCGGCATGCTCCTATCGCCCTCATCGTCCTCGCCGACGACGCCGAATTCGACCGCCGTCTTCACATAGAACAGATGCAGCCCCTCGGCGCGAAGCCGCTCGAACAACCGCCCGGCTTCATCGGCCGTGACCGCCATCACGACGGACAGCGGCTGATCCGCGAGCTCGAAGAAGTGCGCGGAATGAATCCGGTGATGCTGCCCGACACCCTCGCAGGCCGGAATCACGGTCGCACCGCGCAGACCGAGTTCGCCCGCCAGATGCACGAGCCAGTCGGCGAGCGGTTTGCCATGATGGCTGCGCGCCTGCTGGGTAAAGAAGGTGATCTGATAGCCGTTCATGTCGAGGCTCCCCAACCTTCAGTGCATCCGGTTTCGGGACGGGTATGAAACCAGTGTAGATGGCGGGCGGCGGCAGCGCCAGGTGGAGAAGCGCGACCGGTATGGGTAGCGTGGCTACGCGTTCCTATACGAGGCTTCGAGCGGCATACGCTGGGGGTAATGCGTGCGCCGTCCGCCATAAGCACTGCGGGGTCTTGCCCGTGAAGGCAAGACCCCGCGATGTTTTCGCGCCGTATCGACAGCGCGTGGTTGCTACGGCGAGATTACTGGCCGTACACGTCGAAATCGAAATACTTCTTCGCGATCCGGTCGTACGTGCCATCGGCGCGAATATCGGCGATCGCCTTGTCGATTTTTTCCTTCAGGTCGGTATCTTCCTTACGCAAGCCAATTGCCGTTCCGCTGCCGAGCGTTTTCGCGTCGTAAAGCGGATTGCCGGCAAATGCAAAGTCCTTGCCGCGCGGCGTACGCAGGAAGCCGATTTCGGCTTGCACCGCGTTCTGCAACGACGCGTCGATGCGCCCGGCGAGCAAGTCCGAGTACACGAGGTCCTGGTCCTGATAAGGCACGATCACGGCACCGGCGGGTTCCCAATACGTCTTCGCATAGGTCTCCTGGATCGAGCCCTGTTCGACGCCGATGCGCTTGCCCTTCAGCGCTTCCGGCGTCGGCACGATCGATGAGTCCTTCTTCGCGACGAGACGCGTCGGAATGCGGAACACCTTCGATGAGAACGCGATCTGCGCCTGACGCGCGGGCGTCATCGACATGGTCGACAGCACGCCGTCGAATTTACGCCCCTTCAACCCCGGGATCATGCCGTCGAACGAGTTTTCGACCCACACGCATTTCGCGTTCAGACGACGGCAGATTTCATTGCCGAGGTCGATATCGAAACCGACGAGCTTGCCATCGGCGGCCTTCGATTCGAACGGCGGATAGCTCGCGTCGACGCCGAATCGCATGGTCGACCAGTCCTTGGCGATCGCGCTGCCGGACGAGACGGCGAGCAACGCAAGCGTCAGGGCTGCAAGCGTGGTTTTCATTTTGGCTCCTTTTACTCTTCTGAAGAAAGACGGATACGCGGCGTGCTTCACCGCGTTGGCGCACCCCGGCGCCCGGAACCCGACATTCGACCGTGATCTGCGTGGCCGCGCAAATTCATTTAGGGAATTAATTTATGCGTGGAGCGCATAGACCGTACAACAAGCCCACCCTCTCGACTCAATGCGGACTACGCACTAACCACACGAAGAAGATGCCCCCGAACAAACCCGTCACCACACCGATAGGCAGATCGTCAGGCGAGATCAGCGTACGCGCCGCCACGTCGGCCCAAACCAGCATGATCGCGCCCACGAGGGCCGACGTCGGCAAGAGCCGCGCGTGCCCTGCGCCGACCAGCCGGCGCGCCGCATGCGGCGCCACGAGGCCGACGAAGCCGATCGCGCCGCTCACCGCGACCATCCCCGCCGTGAGGAGCGAGCACACGACGAACAATTCCCGGCGCAGGCGGGTCACGTTCACGCCGAGCGTAACGGCAACGACGTCGCCGCTCATCAGCGCATCGAGTTCGCGGCGGCGGCCGATCAGCAAAATCAGGCTGATGCCGACGAGCGCCGCCGGTACGTCAAGCAGGTTCCAGCGCGCAAGCCCGAGCCCGCCGAGCATCCAGAACAGTACCGACGAGGCAGCGCGTTGATCGCCGAGATAAAGCAGCAGATTCGCGAGGGCCATCAGCACGAACGAGATCGCGACGCCGGCGAGCAGCAAGCGCTGCGCATCGACTCGCCCGCCGCGCGCGCCGCATGCGATCACGAGCGCCGTTGCCGCGAGCGCGCCGGCGAAGGCGCAAACCGGCAGTGTCAGCACGCCCCACGCCGCCCCGATCCACAACGTCGCCGCCACCGCACCGACGCTCGCACCCGCGCTCACGCCGAGCAGATGCGGATCCGCAAGCCGGTTCGAGGTCGCGGCCTGCAAGACCGCCCCCGCGACCGCGAGCGCCGCGCCGACCAATGCGCCGAGCAGCACACGCGGCACGCGGATCATCCAGACGATGGCGTCGTTCATGTCGGCCGGATGCGTGCGGCCAACAGCATGTGCGGCGATCGTGCGCATGACGTCGCCCGCCGCGATGCGTGTTGAGCCGAGGCCGACCGCGAGCACGATCGACACCGCCAGCACGATCGCGAGCAACGCGAACGGCAGCACGCGCGCGCGTCGGCCTGTCGCGCTCATCGTGAAACGCGCGGCGGCCGCGCAAAGGCTTCGGGATGCAAACCGCGCGCGATCGTCCCGATCGCTTCCGCGTTCCGCACGCCGGGCGTGGCCGCGTCATAGGGCACCACGATAAAACGCCGCTCGCGAATCGCCGCGACGTTCGCGAGCGCGGGCGACGCAAGCAGGAACGCCTCTTTCTGGGCCGCCGTCACCGCGCCATAGTCGACGATCACGATCACTTGCGGATCGCGCGCCACCACGCTTTCCCAGCTCACCTGCGCCCAGCTCTGGGCCACGTCGTCCATCACATTGCGTCCGCCTGCCGCGCGAATCAACGCGGTCGGCATCGCGAGCTTGCCGGCGGTAAAGGGCTTGTCCTCGCCGCTGTCGTAGACGAACACGCGCGGGCGATCATGCGTTCCGTTCAACGCGCGAGCGACATCGGCGATGCGTGTCTGCATGGACGCGATCACGCTTTGGGCCTGCGCATCGGCATCGAAGATCGCGCCGAGATTGCGCAGATCGTTGTAGACGTCGTCGAGCGAGGCGGCGGGACGTGGCATCACATGCCCGCACGATTCGGAGAGTTCGTAGGTCGCAATGCCGAATGGCGCGAGCGTCGCGGGCGTAATCGGGCCGCCCACGCGCATGCCGTAATTCCAGCCCGCGACATAGAGGTCGGCCTGCGCGGCCACGAGCGTTTCGAGCGACGGATAACGTTGCGCGAGTTCGGGCAGGCCGTTCAGTTCTCCCGCAAACGCGGCATCGGCGCTCTTCCAGCCGCTGATGCCCGTATAACCCGCCATATGCGATCGCACGCCGAGCGCGAGCAGCATCTCCGTGAGATTGACGTCGTTGCTCACCGCGCGCGTTGGCGCTCTGGTGAAGGTGACGTCGCGGTTGCAGCTATGCACGGTCACCGGATAGTGGCCCCCATGCGCCGCAGCACTCGCGCCCGCGAACAGCCATGCGCCAAGCACGGCGCGCAGTCGTGTCGTTTTCATCGTTGCGATCCCGTATGCGCCGCAATCAGGGTAATGCGCGGACAGTGATTGATGGGGTGGCGATCGACGAGTGCGTCAATGCCATAAACGCGCCTGAGCAGTGTCTCGGTGAGCACGGTTTCGGGGGTGCCGTACGCGACGATCTCGCCCGCATGGATGACGAACAGCCGGTCGCAGAACGCGGCGGCAAGATTGAGGTCGTGAATCGTCGCGAGCGTCGCGATCCGCTGGCGCTTCACCAGCGCGAGCAGTTCAAGCTGATGGCGCGGATCGAGATGATTGGTCGGCTCGTCGAGCATCAGCACGGCCGGCTGCTGCACGAGCGCGCGCGCAAGCAGCGCGCGTTGGCGCTCGCCGCCCGAGAGCGTCGCGAACGGCCGCGCGCGCAGATCGGCAAGACCGACGTCGTCAAGCGCACGCGCTATCCGGGCGCGGTCGTCCGGCGTTTCGCCTTCGAGCGCGCGCTTGTGCGGCATGCGTCCCATCGCGACGACCTCCTCCACGCTCAAGCCGAAGTCGTCGGGCGCATCCTGCAGCAGCACCGCGATGCGCTGCGCGCTCCAGCGTGCCGGGTGCGCCCAGACATCCTCGCCGTCGAACGTGACCGTGCCGCGCTGCGGCTTCGCGTAACGAAACGCACAGCGCAGCAGGCTCGTCTTGCCGCTGCCGTTCGGCCCGATCAGTCCGACGAATTCGCCGGGCCTGACGTCGAGGACAATCGAGCGCAGCAGCGCATGCTCGCGCCTCGCGGCATCGCCGTCGCGCGGCGACCACTCGAGTCCGTCGATACTCAATGACGACATGGTTCGCGACTCTAGAAGTTCAGCGTCGCCGTGACCCAGCCCGAACGCGGCGCGCCGAGCAGCCACTCGCCACCGTCGTTCTGCGTCGTGACCACATACGTGCGGTTCGTGAGATTGCGCAGATAGAGCGCCAGCGTAAGGTTGCGCGTGGCGCGCCACGACGCCGAGGCGTCGAACAACGTGTAGCTCGGAATCGGCGCGGTATTCGCGTTGTCGCCATAACGGCGGCCCACGTAGTGCAGGCCCGCGCCAGCGCGCCAGCCCGGCGCGAACGCCCAGTCGAGCCACAGGTTCGCGGTCTGCTCGGGAATGTTGTACGGCACGTTGCCCGAGCGCGAGAGGCTCTGGCCATTCACGTCCTCGTTGAAGTCGTCGTAACGCGCGCGCAGCAGCGAGGCGTTTGCGTTGACCGACACCCCGCCGCCCAGTTGCAGCGCGCCGGTCCACTCGACGCCGCGCGACGACTGCTTGCCGACCTGCTGCGTGAGATCGGGATTCGACGGATCGGTGCTGAGCAGGTCGTGCTTGACGATCTGGTAGAACGCGAGCGTCCACCACGCGCGTCCGTCCAGTAACTGCTGCTTGACGCCGGCTTCCCACTGCGTGCCGCTTGCGAGCGAAAACTGACTGCTCGACTTCGAGAGCGTGACGAGCGAGCCCACGCCGTCGGCGCCCGTCGTGTACTGCGCATAGACCGAGAAATCGGGTGTCAGCGAGAACACCAGCCCCGTGCGCCAGCCGGTATGCGCAAAGGTCCGGTCAAACGACGAGGCCGGTCCGTTGACCGTCGCGAAGGTATCGCGGTGGTAGTCGAGATGGTCGTAGCGCAGGCCGGAGACCCACGCGAGCCGATCCGTCAGTTCGAGCCGGTTTTCCGCGAAAACGGACGCCTGGTGCGTCGTGGTCTGGAACTGCGGCACGGTCGGGTCGGGGCTGGCGAACACGCCCGGATCGAAGCCGAATGCCGGCACGATCGAGGCGCCGTCATACGGCGAGTTGCTCGTATCGAGGAACGAAATCACATTGAAGTCCGCGCCGACGACGAGCCGGTTCTGACGTCCGAGCAGCCGGCCATCGAAGGTCGCGTCGAGCGAATCGCCAACCTGCTGTTCGCGGTGCAGGATTTCGATGTAGTCGGAGCGCAGCACGTTGCCGTCGCCGAGCAGCTCGTAGCTTTCGCTGTCGTGCCAGTGGCGGTTGGTCAGCAGATAGTAAAACTGATTGCGCAGCGTGATGCCGGGCGCGGCATTCCATCGGGCGGAGAGGCGCGTCCACTGGTCGTAGTACGAGATCGACGCGTTGCCGACGTTGTAGTTCTGGCGTGCCAGTGCGGGATCGAGTGCGCCGTCCATAACGGGCACGCCGAAGTAGCGCGCGGGAAGCTGGCGGCCGTAGTCGTAATCGAGCGTGAACGACAGGCGCGGATTCACGTCGAGACGCAACGCGCCGCCGAGCGCCGTCGTGTGCGAATCGCCGCGCGGCAGCCAGCCGTTGTCGCGGTCGTCGGCGATATAGAAGCGGTACGAGAGCATCGGACCCAGCGCGCCCGTGGTGTCGAGCGCGACGCGCTTCTTGCCGTAAGTGCCGGCGCCGAGCTCGATTGTCGTCGCGTAGTCGCGCTGCGGCGCCTTCGGCACGATATTGATGACACCGCCGATACCGCCTTCTCCGTAAAGCACCGAGGCCGGTCCGCGCAACACTTCGATGCGTTCGGCCGACCACGTATCAAAGGGAAACGACACGGTGCCCGCGCCCGCGTACATGCGCACGCCGTCGTAGAGCGTCGTGACCGATTCGGGACCGCTGAAGCCGCGCACGGACAGCGACGTGCCGCCGTTGCCCGGTGCCGCGTCGGTCGCGAAACCGGCGGCCCGCGTGACGGCTTGCGTCACGTTGTTGTCGCCGCGCTCGGTCAGTTGCGTGCTGCCGATCGCTTCAACGCTTGCAGCCGTATCGAGACTCGAGAGGCCCAGGCGGCTGCCCGTCGTGAGCGGCGTCGTGAGGTCCGGAACGTTCGAGTTTGCGTTGTTCCCGGCGGTGCCGGTGACACGCACGGCGGGCAAGGTGGCCGTCTGCGGAGATGAATCGGTGGCGGGCGAGGTGCTGCTGGTATCGGCGAAAACCGGCGTCGTGTTGACGAGCCAGGTGCAGGCGATAGCGCTACGCAGGGCGAAGCGCCGCGCGCGGAAAAGCGGTGCGGATGCGTCCATTTTTTTGTGATTCGTTATTGTGATGTGGCGCGCTCGCGACGGGCGCGCGTGCGCCCGCATCGATGCGATGCGGGCGGCAAACCCGGAGAGCGGAAAACGTCGGCGGCTAGCGGATCGACGTGCGTTCAGACGTGGTGATCGACGTTGCCCGACACGCGCGGGAATGGCCGAACGATGAATGGCGGGCACCTGTGCGCCGCACGCTGACCAGTGCAGTCATGCTGATTTCTCCTGGGGTTTCGCGCCCCGCAAGTACGGTTGGAATGAGCCGATGACCAGGTCTGACTTTCGGCGCGAAGGCCGATCACAGTGGCGCGACCGCGCTGGATTTGCACCAGCTTCCGGACATGGCGGGTGGATTGTACCGGGTTGTGGTCGACGCCGTGCCGTAATAGATTTTCGCTTCGCAGGTCAAACTGTCTCCGGCACGCGAACGCCCCACTCCGGAAACGGGTCCGCATACCCGATCCATGCTTGAGGTCCATCGGCCATCTCCGCGTCCGTGAGCAGACAGGCGTCAAGCCGTTGGCGCATGCCGGGTTCGTCGATATCGATACCGATCAGTACCAGTTCCTGTCTCGCATCGCCGACCTCGGGCGTCCAGTTCGCATTGATGAAGGCAAGCGATTCGGCGTCCGTCGGCCAGTCCGCTTTCGGTACGGCGGCCCACCAGCGTCCCGCTAAACCATGGCGGCAAACCGCGCCCGCCTGCGACCAGGAACCGGCATGAGAGGGACGGCTTGCAAGCCAGAAGAATCCCTTGGAGCGGACCACGCCCGGCCATTCGCTGTTGATCAGATTCCAGAACCGCTCCGGATTCATCGGCCTGCGCGCGCGCCATACGAAGCTGCGGATTCCATACTCTTCGGTTTCCGGCGTATGTTCGCCGCGCAGTTCCTTCAGCCAGCCAGGTGCTCTGGCGGCTTCCTCGAAGTCGAACAGCTGGGTATCCAGTACCCGATCGAGCGCGACACGACCGAACGTCGACATTTCGATTTTCGCCCGCGGGTTGAGGCTGCGCAAAATCGCCGTGAGCCGTTCAAGGTCCGCCACTTTGACCAGATCCACCTTGTTCAGCACGATCACGTCGCAAAACTCGACCTGTTCGATCAGCAGATCGACAACGGTCCTGTTGTCCTCCGCGCCCAAAGATTCTCCGCGCGATTCGAGGCTATCCCGCGAGCTGTAGTCACGCAGAAAATTGCATGCGTCGACGACGGTCACCATCGTGTCGAGCCGCGCGACATCGGCCAGGCTTTTGCCGTCTTCGTCGGCAAACGTAAAGGTTTCCGCAACCGGCAACGGCTCGGAAATGCCGGTCGATTCGATCACGAGCTGGTCGAAGCGGCCTTCCCTCGCGAGACGGCTCACCTCCAGCAACAGATCTTCACGCAGGGTGCAGCAGATACATCCGTTGCTCATCTCCACAAGCTTCTCATCGGTTCGCGAAAGCTCGGCACCACCGTCGCGGACAAGCGCCGCATCGATGTTCACCTCGCTCATATCGTTGACGATGACAGCAACTCTGCGGCCTTCGCGGTTGTTCAGGATGTGGTTGAGCAGCGTTGTCTTGCCTGCGCCCAGAAAGCCGGAGAGAACGGTCACGGGCAATCGGTGGTCCATAGAGATGCTCCTCGTGTGTAATAGCGTCGGCCTTGCCGGTGCAAACGGCTTGCGCTGGACGTGTCGCCGGCGCAAGCCCGGATCATGCGTTAGAACGTGCTGCGCAAACCGACCATGACGCTGCGCGCGCCTTGTGGAGCGATGTCGCGGACAACCGAACTCGCGTAGCGGATTTCCTGATTCGTCAGGTTGTCGCCACGAACATAGGCCAGCCAGTTCGTGGTGCCGACATGAAACTTGTACGTCAGGATCAGATCCAGCTTCGTGTAGCTCGTCGTCGGCAGATCATTTTCGGGTACGCGGTGTTGACCCCATGCGTGCTGTACTTCCGCGCGCGCGCCAAAGGGGCCGTACCCGTAGTCCACCGAAAAGGTGGCACGCAGCGGCGAAATGCGCGGCAACGGCTCGTCGTTGTCCATGTTTCGCGCATGCGTATAGTCGCCAACCAGTTCCACATCCACCTGATGCGCGCCTTTCTCGAACACGCGCCATTTGCCGTCGAGTTCAATGCCGTAAAATTCCGCGCGCACGCCCTTGTAGACGGCTTCGTTCAGTGCGTCGTCGGTTCCCGGCGGAACCACATTGTCATCGTCGTCAACAAGCCGTCCGGTGTTGAATTCGGTCAGGTAATTCTTGAATCGACTGTAGAAAACGCCGACGCTTCCCTTGTTCGGCCCGCTGGCAAAACGCAGCGAAAGATCCGTCGATACCGCTTTTTCTTTCTGCGCTTCGGGGTCGCCAATCAGGTATTGCCCCGTCGCGTCATGAGGCCCGTTCGCATACAGCTCGTAAAGCGCGGGAGCACGTTCGGTGTACGCAACATCGCCCGCGACCGACCAGATCGGCGAGAGCTTGTATAGCGCACCCAGCGATGCACTGACGGCATTGAAATTGCGTCCTGTCGCGCTCTCGAATTTTTCGTTGCCGGCCGCCGTCGGGTCCTGCTTCACATACTCGTAGCGGGCGCCGGCGCTGAGTTTCAGCGCATTGGTAACGTTCCATTCTTCGAGGCCGAACAGCGCGACGTTCGTTGTCTGGGTCGTGGGCACGAGCGCTTCATCGCCAAGCGCAGAAAAGGTGTTCTGGCTTATCTGCACGCCGACTACGCCTTCGAGCGGGCCTATTTTGTGATGACGCGCCTCGATTCGAGCCTCATAGCCGTGGTTCCGGAAGGTGGTTCCCGTTTCGCCGTTATCGATTTCCTTGTGTTCGTAATCCGTGTAACCGAAGTCGAACTTCAACTGCGAGAAGGGACCTTGCAGATTACGGACCTCGGATGCGAATGCCACATGATCCTGATGCATGCGAAGCCGGACGTCGTCCTCGGCCACCGAACCGTAGTTGGCTTCATAGCCGTTGTATGACAGACCCGCGTAACCGTCTGCCCACGTGTAAGCGCCGCCCACCGCGCCGCCGGACCATCGTCCATCGCTATTCGGAATGGTGCCGTAGGCCTGTTCGGCATCGGGTCCATCGAGCACACGTTGCTGTGCCGAATGGGCATAGCCGGGAATGCGCTCGTTGCTGGTTTGCCGATCGAATGCATCGACGTGGAAAGCGAATTGACCATTGCCCCCTTCGACCTGTGCCGCGCCGGCGCGAGCACGGTTGGCTCCGCCATAGCTTGCGTCCACCTCGCCGTTGACACCCTTGACCGGCTCGCGCGGAATCCGGTTGTCGATCGTGTTCACGACACCGCCAATCGCATTGCCGCCATAAAGCAACGCCGCCGGTCCGCGCACGATTTCCACCCGCTCGATAGTCATGGGTTCCTGGGGCACCGCGTGGTCATATGACAGCGACGATGCGTCCCACGCGGCCACGCCGTTCTGCAGAATCCGGATCCGGTCCCCGTCCATCCCCCGGATGATCGGCCGTCCGACCATCGGGCCATATGTCGTGGTCGACACACCGGGCAGGCCGTTGAGGGTTTCACCGAGCGAGTTCGACTGACGAAGGGTCAGCGCGTCGCCGTACAACGCCGTAGCCGGGGCAATCAGGTCTGTGTCGCCCAGCGGATTGGCCGTCACGAATACGGGCGCGAGAGAGCCGCCCGGGATTGCACCGGCTGATGCGTCCCGTGAAACGTTGCTCGACTGGGCATGTGCAAAGGCGGCACACAAAGCGAGGGTAAGCGGAGAAAAGCGGACGAGGCGTGTCGTCGGGAGGTGGTTTTGCACGGTTTTTATGGAGTGTGGTCGAAAGCTACCAGGCATCGATACGAAACGTTATAACATAACATTACATGTCGATACCTGGCCCCCTATCCAAAAGACATCGAATCATGTCCCCTCACAGGACGACTTCGATTCCTTTTTGAATTTGTGAAATGATATAACGTATCATTACATTGGTAAAGTTTGAGGAGGCAACGTGGTTAGATTCGCAAATGACTGGATTTGTTAGCCTGCCGGCAATGGACGCACTGGTGGCACGCTGCATGGCCGATGGTCACCGGCTCACCGCTTTGCGCCGGGATGTGCTCGGCCTTCTGGTGAAGCGCGGCGGCCGTGCTTCGGCATATGAACTCATTAACGAGCTGCCGGGTATTGGTCGGCACGATGCGCCCCCATCGGTGTATCGCGCGCTCCACTTTCTGATTTCCGCGGGCGTCGTGACGCGCATCGCGTCGACCAATACCTTCGTCATCGCGCCGAGGGCTCCAACGCAACATGTGGCTTTTCTCGTATGCAATACCTGTGGCGCGGTAAAGCCCGTGGATGTGGCTTGTCTCGATGGCGCGTTGACGCATGCGGCGAAAGCGGCGCAATACGAGATCACGCATCGTCATACGGAGATCAATGGGATTTGTGCCGCGTGTCGGGGGGAGTGAGGAGTGAGGGGTGAGGGGTGAGGGGTGAGGGGTGAGGGGTGAATCGATGAGATGCTCCCTGCAATTCTGTTTGGCATGATAGAGCATCATGGCAGAAACCGGCTTGCGGTCCAATGCCGGAGAAGCTTAATCGGCTTATCGAGCAGACTGTCGACGAGCATGTTCCGTAGCTGATGGAAGGAGGTTAGCTGTCGCATTCTCAATCACGGCGCGCTTCAACTGAGCCAAGGCAGGTGGAATGTCCCGGAGCCCGGAGTGCAGGCAGAGTTCGACAGTCGGCAGAGGCGGAAGGCCGTCTTTCTCATCGAGTCGTCGTAGGGACGATGGTATTCCGGCCGCCGTTCTCAACGTGATGCCAAGACCCGCTGCCACACCTGACCAAAGACTCTGGAGGCTGGCCGTGGTATACGCCAGTCTCCAGGAAATATTTGCGCGATCAAGGGCTTCAATGCCGGCGCGACGGAAAAAACACGGCGGATTGTATAAGGCCAGGTCCAACGGACGGCCGGGACTCAGGGCAGTGTCGATTCCAACCGCTCCGATCCATGTCATTTGCAACGTGGCGAGGTGTTCAGCGTCTGAACGACTGCCATATCCCATGACCAGCACGAGATCGAGTTCCTCTCGGTCCAGTCGCTCAAGCAACACACCGTTTCGCTCGACGGCAACTTCCACACGAACCGCAGGATGTGCCTTCTTGAATTGTCCCAGAGCAACCGGAAGCCAGGTCTCTGCGAAATCGCCCGGTAGGCCGAAGCGCACGAGACCCTCAACAGAAGCCCCTCGAACGGCTCGAACAGCTTCATCGTTGAGATCCAAAATGCGGCGCGCATATGAAAGGATCAGATCGCCGGATTCCGTCAGGACCAAGCCTCGTCCTTGCCGGCGGAATAGCGGCTGTCCGACTTGTTCCTCAAGCTTGCGCATCTGCTGACTCACGGCCGATTGCGAACGGCCTACGCGCTCAGCAGCGCGGTTCAGACTTCCCAGTTGCTGAGTCGCCAAGAGCGTCCTCAGAGCGTCCATATTGAGGTTGGGCGTAGGCACAGTTCAGTTTTTCTAAAGAGACGATGCCGAATTATTGCATTCATTACATATTCGTCCGGCTATTATCAACGGCGGAGTTTGATCGCTATGGGCAGGCCGTGAACATTGCGAGCAAGCCTCGATACAAAACGGGTTGAGAGCCAAATCACGGAGAACTGTATGAGACGCCAGATAATTCTTAAACGAGGCATTCCGGTCGCCGTTTTATCGGTGTGCCTATTGTGGACGGCTGTTGCACGAGCCGACGCAACCGCTTTCGATCCTTCACTAGTGGGCAGCTGGACTTTGGTGGCAGCAGATGTCCAACATCCCGATGGCTCGCGAGCATCGGACTACGGCGCCGCCCCCAAGGGGCTGCTGCTCATCGACGCGCAGGGACATTACTCGCTGCAAATTTTCAAGGCAGAACGCCCTCAATTTGCTTCCGGCGACAAGGGAGCAGGAACACCAACCGAGTACAAAGCCGCCGTCATGGGATCGAGCACGCACTTCGGCACGATCAGCGTCGATCAGGCTGGCGGAACTTTGACTTTCCATATTCAAAACGCCTCTTTCCCCAACTGGGAGGGAGCGCAGCAGAAGCGAAGCTACGAGCTTAAAGACGGCAAGCTGAGCTACCGGGTCACTCCTCGACCGAATGGAGATATACCGATTTCGATCTGGCAACGTCTGAACTAGAAGAACGATCGAGCGCTACCGATACCTCTTTCTTGTGGCAAGTGGCATCCCGGATGGCCGCGATCGGTCAAGAAACAGCCGTTCAAGCAAAGCATCTGAGCGGCTCAAGCTCGCCGGCTACTGCGCGATGCGGTACGGTCGGCTGTAGTAGACCCTTTGCAGCCACTCATACCCATAGTTTCGCTACGGCAGACCCGGCGGGGCAACGGACATTCTGCGGATCGATGCTGAAGAGCTGATGTTTTTTGACTTGATCCGACGCTACCTACGGCTTCGACGCCAGAGCAGCAACAGGCCACCTATTGCGATCATCATTTCTCCAGTCCGCCGGATACCTGCGCTCAAATTCTCGTATTGACTATTGAGCCAGCCTTGCGTCAGTTTGAAGACGACTGTTCCGGAGACGACTAGCTTTGAAAGGCGTCGACCACAAAATTCCGCATGTGCAGTCGCGCCAGTTAGCCGTCGAAGCGAGCGATCTGGAATCTCGCAACCTGACTTGCCGCCACAGTAATCAACCACCACGTTATCGGCCTGGACGCGTTCCAGGTAGTAACTACGCTCAAAGTAGCGCAGAACGCCGTCAACCAGGCGATCAGGCAAGGCATCCCCGTGTGCATCCGCTATTGACCGCGACGCTGTCGTCTGAAGGCCGCGAAATGCGGCTAGTAAACGGCAAAAACTGGCCGCCTCCGGTCCAACACAGACCGCCGGGCGTGGCTGGGCATAGACCGGCCGCGCCAGACAGCAGTCGCCCCTTCTCGGCCGCTCTCCCTTCCACAAAGCGGACGCTCGCGCGTTCGGTTGCGTCCAGCGAGTGCAGCGCCGTCAGTCGCGGGGCGTATTGCTCGCCTCGGACGTGTTCGCCAGTTCGATGAAACGAAACGCGCCGCACCGGGCGATCTCGATTACCGCGATCCGGCGCGAGTGCGGCTTGACTATCACCGATAGCGATCGGGAGATAATCGCCTTCGGCTACAAAACCACATCGCAAAGTAGTAGCCCCGCCACGCTTAGCTGCTACTGCTTCCGACAACGGTACATTCGGAACTTCAACAGATGGATAGCCTGCTGTACGCCACCGAAACCGGCTTCAACGCCGCTTTCGTCGTCCCGGCATAACCATCGGAGTGACGGGCAACGGACTACCTGAGTAGAACTCAGAAATCAGACGCTTGCGTCCGATTTCCGCAAATGCAAAACCGTTTATCCAGATAGCATTTTCGGTGTGTGGCTGTACGATGAGATATCGCCCTCGCATTGCGTCGGCGGTCAGGATATAGGCGCCAAGATGTCGCATTCCCAGCCCCCGCACAGTCCACCGAGGCGTCAAATGACACACCCTCGCATACTCCTCAGCGTGTGCGCGCGAGATGAACAGCGCTCCAAAGAGCTCATCCCCTTGTGCAAAGGAATAGGGTTCTTTCGTCTCAGGGTCGTACAACGTCCAGAATGGTTCGCCTTTCACCTCGGGGCCAGGCATCACAACATCATCCAGGCGTAACGCAAGAAGTTGCCCTATGGACGGAAGCTCTTCAACCGACAGCACTTTCAGGCCATTTTCGTTGGCGGAGTCAACGGCCCCGCTTTGATAACCGTTGGCTGAAACGATGATGCCGACCAAGCCTTGGCAATCATGCACTTTCATCGCGAACGCCAGAACATCGTCCCTTTCCATAGGGCGGGTGGTGTTCTTGCATTCGATCGCAACCCGGTGCCGCACACCAGCAATTTCAAATTCGTAGTACACGTCTATCTGGTAAACACTCCCCCTTGATCCTCGTAAACTGACTCCACGCCCAACGACAGCGTTCTCAAGTTCAAGATCAAGCAAAGTCTGATAGACATTGCGGACGTGGTCTTCGAGTCCCGGCCCGTCTCCTACTTCAGGTCTCGTGGTGCTTTGTTTTAGTACAGCTATAACACCTGCCATCGAGCGTTGGTTCATGATTTACGAATAGCGCTTTAAAATTGACGGCCCAACAGGTCGTTGGGATCTCACGTGCCGGAGATCGAACTCACGGCGCGCGTTGGTCAGTCTAACGTTAGGGTTCGTGCCGTTGTCAACGAATTGAGCAGGTATCGAACAGCCGTTTGTGGCCGGGGTGTGTGAAAACGCATGTCGAATGCGGTGTTCATAAAAATCGGCCCTTCAGATCGCGCTGTAGTGGCTTGACCGCAGCTCGGGGAGGGTAAAGCGACATCAGAGGACGGAGTACTTTTGCGTTTTCACACGGCCTCGACCCGTTGCCGCCGCCAAGATCCTTTGACGTTCACGGCCGGTATGAAGCTGGGTTCGGTTACCGGAGCCGCGCCTGGCGTCCAGGCAAGGGGGCGTCTGTGTGCAAATCAGTGTGTGACTACGCGCGCGAAACCGGCTTGCAGAAGATGGACGGCTCAACGAGCGCGCGCTAAGTTTCCGCTGCGCAAGCTTGCGGCATGGCGGCACTGCGTCCGCTGTTGAGGAACGGTCCCAGGCAGGTCGCGATTGCACGCGGCCTCGCGCTCACGTCTGCCAAGACGAGCTTCGACTTCGCCGGAGGCGGGCTGCGGAATGCGCTTGATCCTCGCAATGAGATGCCGCGCTTCAGCGGATCGTTGATCCGCCATCCGGGCGTGCACCCCAGCTAGCACCTGTGCTGCGCACAGGGAAATGACACGAGCTCGCGAATCGACGACACCGGCTTTTCCCGAGGGCGGCAGTTACGCGATGCGCTAACGTGGATTAATCTGCTTGACGATATCAGCCACGATGGCACGAGTCTGCCTGTCGGTAGTCGGTGCGAAGATGCCCTCCCATGCCGAAGACTTCGTGTTGTAGGAGCGCTCCCCGAATACCTGGTCAGTCTGCAGATCGCGGAAAGTCACCTTGGCTCGCATGAAGGCATTGCCTGTCATGATTCCAAATGCGATCCGGGCACCTTGCGAGACGAAGTGGTAGTCGTCGACATAGACATCAACGACTGTGCCGGCGCCGCTCCGCGTTGCCATTCCCGCCGTTTCGTCGATGAAGGTCAGTCCTGCCGGGGTCGAGGCACCTTGCATGGCTTCCCGCCATTCCGCCTGCACCCGAGGCCAGTCGGACGAGTCCGTGGCTACTTTCGATCCGGTCATACGCAGTACAACTGTATGGGTCGAAGCAGGCGGCACGACGATGCTAGCTTCTGCGGTCCTTTCACCCGACGACGAATTGTCCTGGGTTTGCAGCGTGGCCGCGCATCCGCCGAAAAGAGCTGTGCTTGCGCTGACGATAAGAATCGGAAGTAGTTGTCTCTGCATTCGGGTGTTCCGGGCAACGAGATCGATTTGTGGAATGGAATTACAGACTGTTTGTCGGCATAAGATCGCCAAACTTGAGCAGCATCCGCCGCTAGACAATTCTTGCGAGTGATGATCGCCGCTTCGGCTACGCGCTTCGCGCAGGACATCGCGCAAAAGCATTAACCAGAACCATAGACAGCAGTCGCCCCGTTGCTGGCGGTGGCAATGAAAGACTTCCGGCCGAAATAACACTCAAGCGGTCGTCCGAATGACAAAACCCCAGCGATGCTGAACGACGCTTCATGGCCGACAATGCGCATCCCCGACCTCGCCGGAAAACGGCCGTTGACTACTCCCGCGTCAGCGCTATAGAACGTTTTCGGACCTGGTGCTCCCGGCCACAATCTGCCGCTCATCGCGTTGAGAACCTGTCAACGCTATGGCTGCACTACTCCATTAGCCACCACCCGCGCCAACCCGCCCCCATCCGCTCGAACAGAATCTGAACATTGGGCTGACCGACTTTCATCCCACAGCATGTCCATCAGGACGGCGCAGTATTTCACGTAATCGCGCGAATTCATATGCGGTAACGACACGCATCGGGTTGTAATGAATCTGAATGCCTAGAGCGCCTGATATCAGGCTCCGAGCAACGAACCCATCACCCGTTAGACATTCGTAATAATTATGTCATTCACGAATGTAAGACTTTGTATTGCTTTCGTAGGCAAACTTACATTCACATCAATAATGAAAACGTCCCCCAAGATTTGCTCCCTCGCTTTCGGCGCTGCCCTGCTCGCCAGTCTGGCTATCAGTGCATGCGGCGGCTCCGACGACAATGACAATGGCAACAGCCCCGCCACCGGTGCAAGCGCTCCCCAAGGCGCAAGCCAGCCGTCGGCCCCCGCTGCCAAGGCATTCTCGCTTGCACTGTTCGGCGATGTGCCCTACGGCAATCCCAATCCGACCGCGGGCGCAGCTCCCGGCGACGATCTGTACGAATTCAAGCACCTGCCGCAATACCTGTCGGCTATCGCGAGCGATAAAGATGTGAGCGTTGCCTTCCACGTCGGTGACTTGCATTCGGGCTCGGAGAACTGCACGGCAGTCTACGACCGGGCTATTCAAAGCTTCTTCTCGCAGTTCACGCTGCCCCTCGTCTATACGCCGGGTGACAACGAATGGGAAGACTGCCAGGTACCGAAGGAAATCGCCGGCTTCTACTCCGATACAGACCCGCTGCTGGGCAACGTCGCCGGAACGCCTCAGCCGAGCTACAGCACGGGCTCCAATAAGGCTGGCAATCCCGTGGATAACCTGAACCTGATTCGCCAGCTGTTCTTCCCCGCCGCGGGCTCGACACTGGGTTCGGGTACGCTCCAGGTTCACAGCCAGGCCCAGGAAGGGACAACCGATACAGACAAGCAGTTTGTCGAAAACGTATGGTGGGCGAACCAGGGCGTGGTGTTCGCTACCGTCAACATTCCGGGCGGCTCGAACAACGGGACCGACGTGTGGTTCTCGGGCAAGAAGCCGGAAACGCCGGACACGGCGAATATGACTGCGCAACAGGCGACGGAAGTCGCGAACCGTACGCAGGCGACCAAGGATTGGCTGAACAACGCATTCGACCAGGCCGAAGCACAGAAGGCAACGGCACTGGTCATCGCCGAACAGGCCGACATGTGGGACTCGGAAAACCTCGGCGACAATCCCCGTCTGTCGCAATATGCACCGTACGTGGACATCATTGCTCGCCGTACCGCTGAATTCGGCAAGCCCGTCGTGGTCATCAACGGGGACTCGCACCTGTACCAGTCCGACAATCCGCTGATGCCGAATCAGGCGTGCGTCCACGAAAACGTCAAGCCCGTTACTCAGGTCTATGACGCATCGACCCCGTTCACCGCGGCTACGCCCTGCTCGTTCGACCCCTACGTGCTGAACCCGGTGGGCACGAGTTACAACGTGCCGAACTTCCACCGCATTATCGTTCACGGTCAAACCACGCCGATGGAATGGACGAAGTTCACGTTCGATCCGACGAAGAACGCACCGAATGGCATCGATGCCTATGGTCCGTTCTCGTGGGCGCGGCAGCGGGTCACGCTGAACTAATTGCGAAGCTGACTCGCGGACGGTTTGCCTCGGCAAACCCTATCGCCGTGATGTTTGACGAAGACAAATCGGGTTCGACCAGCTGCTGCGGGCGGCTGGCATCCGTCGCTGTCGAGCGCGGCCACTGCGCTGTATTCGACAACAAGCCGGGCAAATTCACCCGGTGGCAACCGCAGCCTGAATTGCCCACCAGGCGCAGTCTGGTCTGAACCCTAAAGCCGGGTCCCTACTTGGGTGCACCCGGCTCTTTTACGCCTACACCTCAATGCGCGTTCCCTCTTTTACTCCTGTCTTTCTTGTACTTCTCCTGAGTTCAGTACTCGCCGCGTGTTCCGGTGGCGGAGATTCATCGAATGCCGGGGCACCGAATGGGGCCTCTGCGCCTTCCGGAGCGTCGACGCCGAGTAACCCGGCCCAGCCGTCGGCACCCCAGTTGAGCGCCAAGGCGCAGCTAGGTAAGGCTCTATTCTTCGATCGCTCGCTATCGAAGAATGGCAATATGTCGTGCGCCTCGTGCCACGATCCGGCCTTTGCTTATGGGCCGCCCAACAATCTGGCTGTCCAGTTGGGCTCGGACGCCACACAGTCGGGAGTCCGTGCGGTTCCGAGTCTTCGCTATAAGGACATGACGCCCGCCTATTCGGATCAGGCCATGAATCCGGATGGCATTACCGGTTCGGCCCCGGGTGGCGGCTTCATGCTCGATGGGCGGGCACCGTCGTTGTCTGCTCAAGCCGCGTTCCCGCTGTTGAACCCGATTGAAATGGCGAACGCCTCCCAGTCCGCTGTGGTGACTGCGATCCAGAGCGGACCCAGTGCTGCGGCATTCAGGACCGTTTACGGTTCCGACGTATTCGCCAACGTAGAACAGGCGTTCTCCGATGCCGGCGACGCCCTGCAGGCTTTCCAGGTCGAAGATCCGAGCTTCCACCCCTATACGAGTAAATGGGATCTGGTACAGGGGCACAAGACCGGCGGCGTATTCACCGCGGCTGAGAAAAGAGGTCTCGCTCTGTTCAACAACACGGTGACCGGCGCGGGTTGCGCGGCCTGTCACTATGCCGGTGCGAACTTCGGTGGCGCCTCGGGTCTGATGACCGACTTCACGTACCAGACCCTGGGCGCCCCGCGTAATCCCGCGATCCCGGCCAACAGCAATCCCCAGTACTACGATATGGGGCTCTGCGGTCCCGATACGACGATTCACCTGCCACAGGCCGGGCAAGATGATCCGTACTGTGGGGCATTCAAAGTTCCAACCCTGCGTAACGTCACCACGCGCTCCACGTTCTTCCACAACGGCGTATTTCATTCGATCGAACAGGTACTGAACTTCTACAACACCCGGGATACGAATCCTGAATACTGGTATCCCTCGACTGGCGGTTCGGGCAAGCCGGTAGCGGCCCCTGGCTGGGCTCTGGTTCCCTCCTATGTGCCGGGGGCTCAAATACAGGTATTCAACGACCTGCCCCCGCAATTCCAGGGCAACGTTGATGAGGAACTGCCCATGGGACAGGGACAAACGTCTCAGGGTGGAGCAACGGCTTCGGATGGTGCATTGGCTCGTCAATTCCATTCGCAACCCCAGCTGACCCAGCAAAACATTGCCGATCTCGTGTGTTTCCTGAAAACACTCAACGACGGCTATCAGGTACCCGCTCAGGCCCCGACCTCGGGCCCGTGTGTCGACTAGGAATAAAGACCGAACAGGAAAGAGAAATCGATGATGCGAATGAACACGCGTGCTGTACTCGCGCGGTACTCGTATTCATTCGCGAACCTGCATCCCGGCGATCGCCGGCAAACCCGCGAGTGCACGAACCAGGTCCTGCTGTCTACGATAGCCCGCCTTACCGAGTACCGCGCGTAGCTGATTGCGTGCCGTCGTAATCGTCACGCCGCACGCATTCGCATATTCGTCGAGCGAAAGTCCCTTTGCGAGGCCATGCGCGAGACGCGCCTCGGCAGCCGTCAAGCCGAACAACTGGGATAACTGACGTTCGGAAGCCGCGGCGCTGCGCTCTGCTTCGGTCACGACGATCATGAGGTCGGCGCTCGCGAGGGTGAGACCGCGCCCGGCGCCCAGCGCGCGCGGCAACGCAAGCACCGTGAGATAGCGCGTCTGCGCGCCCACGCCCACGGGCACGCTTTCGGGCTTGCCGCTCTCGCGCACGCGGCCCATCGCGCCGGAAAGCGTGTCGTTCCAGAAGCTCGCCGACTCGACGCGGCGGCCCGACACGCGCAGGACGCGCCGCGCCTTGAAGAGGACTTCGGCGCTGCGGTTGCAGAACACGACCTCGTTGGCCGGATTGAGCACGACGATCGCCTGATCCATCGACTCGAGCGCCATTTCACCCGCGACGATCCCGGCACGCAGCGACTCGCTGCGCAGCATGAGTTTTAGCGTTTTCTGCAGATGCGGCATCAGTCGGCCGACAGCCTCGACCTGCTGCGCCGAGAACGACGGCTGGCCAACCGCGTGATTGAACACCAGGTAGATATCGAGCGCGTCCTCACGGTAGACGCAGCCACCGAGGATATAGCGCATGCCGTTGGGAATCAGAAGATCCTGATAGAACTCGCTGCGATCCACGTAGCGGTTGTCGAAATAGTCCGCGCACCGGAACACGCACCCCACCGGCTGATTCAGCACCACGGCCCGGCGCGGGTCGATCTTGCCGTAGTACTCCGCGTAGGCTTCGCCCGCATGCATGTATTCGGCACGCGTCATCAGGTTGACGGGCGCGCTCTGCGTACGCGCGTCCCAGCCGACCATATGCGCCAGACGGCTGCCGATCCAGTGATCGAATTCCGTCAGCGCACGGAGCAGCGCGCTCGGGTCGAGGATCGCGTCGTAGAAACGCACGATCATCTCGTCCAACGTTTCCGGCTTGCCGGTCATGACTTCACGTGTTGCCATCAGCTGTCACTCGGCTTCGGATATTCTTTTTTCTGATTTGCGTTCAGTGTGCGACAGCCCCGTTTCATTCACATGATCAATTTTGATCATGCGTCCCCCGGCGCACTCCCGGGAGAATGCCACATCGACGGCCCGTAAAGAGTATTTCCTCCTAAAAGGAATGGGCAACCCGCTATTGACCGCCTGTATATGCAATAGATTGGCCGCCCATCCAAGGAAAATTCAAGGGAAATTTGCAGTGTGATTCATGGCTGTTTTACGTTTGCGGGCCGATAAAAATCGAATAGCGGAATCGCCCGGTGAAGTCATCATCGGCGGAAAAATAAAATTTCATAACTCAAATAATCGGAATCGGGATTCATCATGAAAAAGACGCTGGTTTGCATTGGGGTATGCGCAGTGTTGTCGGCTTGCGGCGGGGGTAGCGGGGGCAGTGGAAGCACCGGCAACAGTACAAGCAACGGCAGCAGCGGCGGCAACGGCTCTAGCCAATCGGGCGGGGGTTCGCAGGCAGCGCAGGCACAGCCGCTTGCCGCGCAGCAGACGTATATCGGCACGGTCAGCTTCGGCGACACGATCTCCGTGCAGATCGACGCGCCCGCCAAAGGCCAGATCACGACGACCTTCATCAATTCGCAGTTCGGGCTCGCCGGCAAGCTCGTGGGCAACTACACGCTGACGACCGGCAACTACGTCGTCACCTCGTTCGCGGCAAGCGGCACGGTGCCGGCCGCACTGGCCGCGGGCGCGAACGCCGTCGGCATGCAGTTCGCGGTCACGGCCGACAGCGGCAACCACGGCGTCCTGAGCGGCCAGCTCAGCAACGTGCCGAACGTGGCGGCAGGCAGCGGATCGCAAACGCTCTCGGGCCAGATTGCCGCATCGAACAACGGCGTCACCACGGTCGCCGGCCTCGCGGGCACCTACAGCTTCATCAAACTCTCGGGCGACTACACGGCCGCCGGCGTACCGGTCGGCTCACAGGACGCCGACACCGGCCAGATGCAGATCAACGCCGACGGCACGTTCCGCGCGTGCCCGAGCGCCGCCTACAGCGCGAACTGCATGGACGACAGCGACGCGAGCATCGCCGACACCGGCTCGATCACCGTCGATCCCGACCAGGCCACGTATCCGGGCGCGTTCGACATGACCTTGAACGGCAAGTCGTTCGGCCGCCTCTTTGCAAGCACGAGCGGCGGCAACCTCACGCTGATGCTCGATCAGGCCGGTACGAACAGCGAGGGCACGTTCCGCACCGGTTCGTGGGTGTTCCAGACGGCGCAGGCACTGGCGAGCGGGACCTACGACGGCACGTGGCTGTGCTCGGAACCGAACACCAGCGACAACAACCAGTTGCTCGGCAACATCGTGACGAATCGCGTGACGATTGCGGGCACGACGCTCACGCCATCCGGCCAGTACGCGTCCCCGTTCACGCTGAACTTCAACGCGACGTTCAATGCGGCGTCTTCGTCCTCGACGCCCACACTGACAAACGGCGTGAACGGATTGATGGCCGGACTGCTACGCACCACGAGCAATGGCAGCACGGTGCAGAGCGCGATGATGTTCCTGCCGGTTTCGTCGACGAACCTCTACTACCTCGACGAAGTCAACGGCAATGGCTTCTTCGTCGAAGGCCTCTGCGTCAGGCAATAGACGCATGTCGGTAGTGGGTCCCACCTCGCGCGCTCTGCGCCCGCCAGCCACCCGGCACAAGATGACGTTCGCCGATCGGGGATATCGGCGCGTGAGGATGCGGTGTCCGGCTTTCGCGTCATGCTCGATCGACTTTTTACCTGTTCTTCCCGACAGCCTGACAGATCGCACCGGAGCACCACCACGTCGAGCAACATAGCCCGAAAGGCGGCCTAGACGCCCGCAGCCCGCTTGGCCTCCTCCTCGATTTCCATCGTGTCGAGATGCCGGTTGCCGATACGCGGATGCGCCCGGCCGCCGGTCGATGCACCCAGTACGATGACAATTTCATCCGGGCACGGCGCATCCGGAATCGACATCTCCAACGTGATGAAATGCGAGCGCGCCGAACCGTCGTGCAGGTGCTTCATCGGAATCTGCAGCGACGTTCCAAGACCTCCGCGCTTGTTCGTGAACGTCAGATAACTTTCTGCCTTCAGAGCATTCCGATATTGATTGCCGAAACGCAGATTGTGAATCACCGCCGAAGCATGTTCGATTTCGCCGGCTGCACCGACCACGGCCGCCTTACCGTATGCTTCGATCTCTTCGACTTTCAATTCGGCGAGCACCCGCTCGACCATCATGGTGCCGAGCGGACCACAGCCAGCGCGCTGCTCGGGCGAGAGATCCTCCACATAGCCACGTCCTGCCCATGGATTGCGAATCACCGCCGCCACGCCAACCATCGTGATTGGCCGGTCGAGGTGACGGCCGCCTTCCCGACATGTCGTGTCCTTGTATACGACGACCTTGCGTACTTGAAAAGTCACGATTGCTCCTATTGGTCAATTGGAAAATGCCGTTGTTGATTCGTGCGAACAGGGGCAGCAGCGTTGCCGGGTGTCAAGCCGGATGACGCTGCAAAAAAGAATCGATTTGTAATGCGACCTGATCCGGCGCTTCGAGTAGCACGCTGTGCTTGAGGCGCGGAAAGATCACACAGGGCGCACGCAGTTGTTGCGCCATCAGCTGTGCCATGCGTGGCGTCGATCCCGCATCTGCTTCGCCCGTCATGACGATGGCGGGCAGATGCAGTTTGCTCAACTCGTCAGCCAGGTCCCCGGTTGCCAGGACCTTGTAGGCGGCGGCATAGCAAACGGGATCGTTTGCCAGGCTGCGGGCCATGCGGGCCGCCACGACTTCCGGATGCGCGAGCTTGAACTCGTCCGTGAACCAGCGCGGAACCGATGCCTCCATATGTGCTCGCGCACCTTCCCTCGCGAGCGTTTCGGCGCGTGCCAACACGCGCGCTTTCTCTTCATCCGTGCGGCCGCCGACCGAACTGATGATGGCCAGCGTCCGCACCCGATCGGGATAATCGAGCGCAAAGCGCTGTGCGATCAGCCCGCCCAATGAAAAGCCGACAAGATCGAAGCATGCCCAACCGGCTTCGTCGACAATCGCGAGAAGATCGGCGGAGAACATCTCCAGCGAATATTCTCCGTGTGTCTTTACCGATTCCCCATGACCCCGCAAGTCGAATGTCAACGCTTCGACACGGGTCTGAAGACACGATAGCGTGCCTTGCCAGCTCTCCAGATCGGCACCGACGCCATGCACGAATACCACTTTACGGCCCGAGCCGCTGCGTTTGACGTTGAGACCCTCAGCATGACTCATGAATTGACCTCCCGGGTATCGGATGCCCGCCACGACACGACAACCGGCTCGCCGATCTCGAACGTACGCTGCCCCTGAACAGCGAGTTGCTCGAGCGCGACAATTTCGGTTCCCGTGGCGGTCCTGACCAGATATTTACGTGCCTGCCCGAGATAGGCGACGTCGCTCACGACCGCCGGCAGCACGTTTTCGCACGCAGGTTCATGCGAGGCGTGGTGTACGCGAATACGCTCGGGACGCACCGCAACAACGATCGATCCATCCTTTCGCGCGGCATTGGCTTCCGCGAGCCTGATGGTCGCGCCGCAAGGCAGTGCGCACCACACGCCGTCGGCGCCGATCGTCTGTATTTTTCCGTCGAAGAGATTCGATTCACCGATGAAGTCCGCGACAAAACGGGTTTTCGGCGCATCGTATAACTCGCTCGGCGTACCGATCTGGTCAATGCGGCCGTGATTGAACACCGCAATGCGATCGCTCATGACGAGCGCCTCCTCCTGATCGTGCGTCACATAGATGATCGACACACCCAGCTCCCGATGCAAGCGCATGATCTCCATTTGCATCTTCGCGCGCAGCTTCTTGTCGAGCGCCGCGAGCGGCTCGTCCATGAGCAGAAGACGAGGTTCGAACACAATGGCGCGAGCAAGCGCGACGCGCTGCTGCTGTCCACCGGACAGTTCGGACGGCAAGCGGTTGGCATGTTGAGGCAGACCGACGAGTTCGAGCACGCGTGCGACCTTTTCCTCGATCTGAGCCTTCGGCATTCGGCGAATGCTGAGCGGATAGGCGACGTTCTTCGCGACCGTCATGTGCGGAAACAGCGCATAGCTCTGGAACACCATGCCGATATTGCGCTGGTACGGTTCAAGCGGCAACAAAGGCTTTCCTGCCAGATCGATGCTGCCCGCGGACGGCTGAACGAAACCGGCAATGGACATCAACACGGTTGTCTTGCCCGAGCCTGACGGACCGAGGAACGTCAGGAGCTCGCCTTCGCGCAATTCCAGCGAGACATCGGCGATCGCCGCAGTCGATCCATAGTGCTTCTGCAAGCCGGATATCTTGAGCAGCGTTTGCTTGTCGTTGTGCTTCATTGTTCCGTGGCCTCCCCGCGACCGAAAATTGCCTCTAGCAACAGGATAAGCAGCGCGAACACAAATAGAACGGATGCCAGCGCGGCGATGGTCGGATCGACGTCGCCACGAATGTTGGACCACATCTGAACCGTCACGGGTCGCGCATCGGGCCCGCTAACGAACATCGACACCACCACTTCGTCGAAGGACACCACCAGCGAGAAGAGGAAGCTTGAGATCACGCCGGACGAAATCGATGGAAAGGTCACTCTGCGGAACGTCGTAAAGGGCCTCGCGCCGAGACTCGCGGACGCCTGCGCGATTCGCCAGTCGACCATCGCCAGTGACGACGTGATAGTCGTTAGCGCATAGGGTATGCACAAGACCGTATGCGCAACGATCAGTCCCAGGACCGTGCCGTGCAGGCCAAGCGGCCTGAACACGCTATAAAACGCGGCACCGGTAATGATTACGGGAATCACGAGAGGAGACAAAAGGATTCCGCGTATCAAAGGCGCGCCGGGCAACCCTTCCCGCCGCAGCATCAACGCGGCCCCAAGGCTCAGACACGTCGACAGCAAAGCGGCCGGTATCATGACTTCCACGCTCGTGGCGAGCGACGATGTCCAGGCCGGGTCGTTCAACGCGCGATACCATTGCAGCGAGAAGCCCGGCGGGGGAAACGAGAGAAACTGCCCCGACGAAAACGAAATCACCACGACGATCGCAATCGGCACCAGCATATACAGTGCGACTAACAAACACACAGCGCCGCGCAACGTCCGCCAGATGCAACCCGGTTTCATCGGCGTGCTCCTTTGCGGGTGGCGCCCGTCGCGCGTTTGATGATCAGGAAGATCATCGCGGTGCCGCATAGCAGGATCACGGACAGCGCCGCCGGCACGCCCCACGTGCCGATATCCGCGACCTGTTCGTCGATCAATTGCGCAACCATCATGTCGCGTAGTCCGCCGAGCAGTGCGGGAGTGACGAAATAGCCGAGCGACGTAACGAATACCAGCATCGAACCGGCGACGATGCCCGGCATCGAAAGCGGGAAATACACGCGCCAGAATGTGGTGAAAGGCGAAGCACCAAGGTTTGCCGAGGCTCGCATATAAGCGTCGTCTATCTTCGACAACACATTAAAGAGCGGGAAAATCAGGAACGGCAGTTGCATCTGGACCATCGCGATGAAGAGGCCAGTGCGGTTGAAAATCAGTTCGAGCGGGTGCTCGATCAAACCGCTCGCCAACAGCAGCGAATTGATGACGCCGTGCGGCTGCAGCAGGATCATCCACGAAAATGTCCGCACAAGCAGACTCGTCCAGAATGGGATCAGAACGACGAAGATCATCAGACGCCGGCGCCGCCCCGAAGCACGTGCAATCGTATAAGCAACCGGATAACCGAGCAGCAGCGTGAATATCGTCGTGGTCGCGCTAATCACGACGGTATTCAACAGTACTTTGGCGTACACGCTGTCGGTCGCGACCGACACGAAGTTTTGCAGCCCGACATGAGGATCGGTGACACTTTTTGCCAGAAACGACACGACCGGCCAGGCGAACATCCCCAGAACCAGCAGTACTGCGGGTACGCCCAGCCAATCACTGCGCCGCACGAGCCTCACGACAGCCGCCACGCGTTCCAGCTCGCGTCGAGGGCTTCGAGCTTGTCCTGCCACCAGGCTGCATTCAATATCACGCCCTTGGCAACATTGTCCTTCTGCGTCGCGAGCCATGGCGAGATGGCCTTGTCGATCTTCGAGAAGGCAGCGGGATTAACCGGCGAATACGCGGTGTTGTTCGAGAACATCGCCTGCGCGTCGGGCTGAATCGATCGGTTCACGAGGTGCATCGCCACATCGAGGTTTTTCGTGCCCTTCAATATGACGAGGTAGTCGACGGATTGCAGATTCTGTGCCCATTCGATCGCAATCGGCGCGCCTTTTCTCGACGCGTCGTACGCGCGGCCATTCTGGATGACGCCACAACTGACCGCGCCGTCGACAATCAGTTGCTGCGACTGCGAAGGCGTAGTCCACCACGTAATATGATCTTTGATCGTATCGAGCTTCTTGAGCGCGCGATTGACGTCGAGCGGGTAAAGCTTCGCTGGATCGACGCCATCGGCAAGCAAAGCGATTTCGAGCGTCGCATAGACGCGATTGCGGAACATCCGCTTGCCCGGGAAGCGCTTGACGTCGAACAGGTCCGCCCACGTTTTGGGGCCTTTCCCCACGCCGAAGGCCTTCGTGTTGTAGGCAACGTTGTAGCTCCATGCACAGGTGCCAATGCCGTAATCCGTCACGTACGCGGGCTCGACCATCGACTTGTTCACGATGCTGAAATCGAGCTTTTCGAAGAGGTTATGCGCGGTGCCGTTGAACAGGAACGTGTCGGTCACGTCGATCACGTTCCAGTCGGGATTCCCGCCCGCGGCGACCATCGAGCGAATCTTTGCCTCGTTGACTGGACCATCCTGAATGATCCGGGCACCGGTCTCCTTCGCGAACGGATCACAATACGACTTCTTCTGAAAGTCCTGGTAGACGCCACCCCAGCTGACGTAGACCAGTTGCTTCCCGTCGAAGCGCCCGGCTTGCGCTCGCGCCAGCGGATTCAGGAGCGCGCCTGCCGCGAGTGCGCCCACTCCCTGCAATACGCGACGGCGACGAATCGACGCTACTGCGTCTTTCGCACAGGCCCGAACCGGCGCTACGTTATCCATTTCATTCTTCACAAAAACCTCCTGGCATGGCTTGCAACGCGTAAGTTCTCGAATTATCTGGCCTCGTTGAAATGCGGAAGCACGTCCTTGCAGAACAACTCGATAGATCGCTTGACACGATCGTATGGCATGCCGAAAAAGGCGCCGTACATGAAGTAGTCGATCCCGAGTGCCTCATACGCCTTGAGTTTTTTGACGACTTCGTCCGGCGTGCCGAACATCATGTTTTCGCGCAAGGACTCAGGGGCATAGTCGGAACGATTCGACACGGTTTCATAACCGACCGGTTCGCAAAATCCATTTTTTACCTTACCGAGATTCTTCAAAAGATTCTCGAAATAGCGGCCGTAGTTAGTCAGCGATTCAACCGGCACCTGCCAGTCCTTCGCGTCTTCGTAGACCGCGGTACGACGCAGCATCATGAGTTTCGGCCGCTTGATACCGGGATTGTTCTCAAGCGTATTTTCAAAACGGCTGACCAGATTCTCGACTTCCGAGAACGGTGCGTGCAACGGCGTCGCCATGATCGAAAGACCGTTTTTGACCGCCCAATCGAAAGAAGCCGGATCGCGTGCTGCACACCACATCGGCACCTCGCGCTGCAATGGCTTGGGCACCGAAGTGGCGGCGGGAAACTGAAAGTACTTGCCGTCGTGCGCGTAGTCGCCCTTCCATAGCTCCCGCACCACCGGGATGATCTCTTTCATATAGGCGACACCCTCCTGCTGCGGCATGCCGTCTTTCATGCGGTCGAATTCGTATTGATACGAACCGCGGCCAATGCCAATTTCGAGTCTGCCGTCGGTGATGATGTCGCAAAGGGCCGCTTCCCCAGCAAGCCGGATCGGGTGCCAGTATGAAGCCGACAGTACCCCCGTACCGAGACGCGCCCGCTTGACGGTGCGCGACCATGCAGCCAGTACCTGGAATGGGTTCGGTGCAATGGTCGCTTCGATCGTATGGTGTTCGGCCGTGAAGATCATGTCGAATCCCCCTTCGTCGGCCAGCCCCGCCATTTCGTCGACGCGACGCCAAACCTCTCGCATCGACAGGTCTTCGGAAAAGCGATCCATGTTCAGTACAATTGAAAATTTCACTTTCGCGCCTTTTTTGACGTATCAATCCGATTGCCGCTCAGCCGCTTACGCGCATGACGAATGGATTCGGCGTATTGCCGGAATAGTCGACGACTACGCTTTTCGCACGCGAGTACTCGCGCATCGACTCGAGGCCGTAGTGCTTACCGTAGCCGCTCTCCTTGAAACCGCCCATCGGCGTGGTAAATGACGCCGCGCGATAGGTATTGACCCAGATCGTGCCCGCTTCGACATCGCGCGCAAATCGCATCGCCCTGTCTATGTCGCGAGTCCATACTCCCGCTGTCAGCCCGTAGCGCGTCGCGTTAGCCAGTCTCGCAAGGTCGCGCTCGTCTTCGAACGGCTGTATCACGCCCACTGGGCCAAATACTTCTTCCTGAACGATTTCCATCGACGGCGCGACCTGATCGAGCAGTGTGGGTTCGTAAAACCAGCCCTGATCGAGCGGCGCGGCGGCACGCTTACCCCCCGCGAGCAGGCGCGCGCCCTGCTGCGTGGCATGCGACACCATCGATCCGATCTTTTCTAGCTGGGATTTGACTGCGACCGGCCCCATCTGCGTATCGTCCATGAGTGGATCGCCGAGTTTCACGGCACGGGCTCGTTCGATAAGCGCGTCGCGGAACGCATTGAAGATGGTCCGCTGTACGTAGATCCGCGACCCCGCCACGCATGTCTGCCCGCCCGCCGCGAAGATTCCCGCAACGACGCCATCGAGTGCCCGCTCGAAGGGCGCATCGTCGAACACACAATTGGGCGACTTGCCGCCGAGCTCCAGATTGCATTGCGCAAAGTGATCCGCAGCCGCATGTGCAACCTTGCGGCCGCTCGCGGTACTGCCGGTGAACGCGACCTTCGCCACGCGGGCATCACGCGTCAATGCTTCTCCCGCACTCGCGCCCAAACCCGTTACGACGTTAAAAACACCGTCGGGAATGCCCGCTTCCTTGATCAGTTCAGCCAGCGCCAAGGCAGAAGCCGACGTATGTTCGGACGGTTTGACGACTACGGTATTGCCGCAGGCCAGCGCGGGCGCGAGTGTCCAGCTCAGCTGATAGAGCGGCGAATTCCATGGCACGATCACACCGACGACGCCGATCGGCTCGCGCGACGTATAGGCAAGCACGTCACGCCGATTCACCGGAATGGTGGTTCCTTCGAGCTTGTCTGCCGCGCCCGCGAAATAGTGGAATTGATCCGGCAAGATACCGATTTGCGCGCGCATTTCCTTCAGCAGCTTGCCGTTGTCGTGCACTTCGAGCCGCGCAAGACGATCGACGTTGGCGCGGATCAACTCCGCGAGCTTGCGCAGCAGGTTCGCGCGATCGGTCTGCGTGATCCCCCGCCACGCGGGATCATGCAGCGCACGTTCGGCGGCCTGAACCGCTTGCCCGACATCGTCCGCATTCGAATCGGCGATCTGATACCAGGCCTCGCCGGTGAACGGATTGAAGCTGTCGAGATAGGTCCCGCTCGCGGGTTCGTGCCACGCGCCATCGATCCAGTTGCGAGTGCGCGTGCCAGTCAGACTTTCGACACTGATCGATACCATTCAAGATCCCATATCGAGTTGATTGAAAGGTTTGAGCGCACCGTCGAGCATCGCGACCTTGCCGCCGTCGGCGCTATCCATATAGATGCCGAAGCGCGCATCGGCGCGTTCGAGGAAGTAGCGGCGCAGCATATTGCGAGTCTGGGAAGAACCGATCTGATCCCACGGCATCGTTTCCTGCGTGAACAGAGCGGCACTTTTGGTCAATTGCGGCTCATCCGCGAGTGTGCCGCGATAGACGATAAAGCTCTCGCCGGCATTCTCGAACACCGAGTAGAGGAACGACAGTTCGACCGTTGCGCCAAGTTTCGCGACAAGATCCGGCAGACCGCCCGGTGCGTGCTGGTCCGTGCCGTGTCCTGCGGTCGGGATCGTCCAGCTTCCCTTGAGCGGATCACGGACCATCAGCACCGCGTCGCCGAGATTCGCAACACAGCCGTAGTTCAACGATTTGCCGGCACCGACCGCCTTCTGTTCGAGACCGAAATCAATGTAGCTGCCGCGGCAATAGGCGAGCGGAACGCCGCCCGTATGGCCGAAATCGAGCACACGGCCGATCAGCATCGTGTGATCGCCAGCGGTGACGAACTGTTCTTTCGCGCAATCGAACCATGCGATCGCGCCTTCGAGCAGCGGTGCGCCGGTTGTGGCAACGTGCGTCGGCACACCGTGAAACTTGTCCGGAGCGCGCGACGCGAACGTATTCGAAACGTCTCGCTGCCCTGCCGCGAGAACATTCACGGCGAAGCTCGATGCCTGCTCGAATACGGGGCAGGTCGTCGCCTTGTTGTCGATACACACCAGCACCAGAGGCGGATCGAGCGACACCGAGGTGAACGAGTTGGCGGTCAGACCTCGGTAGTGGCCCTGGTCGTCGATAGCCGAAACGACGGTCACGCCCGTCACGAAGCTGCCGAAAGCTTTCCGTAGCCCTTGTACATCCAACGGGCTTGCCTCTCTCTCTTGTGACGTATTCATCGAGAATGTCTCCTTCAGTGAAAACATTCTGGGTCGTCACTTTTCGATCTGCCATCTAGGGAAAATAGTATTTTCGAGTGGCGAATTCGAGCTTTCGACGAAACGCGGCAAAGAAATGAAAGCACCTGATCGTTAACACCAATGCACGGGCACTATGAAAAGTTGAAACTGAAAATTTGTCACAGTACGATCCGCTGCATGGACAACACTTTTCCAGCTTCAATCGCTGTCAAGTCATCCCAAGCTCATTTCTCACGCCTCGCCGACATCGCGAAACTGGTCAACGAGAGCAGCGATCTAGGCACGTTGCTTGATAGCATCACCAATGCCACCTGTCGTTACACGACATGGGACATGTGTTCGATCATGAGCGTCGACGAAAACGCGGGACTGTCGGTTCTGATGGCACGCTTCGACCCGTTCCTCGTCGATCCGTCAAGCGCCTCGACGCGCTGGGAACTGGCGACCAGTCCGGTCAGGAAGGTGCTCGACGAGCAGCGGCCGCTCATCATTCCGGATGCGCAGCGCTCCGATTATTTGCATTACCAGCAAGACGCGCTGGCCCGCCACTACCACACCGTAGCGATCCTGCCGCTACCGGCAACCGATCAGTACGAGCGACGGATGATCCTTGCCGTGCAGTCGCGAGAGATCCTCAACGTAGACAATGACGAACTCGCCTTCCTCAAGGCGATTGCACAGCTCGCGGCGATCGCGGTCGGCAAGGCCCAGCGCCTGCGCGAGGAAACGGTACTGTCCACGCGCGTCAAACACACAATCGATTCGGTTAGCGAACTGATGCGCCGCGTTCTGTCCGACGAAGCGCCAACCGCGGTACTGTCCGCCGTCGAATCGCTGCTCGATTGTCCGATCGCGGTGGTCGACCGGCCCGCTCAGGCCTTGATGAAAGGACAACGCGCCGCTGATCCGCAATACGCTAACGCGCTCGCGGAGATGCTGCGAATCGAGTTGAACGACGAAGCGCAGTGGCAAGCAAAAACATCCGACGATTCGACAAGCCCCACATCCACGCCTGTGCATCGGCGCGAGGTGCTGCGCGTCGACGGCCAGCAGGCCGGCGCACTCTATCTGCTGACCGATGAAGAACGCTTCGATCCGGTGGATGAGCTGCTGATCCGGCAAGTCGCGTTTGCGCTGTCGGTCATGCTGATGCGTACCGTCATCCGCTTCAAGGAGCGCACGGAGTCCCAGTCGAAAATCCTCGACGACCTGCTCTCGGGGCGCGACCTCGACGACGACCTGCTGTCGCGGGCAGCGCATTGCGGCCTACCGCTCGGCACACCGAACCGGCTTGTGCTGATCGGCATCCGGGGAGACGCTGAAAGCGCGCGGCAAATACTGCGCGGCAATCATCGTGCGATCTCGTCCGCTCTCGCGAACGCCTGGTCCGCCAACATCACCGTTGTTCCCGCGGGAACGTTGCTGATGGCGCTCATCTCCGAAGCCGAGGGCATTCCGGAAGCGCGGCGCCGCGACCTGATGCGGCGCTCACTGGAACTCGCCGACCGGCTGACCGGCAGCGCTTGCGTCATCGCGCCGGGTCCCGTATGCCATGCTCCGCATGATTACGCGCCGGCATGGCAGGCGTGCCAGCGCGCGTTCCGGCTTTCCGATCGTTTCGCACGTAGCGGTGTCGTTCACGAAGAGGACTTCGGCCCTTATGGACTCGTGTTCTCCGCGTTGTCTTCCTCGCAGGTCGACGTTTTCGTCGCCAACACGCTCGGTGCGCTCGATCAGTATGACGCCCAGAATCGCGGCGATCTGCTGAAGACACTCGAAGCTTATCTGGACTCGGGTTGCAGGCTACAAAAATGCGCTGATGAACTGAAAGTACATGTGACGACGATTCGCTATCGGATGGAGCGTATTCGTGAGGTGCTGGGCAAAGACGTCGACGACGCAGAGACTCGATTCAGCCTTGAACTCGCGTTCCGCCTGCGCCGCTTGCAACACATGTGAGTACCGGGCGTAGCCCCGCCAACGAAACCAGAACCGCGCCTACAACACGTCGTCGCGAATACACGCCTTGAAATGCAACGGCGCAATTTCGCGCAGCACCGGACGTTGTTGCGCGCATTCCGGTTTCGCGTAAATGCAGCGTGTGCGGAACACGCAGCCGCTTGGCGGCGACACCGGATCGGCCACGTCGCCTTGCAGCACGACACGCTTGCGTCTCATGTCGGGCCGGTCGTCAGGCACCGCGGAAATTAGCGCCTCGGTGTACGGATGCTTCGGCGTTTGCGTAATTGCTCTCGCCGGGCCGATCTCCATGATCTGCCCGAGGTAGACGACCGCAATACGATCCGACAGATATTCCATCACGGCAAGATCGTGCGAAATGAACAGCATCGCGAGGCCCAGCCGCTGCTTCAGCTCGTCGAGCAGGCTCACGATCTGCGCCTGGATCGACACGTCGAGCGCGGAGATCGGCTCGTCGGCCACGATGAACTTCGGATTGACCGCGAGCGCCCGCGCAATGACGACACGTTGCCGCTGACCGCCGGATAACGCGGTAGGACTCCGGTCCTTGTAGTCGTCGGACAGCGACACGAGATCCAGCAGTTCGCTGACGCGCCGATCGACGTCGCGTTCGGTCGCATGAATCTTTTGCACGCGCAACGGCTCGGCGATCACGTCACGAATCTTCATCCGTGGATTGATCGAGGCAAACGGGTCCTGAAAGATGATCTGCGCGCTCTTCCGGTAATCCCGCAGTCCGGCCGCGTTGAGCGCCATCACGTCCTTGCCGTCGAAGCGGATCGCACCGTCGGTCGGTTCGATCAGCCGTAACACCGAGCGGCCGATCGTCGTCTTGCCTGAACCCGATTCGCCGGCAAGGCCAAGCGTCTCGCCTGGCGCGATGTCGAACGACACGTCGTTGACCGCATGCACGTGACCGACCAGCTTCGAGAACAGGCCACGGCGAATGTCGTAGAGCTTGCGCAAATGACTGACGCTGATCAGCGGTTGCGTGGAAGTCGGCGTCATGATGGTTGTCCTTGCAATACGGGCGCGCATTGCGGTACTTGCCGCAATTCCCGCCAACGCAGGCAGCGCACCTGGCGAAGCCCGTCATCGGTCGTTTCGAGGGACGGCACCTGCGTATCGCAGCGCCCCGCGACGGCATGCTCGCAACGCTTGTGAAACGTGCAGCCGGCCGGCAGCGCGGCCGGATTGGGCGCGCCGCCCGGAATCGGCTTGATGCGATGACGCACGTCGCCAAGACGTGGACGGGAACGCATCAACGCCTGCGTGTAAGGCATCAGCGGCTGGTTGAACAGATCGCTAACAGGACCCGCCTCGACGATTTGCCCCGCGTACATCACCAGCGCGCGGTTGGCGATTTCCGCGACCAGCGAGAGGTCATGCGTGACGAACAGGATCGCCATCTGCGTTTCCTGCTGCAACTGCTTCATCCGCTCGACGATCTGCGCCTGCACGGTGACGTCGAGCGCGGTGGTCGGCTCGTCGGCGATCAGCAGCCCCGGGTGGCAGGACAGCGCAATCGCAATCATGACCCGCTGCCGCATGCCGCCCGACAGTTGATGCGGATAGCTATTCAGACATTTGGCGGGACTCGGAATGCCAAGCATCGAAACGAGCCGCAGCGCCTCGGCCGCGCGTTCCTTCGACGACATCCTGCGATGCACGCTGAGCGCTTCCTCGATCTGCGCGCCGATCGTGTACAACGGATTGAGCGACGACATCGGCTCCTGGAAGATCATGGCCACGTCGTTGCCACGCACGCGCCGCAATTCGCGCTCGCGCAACCCGACGATATCGACGGTCTGCCCGCCCTTCTTCGCCAGATTGATCGAGCCTTTCACCGACGCGTTGCTGCCCGGATTCAGGCCGAGCAGCGCGAGGCCGGTCGTCGATTTACCGCAGCCGGATTCGCCGACGATCGCCACGATCTCGCCCTTGCCGATCGAGAACGACACGTCGCGTACGACCGTGACCGGCGGTGTATTGCGTTTGCCCGTATCGAACGATACGGACAGATGCTCGACCGAGAGAACGCGTGAATCTTCGAACGTGGTCGTCATTTGATGCTGGTTCCGATCAGGTAGAAGCCGAACACGGTCGCCGCAACCGCCGCGCCGGGCGCGAGGCTCATACCGGGATTCATCGCGAGATAGTCGAAGCCGGAGCGCACCATGGCGCCCCAGTCGGGGGTCGGCGGCGGCATGCCAAGGCCGAGAAACGACAGGCTGGCCGAAGTGAAAATCGAATACGCGACGGTCAGCGCGAACTGCGCGGCAACGATGCGCATCGTGTTCGGCCACACATGCTTGAGCATGATCCAGTCGGCGCGCGCGCCGACTGCCTTCGACGCCTCGACGAACACCGACTCGCGCAGCGCGAGCGTCTGCCCGCGCACCAGCCGCGCGATCCGCGGCCAACTGACGAAGCCGAGCACCAGCACGAGATTGAATAACGTGGGGCCCACCATCGCGGTGATGATGAGCGCGAGGATCAGACCAGGCAGCGCGATGAAAATGTCGATGATCTGCGTCGCGAACAGGTCCACGCGCCCGCCGAGATAACCCGCTACGAGCCCGACCGGAATGCCGATGATGGCGGCCATCACCGCCGCGCCGATACCGACGATCAGCGAAGATTGTCCGCCGTAAATCAGCCGCGAAAGAATGTCGCGGCCGAGCTCGTCGGTGCCGAGCAGGTTGTCCGCGCCGGGAGGCGCGAGAAACATCACGCTGCTCGCGGTCGGATCATGCGGCGCGATAAGCGGCGCACATAGCGAAATCGCGATCATGACGAGCAGGATGAACGCGCCGATCTGCACCTTGGGACGCATCAGGATTTCGCGCATGAATAGCTCCTAGTTCAGCCGGATCTGAGGATTGATCAGCGTATACACGACGTCGGCGAGCAGATTCATCAGGATCACCGCGACGATGATGAACATGCCGATCGCGAGCATCACCGGATAATCGCGCGACAGGATCGACGTGACGAACAACTGGCCGATGCCGGGCATCGAAAAGAGCGTTTCGGTCACGACCGCTCCGCCCATCAGTTGTCCGAGACTGATGCCGATGTACGTAATCACCGGCAGGATCGAATTGGGCAGAATATGGCGGAATGACACGCGGTGTTCGGACAGCCCCTTCGCTCGCGCGACACGAACGAAGAGACGCTCTCGCACCGCCTGGTATTCGGCGCGATAGACGAGCGTGAACGCGCCGAAGTAGTACGCGGCAAGCGTGATGGTCGGCAGGATCAGATGCTGGAGGTGCGTGAGAAGACCGTGGTCCCAAGGCACCCAACCCACCGACGGCAGCCAGCCGAGCTTCACGGAGAAGATGAAGATCGCGACCATGCCGAGCATGAAGTTCGGCACCGTCATGCCGATGATCGACAGCACGGTGACGAACGTGCCGATCACACGCTGGCCGACGGTCAGGCTGCTCAGCCCCACCGAGACCACGGTTGCAAGCAGGATCGACAGCACGGCCAGCTCGACCGTGACCGGCAACGAACGCATCAGCATCTCGGCGACGGTCTGATGCGTCGTGTACGAGCGCCCCAGGTCGCCGGACAAGGCGTGGCCCATCCAGCTCAGATATTGCGTGACCACGGGCCGGTCGAAGCCCATCTGATGGCTCAGTTCGGCAACGGCCTGCGGGGTCGCATCCTGGCCGAGCATCAACGCGGCCGGGTTGCCGAAGAACACCGCGACGCTAAAGAACAGCAATACGGTCACGAAGATCAGATTGGGCGCGGCCCAGACGAGCCGCCTGCCTATGACTGTCAGCATAAGAGAATGTCCCTGTATGGCACCTACACGTACGCGAACGCCGCTGCGCGTATGGCTGCGCCTAGCGCATCACGAACGGATCGGCGAGCGCCTCGCCCCCGACTTCGATCATTACCGCCTTCGTTTCAGTGTAGTCCTTGAGCGCGTCGATACCGGCTTCGCGACCGTAGCCGCTCTGCTTGAATCCGCCGAACGGCACATTCACGCCGGTGACGCGATAGGTGTTGATCCACAGGCGGCCCGCCTGCACCGCACGCGCGGTACGCATCGCGCGTGGAAAGTCGCGGCTGAAGATGCCGCCGGCGAAGGCATAGTCGCTATCGTTAGCGATGCCGATCGCTTCGTCGTCGGTGCGGAACTTCAGCACCGACAGCACGGGACCGAACAATTCCTGGCGCACGACCGGATAATCGCCGCGATCGCATAGCGCGATCGTCGGCTGGAAGCACTGGTTATGCGGCAGCCCCGCAACACGCTTGCCGCCGGCGACGACCTGCGCGCCCTGCTCGACCGATTGCGCGAGCAGCGTCTCGATGCGGGCGACCTGCCGCTCCGTTGCAAGCGGCCCCATGTTGGTCGAGGCCTCCATCGGGTCGCCGATCGCGATCGTCTTCACCCGTTCGACCAGACGCTCGACGAGCGCGTCGTGAATCGATTCGTGCGCGATCAGTCGCGAGCCCGCCGCGCAACTCTGTCCGCTCGCGCCGAAAATACCGGCCACGATACCGTTGACGCAACTGTCGAGATCGGCGTCGTCGAACACGATTACGGGCGACTTGCCGCCCAGTTCGAGCGAGAGCTTCGCGATGTTATGCGCGGAGTTCGGAATCAGCTTGCGTGCGGTCTCGACACCACCGGTGAAGGCGATGCGGCGCACGAGCGGATGACTCGTCAGCGTGATCGCGCACGGATTCGCGCGGCCCGATACGAAGTTGATGACGCCCGGCGGGAAGCCCACTTCATGCGCGAGCCTCGCGAGCGTGAGCAGCGGTGTCGAGGCATCTTCGGAAGCCTTGACGACGATCGTGTTGCCGGTCGCAAGCGCCGGCGCGATCTTGTAGGCAGACAATTGCAGTTGCGAATTCCACGGAATGATCGCCGCGACAACACCAACCGGCTCGTGCAGCACGAGATTGAGCATGTTCGGCGCGGACGGCGGAATGTCGCCTTGCAGCTTGTCGGCGAGACCGGCGAAATACGTATACGCACGTGCCGTGTGCGCGGCCTGCCAGGTCGTTTCCTTCAGCAGCTTGCCCGTGTCCTGCGTCTCGACATAACCGAGCCGGTCCTTGTGTTCGACGAGCTTGTCGGCGAGCTTCTGCAGCAGCGCGGCGCGTTCGTTCGGCGTCATCTTCGGCCACGGGCCGCTCGTGAACGCGCGATGCGCGGCCCGCACGGCGCGATCGACATCGGCGGCGCTCGCGTCGGGAATCGTCGCCCATGCGCGGCCGGTCCACGGATTGACGCTTTCGAAGGTACGACCGTCCTCGGCCTGTACGAATTCGCCGTCGATATACATCGCGAAACTTTCGGTTTGCTGATTCATTGGCATGCCTTGAGAATGTGCAGCAAATGAGGGGAAACGCGCAGCGGCTGCCTCAGTGGCTTTTCGCGCCGAGCGGACGCGTTTCGTAGGTGCCGGCGAGCGCTCGCAGTTCCTCCTCGTCGAGCTTCAGATCGAGTGCGGCGACCGCGCTCGCGACGTGCTCAACCTGCGTCGCGCCGAAGATCGGCGAGATGATGCCAGGCTGCGCGAGCGCCCACGCCAGCGCGACCTGACTCGGTTCGACTCCGCGCTTCGCGGCGATCTTCGCGACGCATTCGAGTGCCGCGAAATCGCCCGGGCGGTGATAGTGCTTCAGTGTGTAGTCATCCGAATCATGTCGCGCGGTCGCGTTGCGCGCATCGCGCCGGTCCGCGCACAGGAAGCCGCGCGCGAGCGGACTGAATGGGACCAGCGCGATATCGTAGGCGCGGCAGAACGGTATCAGTTCGCGCTCGGCTTCGCGATGACAGACGTTGTACTCGCACTGCATCGACACAAACGGCGTACGTCCCATCTGTTTCGCGAGATTCACGCATTGCACGAAAGCCCAGGCGGGCATGGTCGTGGCGCCGACGTAGCGTACCTTGCCGCTCTTCACGAGATCGTCGAAGGCGACGACGAGTTCTTCGAGGTCCGTGTCCGGTTGCCAGATATGCGTTTGCAGCAGATCGACGTAATCGGTCTTCAGGCGCTTCAGCGACGCATCGACCGCGCTGAAGATGTGCTTGCGAGAGTAGCCGCGCGCATTCGGATGCGTGCCCATCGGATTACCGAGCTTGGTGGCCAGCACGATCTCGTCGCGGGATGCGTAATCCCATAGCACATTGCCGAGCACGGTCTCGCTGGCACCCGCCGAATAGAAATCGCAGGTATCGACGAAATTGATGCCCGCCTCGACCGCCGCGCGCAGGATCGGCCGTGCTGCGTCTTCTTCGAGCACCCACTTGCGCCACCCCGGGTTGCCGATACCCATCGCGCCGAAGCCAAGGCGGGAAATGCGCAGGCTCGAGCGGCCTAATCTTGCGTACTCCATGGATGGAGGTCTCCGTATTCGCCAGATGTTGAGGTCAGTCTAGTCGAAATATTTTTTGTCAGCTAGTATCTCGTATACCAACAGATTAACGGAGACGATGCAAGTGGAAAAATATGTTTCTGCCGACGGCCTGGAGCTTGCGTACAAGATTCAGGGGTCCGGACCATTTGTCACGCTGATACACGGCATCGGCGCGGATCACGCAAGCTGGGACGCGATCGCGAGCCAGCTCGAGGCGCACTTCACGGTGCTACGCGCGGACTTGCGCGGCCACGGCGCATCGAGCCTGATCACGCGCTGCTCGCTCGATGACTTCGTCTCCGATGTCGATGCGCTGCTCGATGCTGTCGGTGTGCAAAAAACGCATCTGGTGGGCTTTTCTCTCGGCGGCCTCATCGCGCAGAAATACGCGGTGGAAAACTCGGCGCGTCTGAACCGGCTGGTGCTCATCAGCTCGGTCGCGGAGCGCACCGACGAGGAACGCGCGCGCGTGCTGAAACGCGCCGACCAGATCGACCGCGAGGGCATCGCGGCGGTCGTCGCGGCGGCGGAAGATCGCTGGTTCACGCCGGCGTTCAAGGCGGCCAACCCGCAACGCGTCGCGTACCGTCTCGAACAACTGGTGAAGAACGATCATCGGTCGTACGCGGCCGCGTATCGCGTGTTTGCGGCAGCGGATCGCGGCATCGCATTCGATCGCATCAGCGTACCGACGCTCGTGATGACCGGCGAGAACGACCCCGGCTCGTCGCCACGGATGTCGCGCCTGTTACATGAGAAAATCGCCGGATCGCAGCTTCGCATCCTGCCGGAGCTGCGTCATAGCGTGCTGCTCGAAGCACCGGACCTGATTGCCGGCTTGCTGCTCGAGTTTCTGCAGCCGGAATAAAACCCAGCACGGGCCGCACATGACGGCCCGCATTCAAACATAGGGTGGAACGATGACAGAAGACGCAACGGTTGCCCAACAAGTAGGCTTGAGCGTCGCCAAAAACGAGACGATCCGCATGAAGACGCTAAACGTTCTGCGTGAAGCGATCATTGCGGGACGGCTCGCGCCGGGCCAGAAGCTGATCGAGCGCGATCTATGCGAACAGACCGGCGTCAGCCGCAGCAGTATCCGCGAGGCGTTGCGCAATCTCGAATCGGAGCGTCTGGTCGAGAGCCTCGATACCAAGGGCGTCGTGGTTGCAACTCTGACGCCCGAAATCGCCACGGAAATCTATGAAATACGGGCGGCGCTCGATTCCGAAGCGGCATTGCATTTTGCCCAGCGCGCGACCAGTGAGGACCTCGCCGAACTCGAAGACACCTTCAATGCGCTGAAGAATACGCCGGTCGAAAACGACGAAGCGTTCCTCGCCGCTTCGAATCGCTTTTACGCGATCCTCTATCAAGGCGCGCGCAACGAGACCGCCAAGCACGTCATGCAGCTTCTCGGCGCCCGCATCAGTTTGCTGCGCGCGACCACGACGCGGCGCTCGCCAGTGGAACGCCGTCACGGAACGGTCGAACTCATGGGCGAGATTTTCAAGGCGCTCAAGAAGCGCGACGGCAATGCCGCTGCCTTGACGATACGCGCGCTCATCGAGCGATCGGCGCAGTCGGCGACGGCCCTGCTCAAGGACGGGCAAGCGAATCGCTAGACACGCTCCACGCGCTGTGCCGCTGACAGCAGCACAGCGCCACCGGACCTACGCGGAGTGATGCGGCGGCGGCCCATGCCGCCTCATGCCGTGGCACTGCCGCCTTTCTCGCGCCTGCCGGTTTCAATGCGCCGCGTTCTCGCGCTCGATCTCCTGCATGTCCTGATGCCGGTCTCCGATACGCGCGTGCGGTCGTCCGGCTGTCGACGCGCCAAGCACGATCACGATCTCATCGGGATTCGGTGCGTCGGGAATGGCGAACTCCAGGGTGATGAAGTGCGAACGCGCGGCGCCGTCGTGAATGTGCTTGATCGGCACCTGCAGCGACGTGTTCAGTCCACCGCGCTTGTTGGTGAACGACAGAAAGCTCTCCGCTTCGACCGCATGGCGATAGTGATTGCCGAAGCGCAGGTTGTGAATCACGGCGGACGCGTGTTCGATTTCTCCGCCTCCACCGACTACCGCGCTCTTGCCGTAGGCTTCGATCGCCTGCTTGCCGCCGATCTCTTCGAGCATGCGTGCCACCATCACCTTGCCGAGTTCGCCGCAGCCATCGCGCTGCTCCGGCGACAGATCCTCGACGAAGCCGCGCCCGAACCACGGATTGCGAATCACCGCCGCAACGCCGACAAGCGTAACGGGCGTAGCAAGCGCCTTGTCGCCTTCAATGAAGGTCGCTTCCTTGTAGACCACGATTTTGCGAATCGAAAACGGCATCGTCATTCCTTGGGATCAGCAGCAGGTTGAGAGGCGGCGGCGAGTTCGGCCAGCACCTTGCGCGCCACGCGAAAACAGTCGACACCGACGGGGATGCCGCAATACACCGCGATCTGGATCAGCGCCGCGCGCAGTTCCTCGTGGCTCAGGCCGTTCTTGAGCGCCCCGCGCACATGCAGCTCGAACTCGTGCATCTTGCCGAGCGCAGCGATCATGCCGAGATTGAGCAGACTACGCTCACGCGGCACGAGCGTCGGGTCGCCCCAGCACGTGCCCCAGCAATACTCCGTGACGAGCTCCTGGAACGGCCGGTTGAAATCGTCAGCACTCTTGAGCGACTGATCGACATAGGCATCGCCCAGCACATCACGACGGCGGCGTTCGCCGGTATTGAATCGTTCGATATCCAATCCTGATCTCCTCAAAACGACTGTCTTACGATCACGGTGTCGGACTCGCAGCCTGGAAGCCCGCCTGGGCCCGCGAGCGCTCCGACGAGGGCGCCCAGGTACGTGTCTCGAGTTCGTACAGGAACCTGAGGTCGGCGGTAGCGACGTCGACTCCGTGCGCATAGGCCCGTCTCAACGCACCGCTCACATCCTTGCAAACCATGCCGGAACGACGCGCCGCAAGCTCGGCGAGATCGTCTCTCGCGACGAAAGGAAATGCGATGAGTTCGAGGGCCGAGGTTCCAGCACCGGTTGCATCGGCTGCCAGCAAGGCCGCGGCGGATGGCACGTCGCCGACTTCGTGCAGCAGAACCATCAGGTCATGAATCGCGGCGCCGCCAGGATCGCTGGTCAGCGACGTTATCGCGCCGCCGCTCGTGGCAGTATAGAACCGCCATGCGCCATGCGGGTCGCCATTCGTCAATAGAAGCCCGATGCCCCGCTGCGCGGCGATCGTCGCCGTACCGGCCAGGCCGATCTCGTCCGCGAGGTGGTTCACGGTGATACGCACGGCGCCGCGCCTGCGCCTCGCGAGCCCGGTGATCAGATCGACCGCCCGGGGTCCGATATCGAGCATCGAACGGCCCGCTGCGTCGATAACGCCGCTCGTTTCGCTCGTGCGATCGAAGCGCGGTTCATCGCTCGCGAATGCCGCGAGCAACGCGGCTTCGTTGCGACGCAGCGCGGCAAGCGTATCGCCGTCGAGCACTTCGGAACAGGTCAGCACGCGCGCCATGGCTTCGACCGCGCCGAGCGGGCAACCGAACGCGCGCAGACTCCACCAGGCGACGCGCGTGATTTCCGATACCGCGGCTGAGGTGTAGGTCGGCTCGGTCATGACAGCATCTCTGTCTGGGTGGCGGGCTCGGCCGGGTAGCGCCAGTCGCGCGTCGTGCCCTCGGCGATTTCGGCCGGCAGCGGAACCCCCTGGAAGAAGACGCCTCGCACATAGCGAATCGACAGCGGCGTCGAGCATTCGATGCCGAGCGACGCGAGGAAAAAGCGGATCAGTTGCGCCGGGACAAAATCCTTGTGGATCAGGTTGTCGCGAATCTCCGCATAGGGAAGGCCATCGAGATACTGCACGCGCGACACGGCCATCTCCAGATCCGGATGCGCGAACATCAGCTCGCCGACCAGTTCATCGTCCGCGTAGCTCGCAACGACGCAGGCGAGGCGCTGCACGATGCCAATGTGATCGACGAACGATTCGTACTCCTCGCCAGGATCGAGCACGCGTTCGCCGCGCCGTTGCTCGCCGTTGTCGACGGAGTGATACCAGAAATGCTGACGCGTCTTCGACAGCAGTGTGTCGTAGCGCAGCGCCCACGCATAGTTCTTGCGCAACAGGCCGCGCAACTCGCCGACCGTCATCTCGGCGACGACGCCGCGCTCGCGCGCCGCGCCGATCACGAGGTAATCGGCGAAACGGTCCGATACGTCGGGGTACAAATCGATCAGCGCGGAGTTCAGTTGCTCCTGCGTTTCGGCATCGAATGCCGACGCGGCCTGCGCGAAATCGTTCCAGAGAGAAAAAGCCCGGGACCCATCGAGCCAGCCGACGATGGTGCGCAAGTTCGCCGCGATGACCTTGTTCGGCACGACATAATCTTCAGACTGAACCTGGACCGTGTCGCAGTACGCGGCCACACGGGCGACCAGGCTGACGAGACGCTCGCGGCTCGCCGCATCGACGGGCATCGACTTCGCGTATGCGAGGGCGGCTTCGCGCACGGTCAGCCACGTCGACACCCAATGCGGCCAACGCTGCAACGCCACGCACATGCCCTGCCCCGACGAGTTGCCGACCGCGAGATAACGCGCAACCTCTTCGGAGAGTTGCGCGGCGCGCGGATTACGCGCTCGGGCGATCGCGTTGACCAGATCGATCGACACCTGCCGAACCATGTAGAGACCGAAGAGATCCGCGAAGAAGGGATGGCACAGCGGGTGGTCGGCGGCGATGCCCTGATACGAGATCGATCCGTTGCGGCCGCTGCCCTGAAATCCACCGTTGCGCAGCAGATAGGCCGAGGCGCTGCCGATCAGGCCCGGCTCCGGCTGATGACCGGCCACGAGTGCATCGACGACGTGATCGAAAATGCGCGCGCTGCGATTGGCCGGGGTCCAGCCGAGCACCATGGCATCCGTGCGCATCGTCTCGACGTTTTTCAGATCGAACGTGGCGAATTCGCGCTCGATGCGCGCCGCGTTCGGTGTTCCGACAAACAGTGCGCCGAACATGTCGCGGTTTGCGCCATCGGAGCGGCGCCCCACCTTCTCCTTGCCGTCCCATTCGTATGCGCGCGCGATATAGGTGAAGTCGATTCCGCGTGCGCTGATGCGGTAGACGAGGCGGCCTTGCCCGTTTGCGTCCGCCTCGCAGGTTTCGAGCGCAATGCGCCAGCGCTCGTCGATCATGCGGCGCGCGAGCACATAGGCAAAGCTCACGCGCGACGCCTTCATCGCACCCATCAACGGACCCTGCATGATCGACTCGGCGGGCCGCATATAACCGATGATCTTCTCCGCGGCACCAGCGCCAGCCAGTTGCGTCGCGGCGGCTTCCAGAAAGGGGGGCAACTCCATCGGCATTACAAGTCCTTTCGCGTTGCTGAAATGAAGTGCTCGGCACGTTGATCGAGCGATGTCTTATTGTATACCATCTTCCAATGCGTTCCTAGTTGCCGTGTTTTAGCCGGCGCCACCGGCAATTGCCGATGGCAGATCGGCGCCGGCGATCGTCCGCATTCGCGCGCGACGGCAGGCGCCGCGCGCGAAAGGCGGCAAGGCTCAGAACTTGTGCCGGATGCCCGCGACCGCGACGACCTGCCGGTTCGTGGACGACTGCGTCGCGAAAGCGATCTGCGCGACTGCGTTGGCGCCGGTCGAGTCGTGTCCCGATGCCTGCTGATAGATGCCGACCAGGTATAGATCGGTGCGCTTCGAGAGGTTGTAATCGACGCCGAGATTGACCTGCTGATAGCGCGCGCCCGAGAGTCCGCGCAGGCTGCCCGCCGCCGTGTACGTGTACGACGCGCCGAGTTGCAGCGCGGGCGTCAACATGTACTTCGCGTTCGCTTCGATGATGTTGAATACCGCCGTGCCACGCAGCCCGTTGCTCGCGCCCGCGACCGCCAGGGTGCCGAGATTGTTGAAAGACGCGTGGCTATAGATGGCGCCGAGGGTCGCATCGCCGATCTTGTAATTCACGCCCACCGCGGCGACATCCTGCGAACCGGCGGTGGCAAGACCGGAAATCACCGGACCCGACATGTTCGAACCCGTGCTGCTGTCATTGGCCTTATTGCCCCACAGCGAATAATTGGGGTTGCTTGCGTGCGTGTATTGGGCAGCAGCGGTCAACGGCCCCATGCTGTAGCCGGCCGCGAGCGAGTAGATCTGGTTGCGCGAGAAGTCGCCGGCCACGCCGCCGAACGAATAAGTGCCGCCGAACGAAAAGCCGCCGAAGCTCGGCGACTTGTATTTGACCGCGTTGTTCACCCGGTACGTGCCGTCGAGATTGTCCAGATCAGCCGGATGCGCGCCGAAACCCGCGCCGCCGAGCGCCCACTGCGCGGCCGCGGTCAACGCGCCGACGTAGTCATAGCCGCTCAGATACTGACGTCCGAGCAGCACCTGCCCCCACGTCGGCGCCGCCAGCCCGACGTAGGCCTGGCGACCGAAGAGATCGCCGTTCTGCCCGAGCGCGCCGGTCGATGAACTGAAGCCGCCTTCGAGCGTAAAGACCGCGGACAGTCCGCCGCCCAGGTCCTCGGCGCCGCGCATGCCCCAGCGGCTACCCGATTCGCTGCCGCTCGCGAGCGCGAACTGCTGCCCGGTACGCGCGTTGTTGTTGAACATCAAACCTTCATCGACGATACCGTATAGCGTGACGCTGCTCTGCGCCATCGCCGCGCCGGAACCGCCCGCGAGAAGCAGGACTGCCAGGGAAATCTTTTTCATTTTGTCTCACCAATAGGAAGGAGCTTGGGATCACCTATGCATCATCCATCACAACATATGGATACCTAATCGATATGCAGGCGCGACGATGCCTCTCCCCACACAGGAGAGATACGTCGTCAGTCCGTCACGCCCGCCCGGCTTTGGCTCATCCGCGCGGGACCGATGCTACGATGCGCTTGCCGTACCGCGCCGCCGGCCGGCGCTCCCTGCCCGCCCCGGCCTGTTCGGCGTCGCCGCGCTACGCCGGCGACTTCCACATGTTGCGGAAACGTGGAATCTCGTCGGGCAACCACACGTGGTTGTGCACGTTGTTGCGCATCGCTGCGTATTCAATCGAAAAGAACAGCGGCACGTACGGCAGATCGCGCGTGACAATCGCCTCGACCTGACCGTAGAGCCTCCTGCGCGTCGCCTGATCGGAGGCGTCGCGTGCCTGCTGCAACAGTTTGTCGACGTCAGGGTTGTGGTACTTCGTCGTGTTCTGCGCGCCGGTGCTGCCGAGCAGCAGCGGAAACAGGCCGTCCGGATCGGGACGCTGCGACCATCGGATCGGGCTGAAGTTGATGAGCCCCTGCGAGAGACGCGGATACCAGTCGCTTTGCGCAATAGGATCGAGCCGCACCGCAATGCCGACCGCCTTCAGCTGCTCCTGAACGAGCTGGTTGATCTGCTGCATCAGCATGATCTGCGGCGTCGACAGGCTGACCGAAAGGTTGGTGACGCCCGCTTGCGCAAGCAGCGCCTTCGCCTTGGCCGGATCGTACGGATACGACTTCACCGTGGGGTCATACCACCACGCGCCCGGCGGCGCGATCGACTCGGCGATCGGCGCCTTGCCATTCATCAGTATCTCGACCATGCGTTTGCGGTCGATCGCATACGCCACCGCCTGGCGCACCAATGGGTTGTTGAACGGCGGCCGGTCGACCTGCCATTGCAGCGCATACCAGCGGCTCGCCGGGCCCGCGTCGAGCACGATGCCGGGCTGGTTTTCGATCGGGCGGATGTCGATCGGCGATAGCGCCGAGATGTAGTCGACCTCGCCGGTGCGCAAGCGCTGCATCGCGATGATCGGATTGGACGTATCGCTGAATACGACGCGATCGAGATACGGCTTGCCGGGCTCCCAGTACTTCGGATTCCTGTCGACGCTCAGCGAGTTGCCCGGAATCCACTCCTTGAACACGAACGGGCCGGTGCCGACCGGGTGTGTCGCAAAGTCCTTGCCGTATTTTTTCATCGCCGTCGGCGACGCCATGAAGCCTTCGCGCTGCGCGAGCATGCCGAGCAACGCCGGGCTCGGCGATTTCAGATGCAGCGTGACAGTCTGCGGATCGTTCACTTCCACGCTGTCGAGAATCAGCGTCAGTTGCGGCCGCAATGGCGAGCCGACCGCAGGATCGAGCCGCCGGTCAAGATTGTCCTTGACCGCGGCGGCGTCGAACGGCGTGCCGTCATGGAACGTCACACCTTTGCGCAGATGCAGCACGAGACGCTTGCCGCCGTCGAGCGTGTCCCAGCGCTCGGCGAGTTCCGGGCCGATGGACGCGTCGGGGTTGATCGACAGCAAGGTGTTGTAGATGAGGTAGAGCGGCTGGCGCTCGGAGAAATTGACCGAAAACGTCGGATCGAGCGTCTTCGTGTCCGACGCAAACGCCACGCGCAGCGTGCCGCCGCTGACCGGTTTGGTCGAAGTATCCACGGCGGCCCGGCCGCTCTGCATGAACAGCATCCCGGCGGTGGCAGCGCTGGTGGCTGCCAGGAAGGTACGGCGACGCATCGGACAGACTCCTATAGCTCAAATACCTAGCTGATCGGATGTAGAATGATAGTATTCTGTCTGACAAGCAATCGGAAAAAAATAAGTAGTTTCCATGTTGTGGTCGATACAACACCTGGCATCGCGGTGATGAGAGGGGGGCTCCGCCCGATCAGTCGCGATCAGGCAGGGAGATCAGCAGGAAAGCGGGACTTACACTTATGCCGGCGAAAGTTGACGCGCAAAGGCGCAGGTGTCTGCGGCCGCACCAATGCCATATGCCACGAGAAGGCAGCGCGGCGGATAACCGCGCGGTCGCAACCCCGCTCGAACTCGCGCGGCGTCCCAGCCTCGGTGGAACGCCGTCGAAATCATCGCGTTCCGCCAAATAACTCCGCTACCACGCCGCGCAACCAGCGATTGCCCGCTTCGTGATGGTACTTGGCATGCCAGTGTTGACGGACCGCAAAGCCATCGACCGCAAACGGGCATGAATGAATCGCGATGTCGTTCATCTCGGCAAGCGTTTCGCCGATGTTGCGCGGCAGCGTGGCAATCAGATCGGTCGTCCTGATGATCGAGCCCAACCCCAAAAAGCCCGGCAGTTCAAGTACGACGTCGCGGTCGATGTTCTCGCGCAGCAACGCCTGCTCCAGCAGCTGCGCCCCCGTGCCGGCCGCTATCACCACATGCCCCTCGGCACGGTATTGCCTGAGACTGAGCCGGGTCCGCACCCGCGGATGATTACGGTTCGTCAGGCATACCCAGTCCTGGTTATACAGTTGCTGCTGGTACATCCCAGCGCCGAGCCAGGGCACATACCCGATCGCAAGATCGGCCTCTCCCGACTCCAATGCCCGCTCGGTATTGCCGTCGATCCTTGCCGCTTCGAGGCGGATGCCCGGCGCCTGATCCCGCACGTACGCGAGGATTCGGGGAAGCAGCGTGACATGGCTTGCGTCGGTCATGCAGATGCGAAAGCGCCGCTTGGCAGTGGCGGGATCGAAGGCGATCTCCCATGCGGCAAACCGCCGAAGCGACTCCAGGATTTCGCGGCACGGGCCGATCAATGCATCCGCCTGTGGAGTCGGCGTCATACCGCCCGGCGTGCGGATAAACAGGGGATCGCGCAAATGATCGCGCAAGCGTCCGAGCCAGATGCTGACTGTCGGCTGGCTTTGCCCCAGTTGCTCGGCGACACGCGTCACGCTCCGCACGTCATACAGCAGGTCGAAGAGCTGAAGCAGTTTCAGATCGGGAAGCTCGGTGAGATCCATGAGGTTATTGTCGCTCGCAATATCCTCATTGTAGTCATTGCATTGCGCATGTGAACCTCGCCTCGTATCGTTGGCGGCGATTCCCATGCGCCGGGGCTCGGCGCCGAATCAATCCACTCCCAGAATCGCAGCCATCGACGCTGTGCCAGTCAATCCAGAATCAGGAGACACTCATGCAAATCAAACTGCCATCGCATGGCAGCCCCGGCGACAACGCCGCCGACGCGAAAGCTCGCAAGCAGGCGAAGAAGGCCACCGCCAGCGGCTGGATCGGCTCGGCGCTCGAGTACTACGATTTTTTCATCTACGCACAAGCCGCCGCCCTGATCTTTCCGCAGATATTCTTCCCCAAGGGCAATCCCACGATCGCGATCGTCGCTTCACTCGCGACCTATGGCGTCGGCTACGTGGCACGACCTATCGGCGCATTCGTACTCGGTCACTGGGGCGACACGCACGGCCGCAAGACGGTACTGCTGATCTGCATGTTTATGATGGGCTTCTCCACGATGGCCGTGGGTCTGCTGCCGACTTATCAATCGGTCGGCCTGCTGGCGCCCGCGCTGCTCGTCGTGCTGCGGCTGGTACAGGGTTTCGCCGTCGCGGGTGAAATTTCGGGCGCCAGTTCGATGATCATGGAGCAGGCGCCGTTCGGCCACCGTGGTTACTTCGCGAGTTTCACGCTGCAAGGCGTACAGGCGGGCCAGATTCTCGCTGCCGCCGTGTTTCTGCCGCTCGCGTACTACATGCCCGAGAATGCGCTCGTTTCATGGGGCTGGCGCATCCCCTTCCTGTTGAGCGCCGGCGTTCTTCTGGCCGGTTACATCATCCGCCGCGAGGTCGAAGAAACGGCAGCCTTCGCCAAGGAAGACGAAAGCGGCCAGGTCGCGCGCGCGCCGATTCTCGAAGCGTTCAAATATAGCTGGCCCGACATGATTCGCGTCTTCTTCATGGCGTTCATGAACGTGATTCCCGTGGTCGCGACGATCTTCGGTGCCGCCTATGCCGTTCAGCCTTCATACGGCATCGGGTTTCATCCCAGCGTGTATCTGTGGATTCCGGTGGTCGGCAATATCGTGGCGGTCATCGTCATTCCGTTCGTCGGCAATCTGTCCGATCGCATCGGGCGCAGAATGCCGATGATCTTCGGTGCCCTGTCATCCGGACTCCTGTCGTTTGCATATCTGTACGCCATCAGCATCCACAATCTGCCGCTTGCCTTCGTCATGTCGATACTGATGTGGGGTGTCGTCTATCAGGGCTATAACGCCATCTTCCCGAGCTACTATCCCGAGCTTTTCCCGACCCGTTTCCGCGTCTCGGCGATGGCCATCGCGCAGAATCTCGGCACGACCCTCACCGCGCTGCTCCCCGCCCTTTTCGCGGCAGTGGCCCCGCCGGGGTCTCACAATGTGCCGATGCTCATCGGCTCGCTGACGTTCGGCGCGACGGTCGTTTCCGCGCTGGCTGCATGGAGCGCCAGGGAGACCTATCGGGTACGGCTGCAAGACCTCGGTGACGACAACGCGGTCCCCATCCCGAAGGAACAGTATGAATGGCTCCGGCAGCAAGCGCTCACCGGAACGGAGCTCGCGAAGACGGCGGTACAAGCCCGCTAAGGGTGGATGAGACCGCTCCCGCGGTAACGCGTGGAGCGGTCTCGACGTCCGGCGCGTTGCATCCGCGCCGCCTTCGCGCACGGCACTGCCCGCGGTTGTGCAAACGTGATATGCAACGCTGCTTCGCCTCGCCGCCCTTGCCCTTGCCCTTGCCCTTGCCCTTGCCCTTGCCCTTGCCAAGAGAGATCATGCCGGCAGCGCACGACCACGCGCATGCAGGACGATCGTGCCTAGTCCACTGACGGCAATCACGATCATGCCCACGGCAGTCCAGACGCTGGGAACCCTGCCAAAGAACGCCCAGCTGAATAGCGTGGCGAAAGCAAGCTGCGCATAGCCGAATGGCGTGAGCACGGCAAGCGGCGTTCGGCGCAACGCCTGAAGCATCAATAGATGGCCGAGCGTCGAAAGAAAGCCCATCGCGAGCACCATCAGCCAGCTACCCACGGTCACTTTGCGGATTGCCGGCAAAAGGTCCGCCTGATCGACCCATAGCAGTCCCGCGAGCGCGATACTCGCGACCACGGCGGTGATGAGATTGGTGGTGATCGGGTCGCCTGCGGTCGAAAGCCGGCTCGATACGACCTGAAAACATGCGAAGGTCGTGGCTGCACCAATGGGAAATGCAACCGCCCAGCTGAATTCGCCGCTGCCCGGCTGCACGACGATCAGCATGCCGATAAAGCCCAGAACGACCATCGACCATTTGCTCTTCGTTACGTCTTCGTTGAGCAGAATGGCCGCCAGCAGCGTCGAAATCAGCGGCGCCATCATCGCCAGCGAAGTGGTGACCGGAAGCGGCAAATAGCGCAGGCCGGCAAACGTGCAGGCCGAATTGACGAGGAGAAAAAAGGCGCGCAGGAATTGCAGTTTCAGCACGCCGACCTTGCGAAAATGCCCGGCACCGCGCCGCGCCTGCCAGGCGCCGAGGGCGACGGCCTGAAAGCTGTAGCGGCCGAAAAGAAGAGCGAGTAGCGGCACCGAAGCGCCGATGGCCTTGACCACCGAATCGCTCGCGGCAAACGTGGCGGTCGTCGCGACCATCATCGCAATGCCGAACTCGGCGGTCATGGGGAACGTAATCTGGCGCTTCAATTCAATCCCTGTGATGTTGCATGCCTCGAAGCGCTTTTCGATGCATTTTTCGCTACGCCCCTCGCTGCATTTTTCGCGCGCCGGCTCGCCAGTGCTAAACGTGATGGAGCCGGCGTCGCGCGGATCAGCGTCAATCGAGCGGCACGGTCAGCCGGTCGATCACTGCTCGCGTCTGCGGACGAACGCCGCGCCACCATTCGAACGCTTCGGCCGCCTGTTCGACCAGCATGCCGACACCGTCGGCGATACCTTGCACGCCCGCCTCGCGCGCAAGCCGCAGAAACGGCGTGAGCCCTTTCCCATAGGCGAGTTCGTACGCGCCACCAGCCGGACTGAATACGCCGGGCGAAACAGGCGGCAAGTGACCGCCAAGACTCGCCGACGTCGCGTTCACGACGAGGTCGAACGGCTCCATCGCATCGAGATCCCGGTAACCGCATGCGATCAACGGACAGCTCGTTGCGACTTGCGCCACCAGCGCCTCGGCCTTCACTACGTTCCGGTTCACAACGACCAGCTCCGCCGGCCGCGCCGCGATAAACGACAGCAAGGCGCCGCGCACCGCGCCACCCGCGCCCAGTACGAGCACGCGCTTGCCCGCCATCGGCCGGTTCAGATTGACTTCGATGTCGCGCACGAGGCCGACGCCGTCGAAATTCTCGGCAACGATCCGGCCGTTTTCGAACTTCATCGCGTTCACGGCACCGGCAAGCGCCGCGCGTTCGCTGCGCTCGTCAGCCATCGCGAAGGCTTGCAGCTTGAACGGTGCGGTGACGTTCAAGCCCCTGCCGCCCGCGGCGATAAACGCCCTGACCGTTTCGGCAAACGCGCCGGCCGGCTCGAGCGGCCCTTCTATCGCCGTATAGGTGATGTCCTGCCCGGTCTCCTGCGCAAACAGGCCGTGGATCAGCGGGGATTTCGTGTGTCCGATCGGATGGCCGATCACCGCATATAAATCAGCCATCATGCAGCCCTCTTCGAAAACAGCACGCCGTCGGCCTGCATGGCGTCGATCTGCGCAGCGTCGAAACCCAGCGACTGTGCAACTTCAGCATTGTGCTGACCGAGGTCCGGGCCGACTTCGCGGATCGACGTATCGCAGTCGGAGAAACGGAACGGCAGGTTCGGCAGACGCAGTTTTCCGAAGCGCGGATGGTCCTGTTCGATCACCATGCCCCGTGCGACGATCTGCGGATCGGCAACCACCTCGTCGATGCGCTGAACCTTCGCGCATGGCACGTCGACTCCGTCAAGCAGCGCCAGCACCTCGGCCACCGGCCGCGCGGCCACCCACGGCTTGACGACGGCGAGGATGTCCTCGCGATGGGCGTTGCGTCCGTTCAGCGCGTGGAATCTCGCGTCGGCACCGAAGCCGGCCGGACCGCCGTGCTGTTCGACGAGCGCAGCGAAGCGCGCCCACGAATCGTCGACCTGCGCGGCGATCACGAGATCGCCGTCGGCCGCGCGAAACACGCCATACAGCGTCGACGTCGGCATGTCGTGCCCCGTCTGCTCGGGCAGCACGCCCTGCATCGTGTAGCACTGCACCGCGTATTCGTGCATCGACACCAGCGTGTCGTACAGCGCCATGTCGATATGCTGGCCGCGGCCGCTCTTCACGCGGCCGAGCAACGCGGCGTTGATCGCGGCCACCGCATGAATGCCCGTGTACATGTCACCGAGCGAAATCCGCATCAGCGGGGGCGGCTCGCCGGGATTGCCGATCATCTGCATGATGCCGCTCTTCGCCTCGGCGATCAGGCCAAAGCCCGCGCGATGCGCGTCGGGTCCTGTATGGCCGTATGCCGAGATCGAGCAGTACACGAGGCCCGGATTACGCTCGGACAGCGCGGCATAGCCGAGGCCGAGCTTGTCCAGCGCGCCGGGTCGATAGTTTTCGATAAATACATCGGCCGAATCGCACAGGCGCCGCATGAACTCCTTGCCGCGCGCATCTTTCATATCGACGCTGACGCCGCGCTTGCCCATATTGAGCTGCAGGAAGTAGGCGCTTTGCTGGTCGTCGAGGAGGGTCGCATGCTGCCGGCCGGCGTCACCGCTGCCGGGACGCTCGACCTTGATGACTTCGGCACCGAGCGCCGCGAGACAGCGGCCCACATAGGGACCGGCGAGAAAGTGGCTGTAGTCGACGACGCGAATACCTTCGAGAGGACGGGCCTGCATCAGTTCGCTCCCGGGCGGCGCGGCACCATCAGGCGATGTTCGCCGCGCTGGACCACCTGGCCGTCCTGATTGATCAGCTCAGACGGCAGCACGACGATGCCCCAGTCCGGACGGCTCTTGCTCGCGCGCATGTTGCTCACGCGAAACCTGACGTGCAGGACGTCGTTGACCTTGATCGGCAACAGGAAATCCCAGGTCCAGCCGAGCGACATGCCCGGCAGGAACCGGTAGTCGCTCTGCGTCTTCAGGCCGTCCGCAATCGACAGCCCGAACAGCCCGTGCGCGACGATCGAACCGAAGTGGCTCGCGTTCGCGTAGGCCTCGTCCACATGCACCGGCGTGTGATCGCCGGTCAGATCGGCGTAGGCGAGAATGCGTTCTTTCGTGACCGTATAGGTCGGGCTCACGCACTCGTCGCCGTCCTTCGCGTCGTCCCAGTACTTTTCGATGATCGTGCTCATGCTTTACGCCTCCGCGCGTGGATTGATCGCCAGCGCCTGCGCAACGCACGCGGCAGGTTTGGCCTGAATGAGTTCGACCGCGAGCCCGTCCGGCAAGCGCAGCCAGTTGCGTCCCTGCGGCATTTCGCCGACACCGAACGCCTGCGCCGCGGCGAGCGCGGCCTCGAGGTCCTCGCACATCACGCCGAGATGGCCGAGCCGGCCCTCGGGCCCGTCGAAGCGCGGCTCGTGAATGAACTGCAAGCCGCCGAGCGTCCAGTACTGACGCGGCGCCTCGCGCGTGCCGTCCACCTCGCGCATCGTCATGCCGAGGACTTCCTCGAAGAAGCGGATATGCCACTGGATATCCTTCACCCAGATCGCGACGTGCTCCAGATACGCTTTCGTGCCGCTCATGCCGCCGCTCCTGCTTTCTGGCGATCGGTCATGGCCCGTTCGATGCCCTTGATGCATGCCACGAGCGTCGAATTAACAGGAGTCGGCACGCCGAGACGTTGGCCCCAGCGCACGACCACGCCGTTGATGAAGTCGATTTCGGTAACCGAACCTTTTTCCAGGCTTTGCAGCATCGAGGTCTTGAAGGCAAGCGGCAAACCTTCGGCGGCGAGCGTCCACGCCTCTTCCGCCCGGATCATCGAAAGACGAATGCCGGCGGCCTTCGCCGCGGCCATGGCCTCTTCGATCGCGGCCAGCGCGGTCGCTTTCAGAACCGGCTCTTCGTAGAGTTGCCCATACGTCAGACCGGTAACGCCGGTGATCGCGCCGGTCGCGACGTTAATCAACAGCTTGTCCCACATCGTGCCGAGGATGTTGTCGCTGACCATGGTCGTCAGGCCGGCGCTGTTGAACGCATCGGCGATGGCGCGGACCCGCTCCGTCACCTGGCCGTCGAGTTCGCCGATGATCGTCAGTTTTCCGCTCACGCCCGACTCGATATGTCCGGGTGCCTTCAGTACGCCGCCGACATAGGTCTTGCCCGCCAGCACACGCTCGCGGCCGACGATCTCGCTCAGCACGTCCTCATGGCCGAGGCCGTTCTGCAACGACAGGACGAGCGTGTCGGGACCGACGAGGGCGAGCGCGCCGCGCATCGCCGAATCGGTATGGAAGGACTTGACCAGTACGATAACGAGGTCCACCGGTCCGACTTCGGCGGGGTTCATCGTGGCGCGGACCTTGACGCGGCGCGAGCCATTGGCGTCGTCGACTTGCAGGCCGTCGCGGCACATGGCCTCGACGTGCGCCGCAAAGCGGTCGACCAGCCACGTCTCGTGGCCGCCTTCGGTGAGTGCGGAGCCGATGGCGCAACCTAACGCACCGGCTCCCAGAAATGCGATCTTCATGCGGGTCTCCGTGATAGTGAGACCACGATACGATTCCCGCGTCATGCACGCAATGCAATGGAATCAATGACGTCATTGCGAACGGCAATACGAGCCGAACGGCATGACGCCTTTGCGTTCACGGCCGAGGCATAAAAAAAGGCAACGCGTCACGCGTTGCCTTCCTGATTACACCGGCAAATAGAGGTCGCAGCCGCCCGCTCAACAACCCGTCTGCTTCACGCGCTCGACCGCGAGCCCGAAGGCCGGACGCAGCTTCGTGCCGACCACGTTGCCGAAAAATGCCGCGACGAGCCAGAGCCAGCCATGCAGGCTGCCCGACACGATACCGCTGAAATACGCGCCGATATTGCAGCCATACGCGAGGCGCGCGCCATAGCCGAGCAGCAGCCCGCCGACGATGGCGGCGATCAGCGAGCGCAAAGGCAGACGCCATACCGGCGCGTAGCGGCCGGCGAGCGAAGCGGCAACCATCGCGCCGATTACGATGCCGATGTCCATCACGGACTTCACGTCGTGGCTGATCGGCGCGGCCAGGGCGGCCGCGTTCGGGCCGGTGCTCCACACCGGCCAGCTTGCGACGTCGATGCCCAGCGCGGAGAACGCCTTGGCGCCCCACAGCGCGAACGCCGACGTGATGCCCCAGGGGTGGCCCGACAACGCGAGCGTCACGAAGTTGAGGATCGCCAGCACGACACCACCGGCGAGCAGCGGCCACGGGCCATGCAGCCACGGCGACGCGTTCGGCGCGCGATCCACGTCGCTCACGAGATGGCCGTGACGGCGCTTCTCGATCAGCACGGTCAGCGCGGCGATCGCCGCGAACACCACGAGATTCAGCGCGATCGCCGGACCGACGCCGAGCGTCTTCACGAGCGAGATCGGCTGGAGATGCGGCAGCGCGGACCAGAACGGCATGTGCGCGGTGCCGACCACCGAGCCGACGATAAACGCGATCAGCGTGACCACCATCCGCGTGCTGCCGCCGCCGACGGTGTACAGCGTGCCGGACGCACAGCCGCCGCCGAGCTGCATGCCAACGCCGAAAATGAACGCGCCTATCACGACCGAGGTGCCGGGGGGCGACACTTCGCCGACAACCGGATGACCGAACAGCGTGCCGGCAGACAGCGCGGGGAAGAACAGCAGCACGCCGATTGCGAGCATCAGCATCTGCGCGCGCAGGCCGGCGCCGCGGCCGTCGGCGATGAAGACCCGCCATGCGGACGTAAAGCCGAACGCGGCGTGATAGAGCGTGACGCCAAGCAGCGCGCCGAGGACGTACAGCGCGGCCTGCGTCACGCTGACGGTCTGCGCGAGATAGACGGCACCGATCACGACGAGCGCGAGCGCGACGACGAGCGGCTTCGGATTGATGTTGACGAGACGGCGGGGCGCGCCGCCGAACGGCGTGGATAGATCGGACATGATGAGCGGAGACGGACGCGCCCATCGCGTGCGCACAGCACACCGCTGGCGGGTCAACCGGGCGGTCGCTGCGCGGGCGAAAAGCCGCGACAAATCGTTTTAGAAGAAGTCCGTGAGTATACCGAAATGTCACGTTGCGGCCGGCGCCCGCCACGGCGCCGCGTTCCTCGACGGCGCAACCGCGCGCGCCGCCCCATGAGCCTGAGAAGCTTGCTGCACGGGGCCTGGCGAGAATCGACGCCATTTCTGGCGGTCGCTTAATAACCCGTTGTCATAGCGACATTTCGAATCTGCCTTAAAACAGCCATGTTTCAGGGCCGATTTTTCAGAGGCAATTCCCTCCTCTTCCCCGGAAGCCGTCGTTTATTCGAGCGGCGCAACCGAAGCGCCTGCAATGCGATGGCGTTCCAGTGCCTGCGCGACGAACCCGCTGCGTTTCATCTCTTCGACAAACTCGCGTAATTCCTCGGCCGCCCGTTCTCCCCGGCTCTTTGCGACGCCCATTGCCTGCCGGATCACCATGAAACGCTCGTCGAGCAAGCGCAGTCCGCTGGTTTTCGCGGCATCGGCTTCGAGTTGCTGCCTGACGCCGGCGGCCACTTCAAGCGTTTGTTCGAGGAAGGTTTGGACCACCGTGGGCGAAGTCGGCGCACGCACGATCTGCGCGGCTTTCAGTTCCCGCGTGAGGAACAGGTCGTAGGCGCTGCCCTTGCCGACCGCCACCCGGTTATGCGGATAATCGACATCGGCATTGGAGCGGATCGGCGAAGCCTCGCGTACGAGATAGAACCCTTCAATCAGCACGTACGGCGCGGTAAACGCAATGGTTTCGCCGCGCTTCGGGTCCACGGCGAAAAAGCCGAAGTCCGCGCGCTCGTCGCTGACGGCCTCCACGGACTTGCCCGCCGCGTCGAACACGACGAGTTCGAGCGGCACACCGAGGCGTTGCGCGAACGCGCGCGCGAGATCGACCGATACGCCGGCCGGCTCGCCCGACTGCGGACTCAGGTTGGCGAGAATCGGATTGCCGAGATTGATGGACGCACGCAGCGTTCCGGTGGGCGCGAATGCCTTGACGATGGCGGAATCGATATTCATAAGGTCGTGGCGGATTGAACCGTGTGTTGATCCTCCTGCGCCGAGCCGAGGATTTCCTGGATGCTCGCCAGAGCCTCCAGCGTATGCAAAAGGTGCTGGCGTAATGCTTCGGATGCCTCTTCGTTGCGCTCGCGCTCCAGCAGTTCGAGCACGTGCAGATGCTGCCTGGCATGCTCCACATAGCGCTTGCGATGCTGCATCGAACGGTACGAGATCAGCCGGCGCACCCGGTTGACACGGCGAATGGTGTCGATAAAAAAACTGTTGCCCGACGCCTCGACGAGCGATTCGTGAAAGCGCACGCCGCGCTCGTGCAACTGATCGGCGGTATCGGTTTCGATGCCGCCCGCGAGCAGATGCTTTTCGACCTCGCGGCAACGTTCGAGCACCTTGCGCTCGAGCCGGTAGCCGGGTTCGAGCAGCGCCGCCGGCTCCAGCGCGAGACGCAGCCGGTAAGACTTGAGCAGGCTGTCGGGCGTCGTGAGCATGGGCGAGAATTCCCAGCCGTAACCGGGCTTGCGCTCTGCCCAGCCCTCCTGCGCAATCCGGTTCAATAGCGCGCTCAATTGCGCGCCCGTGAGACCGTAGCGCGTGCGGATCATCTGCTCGGATACAACGTCCGGCAGTTCCCCTTTGAGGCGATCGTCGGCGATCTGGAAATAGACGCTCGTCACGATGCCGGTCCCGGCGAGACCCAGTTCGCTGACCACGTCGGCCAAGGGATCGACGAGCGGCCGCGCCACGAAGAAGCCGCGATTTTTCTCGCGCGTCAGCACGCCCTTCTCGTGCAGCAGCGCGAGCGCTTCGTTCACGGGCGAGCGCGACACGCGAAGCCGGTCGGCCAGCATCTGCGCGGGCAGATGCGCGCCGGCTTCGAGCCCTTCGTTGCTGATCAGTTCGAGTATCTGGGTGGCAATGGAGCGGTCGATCATCTCAGTCGGTCAGGTTCGCCGCGCGGGAGCTCAGTCTGCGCCCCCGCCGCGCGCGAGGTTGTTCTGCAGGATCAGCGGAATTACGCCGCCCGAACGCAGCAGCCTGCATTCGAGGCGCGTCTCCACGGCCGCGCGCACGTCGATCGCCTCGACGCGGCCGTCGGCACGCACGATACGCACGGGCACCGTGCAGCGCGGCGTGATCGTGGCGGCGTCCGCTGCGACTTCGAGCATATCACCCGGCCCGAGCGCGAGGGTGTCCGGATGGATGCCGGGCGCGAAACGCAGCGGCAGGATGCCCATGCCGATCAGATTCGAGCGATGGATGCGCTCGAAGCTCGCGGCCAGCACCGCGCGAATACCCAGGAGCCGCTGCCCCTTCGCGGCCCAGTCGCGCGACGAGCCCGTGCCGTAGCGTTCACCCGCGACGAGCACGACGGCATCGCCCGCGTCCGCATAGCGCCTGGCGGCCTCATGAATCGGCAGCACTTCGCCGCTCGGCACGTGCAGCGTGTGAGCAACCGGCATGCCGGGCTTGAGCCGGTTCACCAGCGTCTTGCTGTAGAACGCCGCACGCATCATCACTTCCCAGTTGCCGCGGCGCGAGGCGAACACGTTCAGGTCGTTGCGGTCGTCGCCGCGCGAGACGAGAAAATCGGCGACGAAGCTGTCTTTCGGAATCGCGCTCGCCGGCGAGATGTGGTCGGTCGTGATGTCGTCGCCGAGCACGAGCAACGGATACGCGCGATAGTGGCCGAGCTGGCTGCCCTGATCGATGGCCGCGAACGGCGGCCGGCGTAAAGCCGTCGACGCCGGATTCCACGGAAAGCGCGCGCCCGATGGCGCGTCGAGTTCGTGCCATGCCGGATTGCGGCTCGCCGCGGCAAACGCGCGGGGGTAGTCCTCGGGGTCGGCCGCCTGCTCGACGAGCGCGGCCACTTCCTCGCGCGTCGGCCACAGATCGCGCAGCAGGACCGGCGTACCGTCGGCCGCGCATTGCACGGGCTCGCGGCTCAGGTCGGTTTCGGCATTGCCCGCAAAGGCGAACGCGACCACGAGCGGCGGCGACATGATGAAGCCGAGATCGAGATCGGGGTGAATGCGTCCCGCGAAATTGCGGTTGCCCGAGAGCACGGCAACGGGATAGATGCAGCCTTCGGCCTGCGACGCGCGCACGCTTTCGGTGAGCGGCCCCGAGTTGCCGATGCAGGTCGTGCAGCCATAGCCGACGATGTCGAAGCCCACGGCGGAAAGATCGTCGATCAGACCGGCACGTTCCAGATACGCAGCGGCGGCCGGCGATCCGGGTGCCAATGAGGTCTTGATCCACGCCGGCACCGCAAGGCCTTTCGCGCGTGCCTTGCGCGCCACGAGCCCAGCGGCGATCAGCAAGGCGGGATCGGACGTGTTCGTGCAACTCGTGATCGCCGCGATCGCCACGGGGTGACGCGGCATCGGCTCGTGCGGCGCTTTCGATCCGCCTTCCGGCTTGAAGCCGAGCTTCGCGAGCGCGGCGGGCAATGCCGAGTAATCGAGCAGATCCTGCGGGCGGCGCGGGCCGGCCACGTGCATGCCGATGCTGGCGAGATCGATGTCGATCGCGCGTGTGTAGCGCGGCGCGGCCTCGGGATCGAACCACAGGCCGGCCGCGCGCGTGAACGCCTCGACCAGTTGCACGGCTTGCGCTGTGCGATGCGTCGCGTGCAGGTAGTCGAGCGTACGTGCGTCCACGGGGAAAAAGCCCGTCGATGCGCCGTACTCCGGCGCCATGTTCGCCACGACCGAGCGTTCGCCCGCGCTGAGCGTCGACACGCCCGGCCCGAAGAACTCGACGAACTCGCCCGAGACGCCGATCGCGCGCAGCCGCTGCGTGACCGTCAGCGCGAGATCGGTGGCGAGCACGCCCGGCCGCAGCGCGCCCGTGAGACGCACGCCGATCACATCGGGAATGCGCTGCATTACCGGCATGCCGAACATCACCGTCTGCGCTTCGAGGCCGCCCACGCCCCAGCCGAGCACGCCGATGCCGTTGATCATCGGCGTATGGCTGTCCGTGCCGATCAGCGTGTCGGGCACGGCCCACGGCTCGCCGTCGCGCGTGACGCGCGTCACCACCGTCGCGAGCTGCTCCAGGTTGATCGTATGCATGATCCCCGTGCCCGGCGGATGGATGCGCACGCCCGTCAAGGCCTGCGAAGCCCAGCGCAGAAAGCGGTAACGCTCCGCGTTGCGGCGCAGTTCGAGCGCGAGATTCCGCGGCGCGGCATCGGGCTTGCCGAAGTACTCGACCGCGAGCGAATGATCGACCGACGAATCGACCGGCAACACGGGATTGAGCGCGGCAGGGTCCGCGCCCGCCTCGGCCAGCGCATCGCGCATCGCCGCGATGTCGACCAGCGCGGGCGTGCTCGTCGTGTCGTGCATCAGCACGCGGTTGGGCTGAAACGCGATTTCGTGCTCGCTGGTGGCGCGCTCGCGCCACGCGAGGATCGCGGCGACCGCCTGAGCGCGCTCTTCGCCATCCGTATTACGAATCACGTTTTCGAGCAGCAGGCGCAGCACGACGGGCAGTTCGCGCAGCTGCGCGCCGAACATGCCGGGCAGATCGACGAAACGCAAGCTCGCGCCGCCCGCGTCGAGATGGGAGATGAGGGGGGTGTCGGTGTTTTCCATAACTGTATTTTTGCACTTCATATAGTCAAAATGCAATCCAGTGGAAACCCGCAATACGAGGCACACCGTTTTGAAACAAAAGACCCCCCTGTTTGCTTATGTCGGTTCGCGCACGACGCGCGAGCGCAACGCCCGCGGCGACGGCATCAGCGTCTATCAGGTCGAGACGCAGACCGGCGCGCTGACGCTCGTGCAGCTCGTCAAGGACCTGGTGAACCCGTCGTTCCTTGCGCTGAGCCGGAACGGCGAGCATCTCTACAGCGTGCATGGCGACATGAGCGACATCAGCGCGTTCAGCGTGGACAAGGCGAGCGGCAAGCTCACGTTCCTCAATCGCCAGAGCACCGAAGGCAACAATCCCGTGCATCTCGCAATCGATCCGGGCGGCCGCTACGTGGTCGTGTCCAATCACATCGGCGCGAGCCTCGCGGTGCTGCCCATCGCCGCCGACGGCTCGCTCGAACCGCTCACACAGCTCGTGCAGCTGGACGGCCCCATCGGTCCGCATCGGATCGAACAGAAGCAGGCGAAACCGCACTTCAATCCGTTCGCGCCGGACGGGCGCTTCGTGATCGTTCCGGACAAGGGACTCGACCGCACGTTCTCGTTCCGCTTCGAAAACGGCCGGCTCACGCCCGCCGCGACACCCTTCGTCGCGGCTCGCGAGGGCGCGGGGCCGCGCCATATCGCGTTCCATCCGGATGGCCGCCATGCGTGGGTCGTCAACGAACTCGATTCGACGGTTACGGCGTATGGCTACGATGCGGCCAACGGCTCGCTCACGCCGCGGCAGGTGCTGTCGAGTCTGCCGGATACCTGCACGGGCAATAGCCGCGCGGCGGAAATCGAAGTCGATCCCACGGGCCGCTTCGTCTATGCGTCGAACCGCGGTGACGACAGCATTGCCGTGTTCGGCATCGATGCGTCGAATGGCCGGCTGCGCTTTCTGCATGCCGTCCCCACGCAAGGCAAGACGCCCCGCTTCATGACGGTCACACCCGATGGCCGCTTCATGTACGTGCTCAACGAGGACAGCGACACCATCGTCGTGTTCTCCGTCGATGCGCACTCAGGCGGCCTCGCGCCGACCGGCTTCGTTGCCTCGTCGGGCAGCCCGGTCTGCCTGGTGTTCTCGCCGCACCACACCTGACACACCTTTCCGATTCACGCGAAGCCTGGCGGACTCGGCCGCCAGCGGAGAAAGCCATGACAGCCAGCCCCGCAATCGACGAACACGCACTCGTACGCAAGATCACGTGGCGCATCATCCCGTTCGTTTTCATCCTCTACATCATTTCCTACATCGACCGCGCGAACATCGGCTACGCGGCGTTGCAGATGAATCACGAGCTGGCGCTGACGGGCGAGGCATTCGGCTTCGCCTCGGGCATCTTCTTCATCGGTTACTTCCTGTTCGAGGTGCCGAGCAACGTCATGCTCAACCGGTTCGGCGCGCGTGTCTGGATTGCCCGCATCCTCGTGACCTGGGGCATGGTGTCCGTGGGTTCCGCCTTCGTGCAGAACGCCACGCAGCTTTATGTGCTGCGCTTTCTGCTCGGCGTGGCCGAGGCCGGATTTTTCCCCGGCATCATCGTCTATCTCACGTACTGGTTCCGGGCCAGGGAGCTCGCGACGACGGTCGCGCTCTTCACGGCCGCCATTCCGGTCTCGTACATCATCGGCGCACCGCTCAGCACATGGGTGATGGACCACGCGCAGTGGCTGAACTGGAGCGGCTGGCGCTGGATGCTCGTGCTCGAAGGCGCGCCCGCGCTGATCGGCGGCGTTCTGTGCTTCTTCTATCTGACCGACCGGCCCGCCGACGCGAAGTGGCTCAAGCCTCACGAGCGCGAATGGCTGCAGGGCGAACTCGCCAACGATCGAAAGGCCCGCCCCCACGCGAAGCATTTCGGCTCGCTCAAGGCGATGACCAATCCGAAGGTGCTTTACCTGTCGTTCATCTACTTCGTCTATCAATGCGGCAGCCTCGGCGTCGGCTACTGGATGCCCCAGATCATCAAGGGATTCTCCAGAACGCTGAGCCACACGCAGATCGGCCTCATCGCCATGATTCCGTACCTTGCGGCGACGATCGCCATGGTGCTGTGGTCCAGAAGCTCGGATCGCCGCAACGAACGACGCCTGCATTCGGCGATCCCGCTCGGCGTTGCGGCGCTCGCCCTGCTGGGTGCGGGCCTCGCGACGAATCCCTATGTATCGATCGTGATGATCAGCCTGAGTCTCGCGGGACTCTACGCGTTCAAATCGCCGTTCTGGGCCCTCCCCACGCTGTTCCTCAGCCGGTCCACGGCGGCGGTCTCCATTGCCGTCATCAATTCGGTGGGCAATCTGGGCGGCTTCGTTGGCCCCTTCGCCATTGGATTCATCAAGGGCACAGGAAAGAGTGCAACGCCGGGCCTGCTGTTTCTCTCGGCGCTGCTGGTCGCGTCGTTCCTGATGGCGTATTTCATTCGCATCGACGAACCCGGCACCGACGACGCGACCGGCGCGGTCCCGAATCACAGCCATTGAGTTTCCCTCGGCAAACCAGCGCGTCTGGTTCCCGGCTATTTTTGACCCGAAGACCCTTGCGAGAAATAAATCATGAATAACGCACCGAAAGCACGTCTTTTCTGCACCGCCGTCGCATTTGCGAGCCTCGTCGCCATATCGCCCGCACGGGCCGACGATAGCCCGACCATCTCGATCATGGTCGGCGGCATCTCGAAGTTCATCTACCTGCCCGCGAAGCTCGCCGATCAGCTCGGCTACTTCAAGGACGAGAAACTGAACGTCGAACTGCTGTCGCAACCGGCCGGCGTCGATGCCGAAAACGAACTGCTGTCAGGCTCCGTTCAGGCCGTCGCCAGCGCCTACGACCATACGATCGACCTGCAGAGCAAGGGCAAGGAAGTGCGATCCATCGCAACGTTCCTTCAGGTGCCGGGAGAAGTCGAAGTCGTATCGAAGGCGTCGCCGATGAAAAGCATGGCCGACGCGAAAGGCAAGACCCTGGGCGTGACGGGCCTGGGCTCGTCGACCGACTTTCTTACGCAGTACATGGCGCTCAAATACGGCATTACGTCGAAGGAGTATTCGACGCTGCCGGTTGGCGCGGACAATTCGTTCATCGCCGCCATTCAACAGCGGCGTATCGATGCGGGCATGACGACCGAGCCGACCGTGTCGAGACTGCTTCAGAAGGGCGATGCGTCGGTCATGGTCGACATGCGAACCGTCGAGGGAACGCAGAAGGCGCTCGGCGGCATCTACCCCTTTACGGGGCTATACGTTAACGCCGACTGGCTGGCATCGCACAAGCAACAGGCGGCGGGTCTCGCGCGCGCGATCGCCCGAACCATGGTCTATATCCATACGCACTCGCCCGAAGAAATCGCCGACAAAATGCCGAAGGATTACTACGGCGGCGATAAGGCGCTCTACGTGCAGGCCCTGAAGTCGACCATGGCGATGTACACGCCCGATGGAAAGATGCCTGCGGGCGGGCCGGAAAATGTTCTCAAGATTCTGTCGACGATCAATCCGGCGATCAAAGGCAAGCATATCGATCTCAACCGGACTTATACGAACGAGTTTGTCTCGGCGGCGAAGGGATCGTGATTGGTCTTTCTCCCGGCGACGGTTGGATGCCGTGCCGGGAGTATTTTCGTGTGGGTATGCTGAAGCTGTCGTTCGGGGAACGGCCGGCTTCCTCACCGCGGATTACTCGCTTTCTTCAGCACGCCTTCAAGATCACTCAAAAGGTTAAGGGCGTCAGACTGCGACTCCTCATGAGACCACTGTCCGGCTTGTGTCCGCATGTCAGCGACCAGTTGCCGAAGCTCACCGTGCGGTAAATCGCTTGTGTGATTGAGGTACACCTCGTAAGCATCGTCGAGATCTTCCTCCGGTATGTGACGCATGGCGCCGTAAAGCTTGCTGTACAGCTTGCCCCGCTCAGGTTGAGCGATATCGTCCGCGTTGCGGACGAGCTCATCGAAATTGCTGATAGGCACCGTCGTCAAGGGCAAGTCGTCAATCATCCGCTCTACAAGCGGCGCAACGTTAGCTTCACGCGGCCACTCGGCGAATATTGCATCGTGCAGCGCCTGGAGATTGTCCGGTTCAAGGTGTTGCGCACCTATCTCCGCCAGAGCAAGCGACACGTCGAGTGCGTCTTTGTCATCCAGATAGGCATTCTGTTTAGCCATTGTATTGAGCAGCCTCGCGACCTCTTTCTGTTTTTGCCTGGGGGGCAAAGGCGAATTGGCAACGAATGGCCCTGCGAGCTGCGTCAGCTCTTTCATAGCGCCCGCGCGCTCTCCGTCTAATATGTGCTCGAGAAAGTTCTCGCGCATCTTGCTGAAAAACTCCATGCGGCCGGTCGGAGACAGTTTGGACCACGCAATCCGTATTTGCTTCCCCACCTCCTGTTCGTTGCGTCTATTTTCCGACTCCACGCGAACCAGGCCGCGGTTCCTTCGACGCTTGCTCATGGCCTCCGTCCCAGCAAACCCTTCGTTCGCCAGTCTACGATCTATCGCTCCTTCCAGGATTGCTTTCGACAAACTGCCACCCGTTTTGCGTTTGCCTAGAACAGAAGCGGGATTCTCGGGTAACGGTCCATTGAAGCGATCCGTTGGCACCGGCGTCGCGGCGGAACGAGTCAATGCCGATGATTCAGCAGAACCGAGTGGCGAGGGCACCGGGGCTTTGATCAGGGTCCTGAACTGGGCCAAGGCATGCTGCTCGGTCTGCCTGGCGGAGGCTCGGTAACCGTCCTTGCCAGTCGGCCTGGTGGCCCCAGACTGTGGAGCGGCAACGTTCAATGGTGGCCGTCCGAGCGCCGATTCCCGACTCCCGAGATCCTTCAACAGGCCAGGCACTGCGGGCCTGGCGCGCAGGACACCATGGCCCTCCTCGCCTGCCTGTTTCTTTCTCCGGGACTCCAGCTCGTCATGCCAGGAAGCGTCAGCGCTCGATTTCCCGGAAGAAGGTCCGGCATACGATGAAGCATTGAGGGAGTTCGATCTGGAGGTTTTCACGGTGAAATAGGTTACCCGTATGAGATGTCAACTGAAGTCAACACTTGCAACTGGAGAGAGTGCATCTGCTGCGCCATTGTTTATTTCGGCGCGCACAGTTCAGCAGCCTTCTGAGCATCGCTGATCGTCATCGGGCAGCCACCGCGCCCCGGGAAAATCAGCAAGAGAGGGATAGGCCAATCATTCTTGCCCTCTCTCATCGCAACCGACCGCTCAGGCGCGAAGATCCGTTCAGAAACACGACACCAGCGCGCGAGTTTCCCTCGCCGTGTGGGATCGGCGAATGAGGGGAAATATCAGAGGAAACAAATGAGCGCCCGCCGCCGGGAGGCGAAAAAATACGCCGTCAGCTAATGGGGCCCGCTAACGAACACCGTTAGCCGCCCGTGTCGCCAAGCGCCGCGGCAATCTGCGCGGCGGCGGTACGCAACGGTTCGACGAGATCGGGCAGTTGCTCGAACGGCACGCGCGCGCTGGGGCCCGACATGCCGATACACAGAAAATCGCGCTGCGTCGACAACGGAATCACCACCGCGCAACCGATCACACCCTGGCCGTACTCCTCGTTGCTGAAGGCCCAACCGTGCTTGCGCACTTCGCGTATGTGCGCGGCGAATGCGTCGCGCTCCGTGATGGTGTTCGGCGCGAGTTCAACCAGCGGATGCGCGTCGAGCCACGCATCGAGCGCCTCGTCGCCGAGCGACGCCAGATAGAGCTTGCCAATCGACGTGCAGTGCAACGGCGCGCTGCGTCCCTGCTCCAGTTGCAGCCCACTCGCGCGCCGCACCTGCACCGCGTCGATGTACAGCACCTCGCCGTTGGCGATCGTACCGATCTGGCAGTGTTCCTGAATCTGGGCAGCGAGCCGTTCGAGGATCGCATGCGGTTCATCGGCGACAACCGCCGCTTCCAGCACCTGACTACTGAGCTCGATCAGCTTCGGCCCCGGCAGCACGAGTTTCTTCGACCCGATCGCGCGCTTGAGCAAGCCGCGCTCCTCGAGGTTCCCGACCATCCGATGCACCGTCGGCGCCGGCAGCCCCGCCGCGGCACCGATCTCGGCAAGGCTCAGCGCGCGGCGCGCTCGCACGATCGCGCCGATCACGGCAAAGATGCGATCGATGGGCTGGTCGTTGGACGGCGTCATGGGCATGTACGTATTCGAAGCGGGTTAAAGAATTCGCCCTCGCGGACGGCACCCGGCATTTTAGCCTGGAGTATTTCCAGCGATGCTCCACGCGCCTTGCGGGGCGCGGTTCGGCAAGGTTTTCGACGCAGCCGTTCGCCCCTGCGCACGATCGGCTGGAACCGGTCCCTGCTGCATCGCAATTTTGAAATCGATTGACGAACCCCCGAAAAAATCTCTAATATCGGAATTGTTTATTCCGTTTTATGGAATAAACACAGACCACCCTTTGACGGCACAGGCCGAATGCATCTGTAAGGTAGACCAACATGAATCTCGAATCGACGGCCGATATCGCCTCGAACGCGCCAGCATCGGAAGCCGCGTTGTCCGCCACGGTCGGGAGGGTGGCGCGGCGGCTCATCCCGTTCCTGTGCATCCTCTATTTCTTCGCCTATCTGGATCGCTTCAACGTCGGCTTTGCCGCGCTGACGATGAACCAGGATCTCGGGTTGTCGGTCGCCACCTACGGCTTCGCGGCATCGATGTTTTTCTGGGGCTACATCCTCTTCGAAGTCCCAAGCAATCTCGTGCTCGGCAAGATCGGCGCGCGCTTCTGGATTTCGCGGATCATGATTACGTGGGGTCTGATTTCGGCGGCCACCATCTTCGTGACGGGCAGCACGAGCCTGTCGACGCTGCGCTTTCTGCTCGGTGCCGCCGAGGCGGGATTTCTGCCCGGCATTCTCGTGTATCTGACCGAGTGGTTTCCACGCGCCGACCGCGCCCGCATGATCGGCCTGTTCCAGATCGCGATGCCGCTCTCCGGCGTGCTCGGCGCACCGGTCTCGTCGCTGATCCTCGCGCATATGCATGGCGTGGCCGGTCTCGCGGGATGGAAATGGCTCTTTCTCACCCAGGGTCTGCCGTCGGTGCTGCTCGGCATCTCGTGCCTGTGGCTGTTGCCGTCGCGCCCCTCGGAAGCGAAATGGCTCGGCAATCGCGAACGCATCGAACTCGAACGCGTGCTCGACGCCGAGCGCCAGCAGACCGAAGCCGTGCGCGTCTTCTCGCTGCGCGAGGGCTTCACCAATCCGCGCGTGCTGGTGCTGGCGCTGCTGTTCTTCTGTCTCGTGTGCGGCTCGACCGGCGTCGGCTTTTTCCTGCCACTGATCGTCAAGGACTTCGGGCTGTCGACCGTACAGATCGGCGTGGTCACCGCGATTCCCTATCTGCTTGCCGTGATCGGCATGGTGTGGTGGTCACGCCGCTCGGACATCAAGGGCAAGCGCATCGAGTACGTCGCGCTCGCGGCGATTTTCGCGGCCGCGGGTTTTCTGCTCGCCGCGTTCACGCTGAAGACGCCCGTCGTCGCCGTGATCGGCCTGAGCATGGGCTGTGTCGGCATCTTCGCGAGCTTTCCGGTGTTCTGGACCTTGCCGCCGTCGTTTCTGACCGGCACGACGGCCGCCGCGTCGATCGCCTTCATCAACTCGCTCGGTAACGTCAGCGGCATCGTCGGGCCGGGCGTGATCGGCTGGACGCGCGACGTATCCGGCGGCTTCACGCTCATGCTGGGCATCCTCGCGGTATTGATGGCAATCGCCGCCGCGCTTTCCTCGGTGTTCGCCCGCATGAACGCGCGCAGCGAACCCCATCTCGCGCAACCTCATCCGAACCGCTGATTTTCCGGAGACGACTCGCATGCAAGGCTTACCCGAAATCGCGTTGATCGGCTGCGGCGGCACGATCTCGACGCTCGCCACCGATCCGCTCGACACGATCGACTATCCGGAAACAGGCGAACGGCTCGACGTGGCCGCGGTACTCGAACGCGTCCCGCTCGCGCAGCGCTTTGCGCGCATCCGCGCCGTGCCGTTCCGCGCAACCGGCTCGTCCGCATTCGGTCCCGCGGAATGGCAGGATTTGCGCGCCGCCATCGAGGCGGTCGCACCGACCGTACAGGGCGTCGTCGTGCTGCATGGCACGGCCACGATCGAAGAAACCGCGTTCTTCCTGCACATGACGCTGCGCACCGCGACACCGGTCGTGCTGGTGGGCTCGCAGCGTCCGCTGAACGTGCTGTCCAGCGACGCCGCCATGAACCTGCTGGCCGCGCTGCGTGTGGCCGGCTCGGCCGATGCGCGCGGTCATGGCGTGCTGGTCGTGCTCAACGACGAAATCCACAGCGCGCGCGATGTCGTCAAGACGTCGAACTACCGGCTGCAGACGTTCGCGTCGCCGCTTTATGGTCCGCTCGGCTACGTCGAAGGAGACGGCGCGTATTTCGCGCGCCGCTCGCTGCGCCGTCACGCGCCGGATAGCGCACCCGCCGCATGGACGGCCGACGCGCCGCTGCCGCGCGTGGACGTCGTGTACTCGGTCGCGGGCAACGACGGCGCGCTGATCGACGCGTCGTGCGACGCGGGAGCACGCGGCATCGTGTGCGCCGGTCTCGCGCCGGGCCTGCCCTCGCCGGCCGAACGCAAGGCGCTGCTGCGCGCACGCGAGCGCGGCGTCGCCGTCGTGCAGACAAGCCGCGCACACAGCGGAATGATTCCCGCGCGACGCTGGCTCGCCGAACACGGCATCGTCGCCGGCAGCGATCTCACGCCTCAGAAATGCCGGATTCTGCTGATGCTCGGCATCGCGCTCGGCTACGACACCGGCGGATTGCGCGAACTGTTCGCCACGCACTGAGAAGACTATCCGTCGCCCCAACATGAAAGGAGAACTCATGCTGAAACTGCCCCATCACAACCGTTACGAATACAGCGCGATCAACAACCGCAAGGACTACAGCTGGCCGGGCGGCAAGCGTCTTGCGCTCTACTTCGGCATCAACATCGAACACTTCTCGTTCGGCCACGGCATGCGCCATGCGATTTCGACGCAGCAGGTGCCGCCCGATCCGCGCACGTTCAGCTGGCTCGACTACGGCAACCGCGTCGGCGTGTGGCGGCTCTTCGATCTCTTCGACGAGATGAAGCTGCCCGCGTGCCATCTGATCAACACGACCGTGTTCGATTACGCGCCGGACATTCTCGAAGCCATCAAGGCGCGCGGCGATGAAATCATCGGCCACGGGCGCACCAACGCCGAGAAGCAGGGCGACATGTGGGAAGAAGACGAGGCGCGTTTTCTCGCCTATATCCACGACAAGATCCGCACCGACAGCGGCACCGCGCCGCGCGGCTGGATGGCGCCGTGGATGTCGCAATCTCACGTCACGGCCGATCTTCTCGACGAAACCGGCTTCCGTTTCGCGATGGACTGGCCGTTCGACGACCAGCCGATCTGGATGCGCACGCGCAACGGCCGCCTGATGTCGCTGCCCTATCCGCTCGAAATCAACGACTCGCCGCAGGTCGTCGTGCAGAAGCAGACCGGCGAAGCGTTCGCCCAGTCGATCATCGATCAGTTTGACGAAATGATCGAGCAATCCGAAAAGCAGCCGCTCGTCTGCGGCATCGCGCTGCACACCATGGTGGTCGGTCAGCCGTTCCGTTTGCGTGCGTTGCGCCGCGCGTTGCAGCACATCGTCTCGCATCCCCTGTTCGACCGCGTGTGGCTCACGCGCCCCGGCGCAATCTACGACCACTGCTGTTCGCTGCCGCAAGGCACGATTCCCGGCGACGACTACCCGTGGCGCGAGGGCGCAAGAGAGGGGACGCGATGAAACTCGCCGACAAGGTCGCCATCGTCACCGGCGCGGCGTCCGGCATCGGCGCGGATGCGGCCCGCACCTTCGCGCGCGAAGGCGCGAAGGTCGCGCTCGTCGATCTGAACGGCGATGCGCTCGCGAGCGTCGAGCGCGAGATTACCGAAGCAGGCGGAGAAGCGCTCGCGATCTGCGCGAATGTCGCCGATGCCGAAGCGGTGCAAGCCGGCGTCGCACGCGTGCTGTCGTGCTGGCAGCACGTCGACGTATTGCTGACCTGTTCGGCGATCTCGCCGGGCGGACGCGTCGACGAACTGGACGAGGCGACGTGGGATCGCGTGTTCGACATCAACGTAAAGGGCTGCTTTCTATGGGCCCGCGCCGTCCTGCCGACGATGCTCGCGCGGCAGCGCGGCTCGATCGTCTTCGTCGGCTCGCAACTGGTGGCGTCGAGCGGCGGCGGCAACGCCTCGTATGTCGCGAGCAAGGGCGCGGTCGCCACACTCGCGAAGACGATGGCGGTGGACTACGCATCGCAGGGTATCCGCGTGAACGCGCTGATGCCCGGCGTGATCGACACGCCGATGTCGCGTACCTCGATCGGACGCAGCGCCGATCCGGACGCGACCCGCACGCGCTGGCAGAACCGCCATGCGATGAAGCGCTTCGGGCGCGTGGAAGAAACCTCGCGCGCGGCCCTCTTTCTCGCCAGCGACGATTCCTCGTTCACCACCGGCAGCTGGCTTTTCGTGGACGGCGGCTGGTCCGCCACCTGAGCGCACGCGGGCCGTATCCGGCCCGCGCATTGCGCAACATCAACAATCATTGAAGGACACTTCGCATCATGGGCAAGAAACTTAGCGACGCACAGATCCAGCACTATCGCGACTTCGGCTACGTCAGCCCGGTCGACGCCTTTCCGGCCGATCAGGCCGCGAACTATCTTCAGCAACTCGAAGCATTCGAGGCAACCCGCAACCAGCAGATGGGCAAGGGCTTCAATTTCAAACCGCATCTGCTCTTTCCGTGGGTGGACGAAATCGGCCGTCACCCGGCCGTGCTCGACGCCGTGGAAGACCTGATCGGCCCGGACATCCTGCTATTCAATCTCGCCGTGTGGCCCAAGAAAGCGCATGACCCGGCTTATGTGTCCTGGCATCAGGATTCGACCTACTTCGGGCTGGAGCCCAGCACGCAGGTCACGATCTGGGTCGCGCTGACCGATGCGTCGATCGAAGCGGGCTGCATGGAAGTCGTGCCCGGATCGCACAAGCTCGGCCAGTTGCATCACGGCGAAGTGCCGTCCAAAGACATTCTGTTGTCGAAAGGCCAGACGATCGACGTCGACTACGATCGCAGCAAGACCGCCTTCATGCCGGTCAAACCGGGACAATTCTCGATACACGACACCTATCTGATCCACGCATCCGGTCCGAACCAGTCGGATCACCGGCGAGTGGGGCTCGGCTTCAGCTACATCCCGACGCACGCGCGCAATGTCGGCTCGACGCGTCTGACGGCCATGCTCGTGCGCGGCGAGGACACATTCGGCTATTACGACGACGAACCGCGTCCGCGCGTGAACAACGGCGAAGCGGAGCAGGCCTTTCATCAGGAAGCGGTTGCCCGCTTCCAGCGAGGACTCGACGAGCAGGCCGCCAAGTATTGAAGCGTTAGCGCGCGGGAGTTCGTGTATCGCGCTCCCGCGGCGATCGGGCATCGTCGCCGTTAAATGCTGTGCAAGAAAACTCACCAGGAAAGGAGTAGGGACAATGTCACAGTCATTTTCGCAAGCCGCATCTACGACTGCCTCGAACCGGCTGGTCAGCGCGACCACCTCGAAGGTCGCCCGCAAGCTGGTTCCGTTCCTGCTGGTTCTGTATTTCTTTGCCTATCTCGACCGCTTCAATGTGGGCATCGCTTCGCTCACGATGAACAAGGATCTGGGTTTATCCATGGCGGCCTATGGATTTGCCGCTTCCATGTTCTTCGTGGGCTATATCCTTTTCGAGGTTCCGAGCAACATCGTTCTAGGCAAAGTCGGCGCGCGTTACTGGATCGCCCGCATCATGATTTCGTGGGGCGTGCTGTCGTCCGCCATGGTCCTCGTGCAGGGTGAGACCAGCATGGCGGTTCTGCGATTTCTGCTCGGTGTGGCCGAGGCGGGCTTTTTCCCCGGCATCGTCGTTTATCTGACGCAATGGTTCCCGAGGTCGACCCGGGCCGGAGCCCTGGGCATGTTTGCGGTGGCCATGCCATTGGCCGGCGTCGTGGGCTCGCCCATTTCCGCCGTGATCCTGAACTACACCGATCATGTGCTGGGCATGCAGGGCTGGAAATGGCTGTTCCTGCTCGAAGGCTTACCCTCGGTACTGCTTGGCATTGCCTGCCTGTGGCTGCTGCCCTCGCGGCCCGCGGACGCAAAATGGCTGAGCGCCGCCGAGCGATCCGCCCTCGAAGCGGTGCTCGAAGCCGAGCGCAAGGAAACCGAGGCCGTGCATAAGTTTTCGCTGATGGAAGGCTTCATGACCCCGCGCGTGCTGATCCTCGCATTACTGCTGTTTTGCCTGATCTGCGGCTCGTCCGGGTCCGGGTTCTTCCTTCCCCAGGTCATCAAGGATTTCGGCCTCGGTACGGTTCAGGTAGGCGTCGTGACGGCCATTCCCTATCTGCTGGCCGCGATCGCGACAGTCTGGTGGTCGCGCCAGGCGGACCGTCATCATGGGGGCATACGCTATGTGGCGATTCCTGCGGCCTTCAGCGCCGTCGGCTTCCTGATCGCGGCGACTTTCTTGCAGACGCCGTTTGTTGCCGTGATCGGTCTCAGCATGGCGTGCATGGGCATCTTCGCGACGTTCCCGGTTTTCTTCACGGTGCCCCAGACCTTCATGACCGGCCTCGCCGCCGCAGCAGCGATCGCGTTCGTCAATTCCTTCGGCAATATCAGCGGTATCGTGCTGCCCGGGTTTATCGGCTGGACACGCGACGTATCGGGTGGTTTTGCGCTGATGCTTTATATCCTGTCGGGGATTTTCGCTTTTGCCGTATTCCTGTGCTGGTGCTTCTCGGCGATCCATCGCCGGCAGCAGGCAGCGGATCGTCAGCAAGCGCTGGCATAGCACGAGAAGAGGTCGTCCGGCGCAACCGTGTAAGCGGGTGCCCAGCCTCTGGGGAGCAAGAGAGGCTGGTCCCGGTACAAGCTCAATAGCGCTTCGCCTGCTCGGCGTTCAGTTCCTGGAAGCGGCCCAGCGAGAACTGATGCGCCGCCTGTTCCGCTTCGCCATAGTCGACTTTCGGACGCGGCTCGTCGTCGAAATTGCCGTACCTGTCTTCGCCACGCATCAGCATGGCGCTCAGCCTGACATCGCTCTTGCATCGCGACGAAGCCGGGATGTAGCTCAGCGCCATGCCGACACGCCGAAAATCCGACTCGTTCGGACCCGATGCGTGAATCAGAAACGTATCGTGCAGGGAGCACTGGCCCGCCTTGACCGGCATGAATTCAGTACGAGACTTGTCGTACGGCACGTCGATGGTCTGACCGCGCGACAGCAGAATATTGTCGGACTTGACCTCCGCATGATGCAGCTGTCCCAGCTTATGCGAGCCCGGCACGACCTCCATGCAGCCGGACTCGATCGGCGCATCGGCCAGTGCGATCCAGACCGCAACCTGCGTGGAAGGGTCCAGCCCGAAGTAGGTCGCGTCCTGGTGCCAGCTGACGTAGGCCGGATCATGAGCATCCTTGGGCCACACCGCCATATTGAAGAGCCGGATATCAGGCCCGATCAGATCTTCCACGTAATCGAGAATGATCGGGTTATGAACAATTTCGTCGACCCAGCGAAACAGCAGATGCGGCTTGAAGTTGAAACCCTTACCTTTGCGCGGCGTGAAACCCTGCGCCTTGTTCTGCTGGTTCTGGCTGGCCTCGAATGCTTCCAGCTGATCCAGATAACCCTTCGCCTGCTCCTTGCTGAACACGTCCAGCGGATACAGAAAACCGTTGTCGTTGTATTTGTCGACCTGCGCTTGCGTTAATCCTTTCAGCATTGCCTTCTCCAAAAAAATGCCCCGTCGCGCGGGATGCACGGTGCGAGCACACTTCGTCATGACCGTTATACGGATCACTCTCCCCGACAATTTATTCCATATTTCGGAATTATTTATTCTATATTTTAAAATAAATGTCTCGAGTGTCAAGCAAACGCATTCCCTGACAGGAGACGTTGGGGGATGGGCGACGCGGGTTTCGTGGGGATGAAAGGAGAAGGTCCGGCTCGCCGCCGGGGGCTGCAACGTCCCGCCGGAGCAGGAAAAGATGGGGATCGGGAAGAACGTCCGGGACAGGCGTCAGCGGATCTGGCAGAGGGTGCCGACGTGCGGAGGTGGGGCATCGATCCCGACACGCCAGCGTGCCACGAAGCGCTTCTTCGCGCCATGACCGGGTGTCGGGTTGAGGGGAGTATGAGGAGAGGCTACCGAAGCCTCTGAAGCGGAAAAACGTGCGCGAAGCTCAGGACGCCGCCTGCTCGATCACCGGCTCGCATCGAATCGGAAAATTGACCGAGTTCGCGATATAGCACTTCTGATGCGCAACATGATGCAATGCCTCCGCGAGGCTGCCGTCGTCGCCGGCTCGAATCGTCACGCGCGGGCGCAGGACGATCTGCGTGAAACGCCCCTGTTCGGGGTCGTCCATCATCGTGCCTTCCGCCTCGTCCGCATACGCCAGCACACAGACACCCGCATCCGCGCACAGATGCAGATACCACAGCTTATGGCAGGCCGAGGCTGCGGCCACCAGCAGATCCTCGGGATTCCAGCGCGCCGCGTCGCCGAGAAACGCGGCGTCGGCCGAGCCTGCGATATCGGGCTTCGCGCCCGCGCGAATCGTATGGTCACGGCCATAGTCGCGATATCCCGACGTGCCGCTGCCCTTGTTGCCGGTCCAGTCGACCGTCACGCGATACGTGTGCTTACCGTAGGCCATCGTGTTCTCCTCTGAAGTCGAAGCGTTGCAGCGCTGCATGTGAGCGCCGCCCTCATCGCAAATCAGAGCATACCGTGGAACACCGGCTCGACCGGACCGGTCAGCACGACGCCACCCCGCCCGTCCCATTGCACCGTGACCGGCCCGCCGTCGCATTCCACCTCGACGGTGTCGTTCAGCAGCCCACGCCGGATACCGCCGCGCCGCACGCGCACGAGCCCGAGCCGAGCGGAATGCCGCCGCCGCGCTCCCAGATACGCAGCCGGATGCGGTTGCGGTCGATCACCTGAACGAAGTGGACATTCGTCCGCCTGGGGAAAAGCGGATGCGCTTCGATCCGCGGACCGATCGCGCCGACGTCTACGACCGAAAGATCGTCGACGAAAAAAGTGCAATGCGGATTGCCCATGCTGCAGGCGACGGGATCGCCTTCGAGCGGCAAACGGATCGTATCCACGGCCCACGCCAGCGGAATGTCGCGCCAGTCCAGAAGCGGTGCGCCCATCTCCACCGACACACCTCGCTGCGCGTGCCGGACGCAGGCGAGCAGGCCGCGCGTCGTGCGCAGCACGACCGACGCCAGGCCGCGCTCGCGCATCAGCAGATCGGCGACGCCGCGCGTGGCGCTGCCGCAGGTGTCGAGCACGGAGCCATCCGAATTCCAGAACACGAGGCGGGCCGCGGCATCGTCGCAATCAAGCACGACCACGAGCTGATTGAAGCCGATGCCCCGCTGCCGGCTCCCGAGTCGGCGCGCCATCTCGCCCGTGATCGGGTCGTCCTGCCCGCGCCTGTCGATGATCACGAAGTCGTCGCCGTTCGCGTGCATCTTCAGGAACGGCACCGTCATGCAAGGTTCGTCGGAGCGGGATGCCCGGCCCGCGCATCCTTCGACGGATGCCAGCCCAACTCGCGTTTCGCCTTGCCGGTCGAGACGGCGGGGTTGTCTTCGGCGATGTTGTAGATGCCGCCCTCCGATCGCTTGAGGGCGAGGCACGCGGCCCGCGCCGCATCGACGACGTGGACCGGGCTGACGCCCGTGGCCTGCTCCGCGCCCGTGCCGGGTCCGTACAGTTGCCCGTAGCGCAGCACCGTGCCGACGAGCGGCGCCGCCAGCACCTGACACTCCAGCGAAACCACGCCGTTGATGGTGACATGACGGTCGCCCTGCGCGTCGACGTCGAGCGAAGCGGTCTCGTCGAACGGCATCGGGCCGGCGCGATACGCCCACGCGATACTCTGGGCGACGAGGCGCGCCGCCTTCACGGCGACGGCCGCCGCGACCAGATTGCGCGTGCCCTCGTCGCGGACACGGGTGTTGCGCCCCACGGCCTCGCGCATCAGTGCCGGGTTGAGCCCCGCGGGAAGATCGGTGAGCTGGTGGATCACGCTATCGGGCACGATGCGCGCGAACGCCTCGTCGAGCGCGTGCGCGTCGAATACGTCGAGCACGACCGGCGTGGCGCCGAGCGCTTCGAGCAGCGGCGCGCGCGCCGCCTGGCGCGTGCTGCCGTACACGGCGTAACCGGCCTCGACGAGCATCGGCACCAATGCCTGGCCAATCGCTCCCGTCGCCCCCGCCACGAACACTTTCCTGCTGACCATTCTTTTCTCCTGGCAAAACCATTTCAACGACAATCCCGCCGTCAGGGCGAGCCATGCGCGGCAAACGGCGCGCACGTAGAATTCACCGTCATACGCGCTGCGCGCCGCCTGCCGAGTATAGGATCGGACGGGCTCACGCGTGGGCCATAAAGGATGGTGCGAATTGGGCCAACGGCTGCGCCGGCTCGCCTGTTTTCCTCGCGACGGGCGCTGCGACGGTCGCCGCATGGGTCACCGCGCGGTCACCATATAGGCAACATGGAAGGGACTGTGATCGATTTTCTGATTGAGCTGGGTCAGCACGGCACGCTGCAGCAGCGCGTCTACGAAGGCATTTATGCGGCGCTGCGCGACGGGCGTCTTCAGCCGGGACAGCGGCTGCCCGCTTCGCGCATCTGGGCCATCGAACTGGGTGTTCCGCGCAACACGATCCGCGAAGCCACCTCGGCGCTCGTGGCGGAAGGCTGGCTCGAAGCGCGCACCGGCACGGGGCTCTTCGTGCGCGACGTGCCAAGGCCGTCCGTTCGCGATGGCGAACCCGGCGCGGACACGCCGCACGACGTATCCGCTACCGCCGCGCCCGCCCGCCCCACGCCCGCGCTGTCCGCCTGGGCCGCACGGCTGCCCGCCGCGGAAGGGCTGCTGCCGGTTCACGCGCTATCGATCGACTTCCGGCTCGGTGCCGTTTCGTCGGGGGCGGAGCGGCTCTTTCGCTATCGGCGGCCAGGCGCGCTCGACGGAGACGCACGCGCCGCCCCGCTCGCCGCGTACGGCGACGCGGCCGGCGAGGCGCGTCTGCGTGAACGGCTTGCCGCCTATCTGCGCCAGTCGCGAGCGGTGCGTTGCACGGCCGACGACATCGTCATCACGAGCGGCTCGCATCAGTCGCTCGATCTGCTGTGCCGGTTGCTGCTCGACCCCGACCGCACGCTCGCGGTCGAGGACCCCGGCTATCCGGTGGCCGTGCATCTCGCGCGGCTCGCGGGCGCCGATGCGCTGCCGGTGCCGGTCGACGACGACGGCCTTGTCGTCGACGCGATTCCGGATGGCGTGGCCGGCGTCGTCTGCACGCCGAATCATCAGTTTCCGCTCGGCGTGGCGATGTCGCCGGCGCGGCGCGAACGGCTGCTCGCACGCGCCGCGCGCGCGCCGTTCTTCGTGATCGAGGACGACTACGACTGCGAGTACTATCAAGGCACCGCGCCCGCGCCGAGCCTGCAATCGTTCGACTCGCACGAACGCGTGATCTACGTGGGCTCGCTCTCGAAGATCCTGGCGCCGGGACTGCGGCTCGGCTACATCGTCGCGCCTCGCTGGTTGCGCGATCCGCTGCGGCACGCGCGCTGGATCGCCGATCGGCAAAGCTCCACCTATCTGCAGAATGCGCTGCTGACGGTCATGGCGAGCGGTGACTTCGCGACGCATCTGCATCGCATGCGCGCCGAATATGGCCGACGCCGCGCGGTTCTGCTCAGGGAACTGGAACGCACGCTCGGCGCATGGCTCAGTCCGCTGGCTTCGCGCTGCGGGATGCACGTGGCGGCACGCGTTCGCGGGCCGCAGGGTGCCGCGCCGCTATGCCGGATTGCCCGTGACGCGGGTATCGGAGTCTACGAAGGCCAGCGCTTTTCGATGACGGGAGCCGCATCGGACATCATGGTCTTCGGATTTGGCAACGTGACGGAAGCGCAGATCGTCGAGGGAACCGCGAGACTCGCCCATGCGTGGCGGCAGAGCGCCTGACGTTCTCCGGGTCGTCTCCGGGTCGCCCACTCAATGACACGGCAATGTCGTTCAGATCACCTTGCAAGCGCGTGCCTGTTCGATCCGATTCGCGGTACGGATAAATCGTCCCGCTTCATTTTTTGCCTTGCCTGAAGGCAGATCAGCGTCAACCGGCGGTCGCTCGTCGAACCATGCGATTGCGCTATTCACGTCGTATTCCTGCCGTTCGGCCAAGCTCCCGGCATGCACGCAATACACACTTGTGAACTCTTCACGCGGCGCCGCTTCGGTTGCTTTGCCCTACGTTGTCACCTAGAATTTTCGGCAGCGCCTTTTCAAGGATCGGATGACGTGGCCTCGCACAACGGAAAACCGGTGTCGTCGTTTGTTCCTCGGGGGATGCCCGGCCTCTGGGCCGTCCTGTTCGCGATCTGGATGATCGCCAATGCGTCGCTCGCGATCGAGCCCACGCTCGTCGGTCTTGCCATTACATGCGTCATCGCCCATGTCTTCGCCTCGTCGAGCGAAGCATGGCGCCGTCTTCGCATCAGGCCCGGCACGCTCTATCACTTCGTTGCCTATAGCGCGACGTTTCTCGTCGAACTCGTGCGCGCGAATCTCAACATGATGGCGTACGTCTACTCGCCGCGTATCGACATTCACCCCGGCATCGTCAAGGTGCGCACGCGTCTGGCGTCGCCGCTCGGCCGGCTCGCGCTGGCGAATTCGATTGCCCTGACGCCCGGTTCGCTCGTCATGGACATCCGCGACGACATCGTGTTCGTTCATTGGCTCGACGTGAAGACGACCGATATCGACTCAGCCACTCAAATACTTGTCACTCCTTTCGAACGACATCTGGAGAAAGTCTTTGGCTGAGATCATGTTGCAGATCGCCTCGGTGCTGATCTTCTTCGCGATCCTGTTCGGCGTGATCCGCCTCGTGCTCGGCAAGACGCTGATCGACCGGGTCGTCGCCATCGACATGCTCACGGTTATCTCGATCTCGCTGATCGCGCTTTACGCGCAGGCCTCGGGCCGTTTCGTCTATATCGACGTCGCGCTCGTCTACGGTCTCCTGAGCTTTCTCGCCGTGCTCGCGATTGCACGCTTTCTCGAAAGAGGGCTGTGAGCCATGTTCGACCTGCTCCTGCTGCTGATATGCGCCAGCATTCTTGCGAGCGGCCTGCTCGCGGTCTGCCTGAAAAACCTCATGGCCGCGATGGTGAGTTCGGGGCTGGCGAGCCTGTTCGCCGCGCTGGCCTTTCTGCTGCTCGCCGCGCCCGACGTCGCAATGGCGGAGGCTGCCATCGGCTCGGGGCTCGCGACCTTCATCTTTCTCTACGCGATCCGCAAAACCGGCTATCAGAAGGGCTAGCGCATGTTCGAACTGGTCGGCAGCGTGTTCATCCTCGTGGGCGCCGTCTTTCTGTTCTCCGCGGGTCTCGGCCTGCTGCGCATGCCGGACTCGTATACGCGCATCCAGGCCGGCACCAAGGCATCGACGCTCGGCAACATGCTCGTGCTGATCGGTCTCGCGTTCTATCACCCGGACTGGACGTTCCGCCTGATTCTCGTCATTTACTTCGTGCTGGTAACGAACCCGGTGTCCTCGCATGCGCTGTCGCGCGCGGCATGGCTGATCCGCACGCCGATGGCTCCGGCCACGATGATCGACGAGCTTGCCGACGCGCTTGCCGACGAAGCCGGGCGCGCCGCAAGGGAAGCGGAATCATGATGCGTCGCGCCGCCGCCGCACTGACCGTCGTGCTGTTCGCGCTGGTGTTCTGGCGCATCGTCGGCGGCTACACGGAATGGCAGGCACTGCGCCCGCTCGCCGCGCACTATGTCATGCGCGGGCCGCTCGAACTCGGCGCGCCGAACATCGTGACCGGCATTCTGATTGCGTATCGCGGCTTCGATACGCTCGGCGAAGTCGCCGTGCTGTTCATGGTCGCGGCGAGCGTCGGCGTGCTGCTGAAAGAGGAAAGCGACGCGGCCTCCACGGCCGCCGCAAGCGCAGCCACGCCCGCGCGCCGCCCTGCCGGCGAAATCGTGCGCACCGGCACCCAGGTGCTGCTGCCGATGATCCTCACCTTCGGCGCCTATGTGATCGTCAACGGTCACCTGTCGGCGGGCGGCGGCTTTCAGGGCGGCGCGATCGTCGCCTCAGGCGCGATGCTGATGCTGCTCGCGCGGCCCGGCTCGACCTTGAACGTCGCGCTGCTGGGCGTCGTCGAATCGCTCGCGGGCGTGATCTACGTAGGCGTCGGCATTCTGGGCCTCGTGCTCGCGGGCAGCTTTCTCGACACACGTTTTCTGCCGCGCGGCGAGTTCGGCGCGTTCTTCAGCGCCGGCGCGATTCCGCTGATTTCCGCGCTGCTCGGCGTCAAGGTCGGCGCGGAACTGAGCGTCATCATCGACCGGTTCCGAAGCTGAACCGCCTTGCATGGGATCGGAGTCAAGCGCATGAGCATAGGGGTGCCGGTTTCGACCATTCTGCTGATCACGGGCTTCTGCCTCGCGTTGATCGGCCTCTGGGGCATGCTGACCCACCGCAACATTCTGCGCATCATCATCGGCTTCGCGGTGATCGATACGGGCCTGCACATCGTGATGGTCGCGACCGGCTACATCACGGGCGGCACCGCGCCGATCATCGACGCGGCGCTCAGCAAGACGAGCGCGGCGCAACACGCCATCGATCCGGTTCCGTCCGCGCTCGTCGTCACCGCGATCGTGATCGGCCTCTCGGTCACGGCCATCATGCTTGCCTTCGCGATCCGTCTTTACGCCGCCAGAAAGACGCTGTCCATCGACGCGTTCACCGAGTCGAAATGGTAGCCGCGCTCTTTCATCCGCTGCACATCTTCATTCTCGGGCTCGGCGGCGGCTTCGTCATTCCGCTGCTGTACCGGCTCGGCAAGCCGTGGCTCACGCTCGGCTTTTTCCTCGCGCTGTGCGGCATCGTGCTCGTCTCCGGCGTGTCGCTTCTCGGACTGCTCGACGGCGGCAACACGATCGACGTGCTGACCGCGGGCGCGCTGCCGCCGGTCTCGATCAACCTGCGCTTCGGCCTGTGGGAAGGCTTCTTCACCTTCAGCGTCAACGTGGTCGCGCTGCTCGGCGCGCTGCATCTATGGGACCGCTTGCGCGGCAATTACGCGGCGCTGCTGCTGTATCTGATTCTCGTGATGGGTATCGACGGCATGGTGATGACCCGCGACCTGTTCAACCTGTTCGTGTTTCTCGAGATCGTCTCGATCGCCACCTATGGGCTCTTCGGGCTCGACCGCACGCCCGCCGCGCTCGCGGCCGCGTTCAAGTACATCATGGCGACCGTGATCGCCTCGACGTTCTTCCTGCTCGGCACGGTGCTGCTCTACTACGTGAGCGGCACGCTCAATATCGACGATCTGCTCGCGATGCGCGCACAACTGCGCGGCCCGATCGGCACGACCGCGACGCTGCTCGTATTCGCGAGCCTCGTGATCGAACTGAAGCCGTTTCCCGCCAACGGCTGGGGGCTCGACGTCTACGAGACCGCGCCGAGCGGCGTGGCCGCGATGGTGTCGGTCGGCGTATCGGCCGGGGTATTCTTCGCGCTGTTCAAGCTGCTGCCGCTGTTCGACGGCCAGCTCACGCTGCTCGCGATGTCGGGCAGCGTGACCTTCCTGTTCTCGAACCTGCTCGCGTTGAAGCAAACGAAACCGCAACGCGTGCTCGGCTATTCGTCGATCGGACAGATGGCGCTCCTGATGCTCTCGCTCGCGCTGCTGCGGCAAGTCGGCGCGGATGCATCGATTCCGCTCGTCGTGGGCGGCCTTTTCGTCAACCATCTGCTGGCGAAGGCGGGCCTGTTCTGGCTGATCGGCGTGCTGCGCCGGCACGGCAACCACGCGCGGGCGACCCTCTCGCGCAGTCCGCTGCTGATCGGCCTGGTCGGGCTCTTCATGGTCGCGATCGCGGGGCTGCCGCCGTTCCCCGGCTTCTGGGCGAAGTGGGAGCTCGTCATGCGCCTGACCGCCGCCGGCAAACCCTACTGGATCGTGCTGATCCTCACGGGCTCGCTGCTCGAAGCGGCCTATATGTTCCACTGGTTCGTGCGCGCGCTGAGCCCGTCCGACGAAGCGGCAACGCCCGGCCCCGAGCTCGTCGCGCTGCTGCCGCTCTTCGGCGTGGCGATCCTGCTGGGCGTGACGGGCTACACCGCCGCCGCGTTCTCCGGCGTCGCCTCGGCGTGGATCTTTTCGCCGCTCGCAGCGGGCGCGGTGTTCTATGCGGTCGATCGTCTGCCGGGACGCGTGAAGGGCGTGCTCGCGCTGATCGCCGTCGCGCTGATCGGCAGCCTGCTCGCCGAGGGCACGCGCGGCATCGCGGGGCTGTTCGCGTGGCTGCTGCTCGCCGGCAGCTTCGTGATCGCCGCGGCGAGCCTCTATCGCGACGACGTGCGCGCGGGTTTCTATCCGATGCTGATCGTTCTGCTGCTGTCGATTCCGGCGCTGCTGCGTTCGTCGACGACGCTCGAATTCTTCTATAGCTGGGAGATCGTGACGCTGTCGTCGTGCTTCCTGATCGCGAAGTGCCGGCGCGCGGGTCCGCATGTGCTGACCTTCCTGCTGTTTTCGCTGCTGTCGGCGTTTTTCCTGCTTGCGGGTTTCGCCGACGTCGCCGCCATCGACGGCAGCATCGAACTGTCCGCGCTGATCCACGCGGGACCGGAAGCGAACCGCGCGTTCGTGCTGCTCGCGACCGGCTTCCTGATCAAGGCCGGCGCGATCGGCGTACACGTCTGGTTGCCGGGCGCCTACACCGAAGCGGAAGACGACGTGACCGCGATGCTCTCGGCCGTGGTCAGCAAGCTCGCGATGTTCGGCCTGCTGATCGGCACCTATCTGACGATACGCTCCGAGGTCGGCCTCGAACTCGCGCACGTGATGACATGGATCGGCATGCTCACCACGCTTGCGGGTGCTCTGATGGCGTTGCGGCAGAACGACTTCAAGCGTCTGCTCGCGTTCTCGAGCATGAGCCAGATCGGCTATATCGTCACCGCGATCGGCCTGATGAGCCACCTCGGCTGGGTCACGGCGCTGTATCTGGTCGCCAATCACATGCTCGTGAAAGGCATCCTGTTCCTCGCGCTCGCGGGCGTGATCCTGCGCACCGGCACCCACAACTTCGCCGACGTCGGCGGCCTCGCGCGCGAGATGCCGCTCACGTTCGCGATGGTCGTGATCGCGCTCGTGTCGATGTCGGGCCTGCCGCCGCTGATGGGCTTCGGCGGCAAATGGCTGCTGCTGAACGCGATGACCGACAAGGGCTGGTACGGGCTCGCCGTGTGCGGACTGATCGTCACGTGCGCCGGCTTTCTCTACATGATGCGCCTGCTCAACGGCATCTTTCTCGGTGCGCGTTCGCCGCAACGGCCCGCGGTCCGCGAGGCGCCGGTCATGCTGCTCGTGCCGCAGTTCCTGCTGGTGGTCGGCATTGTCGTTCTGTCGTTCTTTCCGAAGCTGCTGATCGAGCCGGTCTCCGCCGCAATCGACCCGCGGTTCGCGGCGACGCTCGTGTGGGGCGGCATGTCGCTCGAAAGCATCTACGGATTCTGGAACCCGACGCCGGTCGTGATCGTCGTGCTGATCGTGTCCGCGATCGTGCTCGGACTCGGCGTGCTGTTCTATCGCAACCGGCGCGGCAACGCGCGCAATGCGCCCGATTTCTACCACTTCTATCGGCCGCTGCTGGGCCGCACGGTGCCGCCGTTCGCGCAGATGTTCTGGCGCGGCGCGGCACATTTCGCGCTCGCCGCGGCGGCACGGATACGCCGCATCTATACCGGTAACGGACAGACTTACGCGCTTTACGTGCTGCTCTATTTTCTCGTGATCTATTTCGCGAGCACGGGGCTGACCGGGGCCCGGACGTAGTCAGGAGGTATGGCCACGCCGCGCTCGTGATCTTCATGCCGTCATCACGTGACGATCGCAACCCCGCTTATCGCCTGTTTGTTGCTTCGAAGATTGACGGTTGCAGGCCTAGTTATCTCAAAATTATTCCAGTTTTCGAAACAGTGAGTTTGTGAATTAGGTATTTACCCTAGTGTTCCGTTCCCCTAAACTGCCTTCATCGCTGCAGACAAACCAGTTCGCAGCCAAACAAGATAAATTTGGAGGTAGGTCATGAAATCGCTCATTCAAGCTGTGGTTATTGCCGCTACTCTTGCTGCTCCGGTCGCTGTTTTCGCTCAATCGAACCAGCCCGTGACCCGCGCACAAGTCCGCGAAGAGCTGATCCAGATCGAAAAGGCAGGTTACAACCCGGCACTGTCGAACCCGAATGAATATCCGGGCAACATCCAGGCTGCCGAAGCTCGCGTTGCCGCGCAAAACAGCGCAGTTGGCGGTGTGAACAGCGGTTCGTCGCAGCAAGGCCACGCAGCCCAGTAAGCCATCAGTAATCTGTCCGGTAGCCGGAAAGAAGAATGGCTGTAGCCGTACCTGTCGGAGCGCTCTGCCGTAGTGCTTCGACCGTTTCCCCTGCTGGCCCGCCATCGCGGTTGAATGCGATGGCGGGCCAGTTCCGTTTCAGGGCGGCCTTGAACCCGCATGCCTCGCACGCCTCATTAGCAGCACCCTGTATGGCTGCGTCCTGTCACGGCTGGATGCTGGCGCCCTTGATCTGCGCGGCGGTGAAGTCGGTGGCGGCCTTCTGCAGCGCGAGCGTCTCCAACTGCTGACGCAGCGTCCCCTGCGCCTGGTCGAACGCCGGAATCTGTGTCGGGCGCTTCGCGTCGAGCTTGACGATCGTCCAGACATTGCCCACCTGGAACGGCTGCGGCGTCATTCCGCCCACCGGCAACTGCGCGATGGTCTGCGCAAGCGCCACCGGCAAACCCTGCGTCCTGCCCTCGGTCACCGGCACCGGGAAACTGACCCACGGCATCTCGCCGCCGCTCTCCTTGCTCGGCGCCACGCTGTACTCCTGCGCCAGGGCCTCGAATGGCTGGCCCGCCTTCAATTTATCGACGACCTTTTTCGCGGTCGCATCGTCGCCCACGGTGATGACGCGCGGCTTGAACTCGTCCTTGCCGAGCGAAGCGACGATAACGTCGTAACGCGCCCTCACCTGAGCGTCCGTGACCGCCTCGGGGTGAATGCTGTCCTTCAGGTACAACCGGATCTCGGTGCTGACCTTCGCCGCCGCCGGCGCCTGCCGCACTTCCGGCTTCTGATCGTAGTGCGCCTTCTCGGCGTTCTGCCGCAGCACCTCGCGCGCCACCAGCCCGCTGCCGAGCAGCTGGCGCAATTGCGGTGTGTCGGGCTGCCCGGTCTTTGCCGTGACCATCCGCACGGCGTCGTCGAGCTGGCTGCGCGCCACCGGCACGCCGTTGACGACAGCCACCGCGCCGGCGGGCAGGTTCGATGCGGGCGCATCGGCTGCATGCGTGATCTGCGCCACGCCCTAGTCGATGTCGGCGACCTGTCTGCACAGACAGGCGCATTCGACATTGCAGACAGGCGGAAACAGCGAGCGACGGCGAGTGCCGTCATGATTCGCCATCGGCCGTCACCGGCGCTGATTGCACGGGTGAGTCTGGCGACAGGCTGGCAGTCCCTCGCCGCACCGCGACGAGGGTTCATGGCGCGAAGGGCTCGCGCCGTCGATATTCAAACTCGCGACAACGCCGTCACGCAGCACCCAGCAGACCACGGACCGCGAGATTGCGATACAGCGCCCGCACGCCGAACGTCCACGGTTCGATTTCCGTCGAGAGGCGCACAGTGTTGATCAGCGCGCCGAGTTGCGGCGTCGAGATCGTCACGCGATCACCGAGGTGATGCGTGAAGCCGCCGCCGGGCGCGTCGCGGTCCTTGATCGGTGAGAACATCGTGCCGAGGAACAGCATAAAGCCGTCCGGATACTGGTGATGGCGGCCGCAGGTTTGCGTGACGAGGTCGGCCGGGTCGCGGCTGATCTCGCTCATATGGCTTACGCCGTCGAGCACGAAGTCGTCGTCGGCGCCTTCGACACGCAGCGACACGCTCGCGCTGCGCACCGAGTCGAGCGAGAACGTGTCGTCGAACAGACGCACGAACGGGCCGATCGCGCACGAGCCGTTGTTGTCCTTGCACTTGCCGAGCAGCAGCGCCGAGCGGCCCTCGATGTCGCGCAGGTTCACGTCGTTGCCGAGTGCCGCGCCGACGATGCCGCCGCGGCTATTCACCGCGAGCACGATCTCCGGTTCCGGGTTGTTCCACACCGACGCGGCGAGCAGGCCGACGTCCGCGCCGAAGCCAACCGCCGACATCGGCTGCGACTTGGAAAATACTTCGGCATCCGGACCAATTCCGACTTCCATGTATTGCGACCACGCATTGCGCCGTTCGAGTTCGGCCTTCAGCTTCATCGCGGCTTCCGAGCCTGGCTTGATCTTCGACAGGTCCGTGCCGATCGTCTGCGCGATCGTCTCGCGCACTTCCGTTGCCCTCGCCGGATCGCCGCCCGCCTGTTCCTCGATCACACGCTCGATCAGGCTGACCGCGAACGTGACGCCGCAGGCCTTGATCGCCTGCACGTCGCACGGCGCGAGCAAACGCACGGCCGGCACGCCGGCGCCAGCCAGATTCGCCTCGATCAGCTGCGCGACCGGCCCGAGCGATATGCCCGGCGTGCTGCGCGTAAACTGCGCGGCATCGTCGCGCTCGAACAGATCCGCGGTGGTCGGCACCGCCGCGGTGATGTCGAACACCTCGCCGCCGCGCACGACGACCACGCAGGGTCCTTCGTGCTGTTCGGTCTTGCGCCACACGCGGCCGACGAGCAACGCGTCGTTCAGGTCGCCAGGAAGAAAGCGGGAAGGGGACGTTGCGGACATGGAACGGGCTCTTTCGGATAAGTGGGGAACGGGCAAGGCCGGGCGTCGCATCGCCTGCGAAGCCCGGTCTTGTCACCTGCATGTCAATGCGAATGCCGCGGATTGCCACGCTCGGCAATCACCTTCAGATAGAGCGTTGCCGGTTCGAGACAGCCGCCGGTCGAAAGCTGGCCGACCGTCTTGCGATACAACTCCTGCCACGGCGTTTGCGCGGGCGGAATCTCGAACTGCATGGTTTCGCGACGTCGCGCGAGTTCTGCTTCGTCGACCAGCACGTCGACGCGGCGCGAATTCAGATCGACACGAATGCGGTCGTTCGTGCGCAGCAACGCGAGGCCGCCGCCCACCGCCGCTTCCGGCGACATGTTCAGAATCGACGGACTCGCGGACGTGCCGCTCTGACGTCCGTCGCCGAGTGTCGGCAGCGAAGTGATGCCCTCGCGCACGAGCGCCGCCGGCGGTGCCATGTTGACGACCTCGGCGCTGCCCGGATAGCCGACCGTGCCCGCACCGCGAATCACGAGAATGCAACGCTCGTCGATCGCGAGCGACGGATCGTTGATGCGCGCGTGATAGTCCTCGGGACCGTCGAACACGATCGCGCGTGCCTCGAAGCTGTTTTCCGCGCCGGGCTCGCTCAGGTAGGTCTTGCGGAACGCCTCGCCGACCACCGACATCTTCATGATCGCGCTGTCGAAGAAGTTGCCCGACAGCACCATGAAGCCCGCGCCGTGCTTGAGCGGATCGTCCGTCGTCCTGATGACCTCGCGATCCGGCGTGGGCGCGGCCGCTGCGATCTCGCCCATCGTGCGGCCCGACACGGTCAGGCATTGCTCGTGCACGAGGCCGCCCTTCGCAAGCTCGCGCATCACGGCCGGCACGCCGCCGGCGCGATGGAAGCTCTCGCCGAGATATTCGCCAGCGGGCATGCAGTTGACGATCAGCTGCACCTGTTCACCGACTCGCTGCCAGTCGTCGAGACTCAGTTCGACGCCCATGTGCCGCGCGATCGCGATCAGGTGCGGCGGACAGTTGGTCGACGCACCGAGCGCCGACGCGACCACGATCGCGTTTTCAAAGGCTTGCTTCGTCATGATCCGCGACGGCCGCACATCCTCGCGCACCAGATCGACAATGCGCTTGCCGGTCACGTAGGCCATCTGGCCGCGCTCGCGGTACGCGGCCGGAATGCTCGCGCAGCCGGGCAGCGACATGCCGAGCGCTTCGGCAAGGCTGTTCATCGACAAGGCCGTGCCCATCGTGTTGCAATGGCCGATCGACGGCGAGGACGCCGTGGTCAACTCCATGAAGCCTTCGTAGTCGATCTCGCCGGCCGCGAGCAGATTGCGCGCATGCCAGATCACGGTGCCCGACCCGATGCGCTTGCCGTCGTGCCAGCCATCGAGCATCGGGCCGCCGGACAGCACGATCGCCGGCATGTCGACGGTGGCCGCCGCCATCAGGCAGGCGGGCGTGGTCTTGTCGCAGCCGGTGGTCAGCACCACGCCGTCGAGCGGGAAACCATGCAGGATTTCGACGAGGCCCAGATACGCGAGATTGCGGTCGAGCGCGGCGGTCGGCCGACGGCTCTGCTCGGCGAGCGGATGTACCGGAAATTCCATCGGAATGCCGCCCGCGTCGCGAATGCCGGCCTTCGTGCGTGCCGCGAGCTCGATGTGATGCCGGTTGCACGGCGCGAGGTCACTGCCCGTCTGCGCGATGCCGATGATCGGCCGGCCCGATTGCAGTTCTTCGCGCGTCAGACCGTAGTTCATGAAACGCTCGACGTACAGCGCCGTCATATCCGCGTACGCGGGATCGTCGAACCATTCCTGGCTGCGCAGCCGGCGTGGGTTGGATGCTGACATGATGCTTCTCTCTGTCCTGAGGGTTACCTGGGCGTGTATAGTTACCGGTAACATATAGGTTCGTCGATGTTACGCGTGGCGTGGCATCCGAACAACCAAGGGATATCCCTGGCTGCTTATGTGGCCCTGCAAAGCGCCTCGTGATTCAGGAGCCCCGGCGATGCCGTACGGCGCCGCTACGCCTGCGGCCTGCGTACCGGCTCAGGTATTTTCAGGCGCTTTCACGCGGAATCACTGTGAAGTCGATCTTTACCGCTTTCCTATGCGGCTCACGCCCGGCCTCGCGATCGGCCAGCGCGGCGAGCAATGTCTCGCCCGCCCGCAAGCCGATTCCGTATGCGTCCACTGACACGGTCGTCATCGTCGGCTGGCAGCACCATGACACCTCGAAGTTGCCGAAACCGGCGATGGCGATATCGTCCGGGACCGACAGCCCGCGGCGATGGCACTCCATGATTGCGCCGAACGCCGACATATCGCTCACGCACATCACGGCCTCGGTATCGGGCCACGTTTCGAGCAAGGCACCGAGCGCCGGCGCGCCATGACTCATGGTGATCGGCGAATCGCCGAGCCGGATCACGCGCGGCGCGCCGAGCCCGAGCGCCTTCATTTCGGCGACGTAACCGCGCATCCGGTCAAGGCCGCGTCGGTCGCGTTCGCTCTCGCCCGCGATAAAACCGATGCGCCGATACCCGCGTTCATGCAGATGCCGGAGCATTGCGCGCGCCGCCACCGAGTTCGAAAAGCCGACGGCCGTATCGATCGGATCGGCCGGCAAGTCCCACATCTCGACAACCGGGATGCCGGCGCGCTGCAACAGCATGCGCGTCGCCTCGGTATGCCGGCTGCCCGTCAGCGCGACGCAGCGCGGCTGATGACGCAGCATCGAACGCACGAGCAGTTCTTCCTGGTCGAGACGGTAGTCGGTGTCGCCGAGCAGGAGCTGCAAACCGTGCGGGCTCAACGCGGCATTGAGCCCGCGCACCGTGTCCGAGAAGTTCGAGCTCGACAGCGACGGCACCAGCACCGCGACGAACTCCGAGCGTCCCGACGACAACGCGCCCGCCGCCGCATCGGCGACGTAGCCGAGTTCGTCGATGACCTTCATGACCCGCTCGCGAGTCGTCTGCGACACGCTGCGTCCCGCGAGCACACGCGAGACGGTCATCTTCGAAACGCCCGCGCGCCGGGCAACATCGGACATGCGGGGCGGAACAGGTGGCCTGGACGTCATGGTGTGGCGCGGGGCGAGTACGCGAAAGTCACGGAACGCACATCATACCTGGCGACGCTCACCGCCGGCCCGATTCAAAGCGCCCGCACTTCAAGGCTCAAGGCTCTGGCTCGCCGGAACCGGCCTGCTCGAGCGCATTGAGTTCTTCCTCAGCATCTTCGGGCTGCCCCGCTGCGGTTTCATGCGTGCGCGGCGGCGATTTGACGACCGCCGGCGGCAACCTGCCGATGCCTTCGTCGATACGTTGCAGCAGATACGGGAAGAACGGATTCGACGCGATGCGAAACATCGAGTCGAGCGTCAGAATCAAGGTGCCGCGTTCACCACGTGGCGCGAGTGTGCCGAGGTTCTCGTTGAAGTTTTCCGAGTCGTCCGGCGCAATGCCGTACAACGCATCGGTGATCGGGAACGGAATCGCGACGTGCGACAACGAGAAGATGTCCTGAGGATAATCGATGTCCAAAGGCTGCACGCGCGTTTGCACTTCGCCCGCATAGACGCTGCGCTCGATCATATGTGCCGAGTCCGGCGACGCATTGGCGATGACCGTCGTGCGATAGTTCTGCGGACCAATGCGCAGCAGCCGCGACAGCGCCGTATAAGACGCGACGCGCAGGAAAGTCCTGAAACGCACGCTGCGATTGACGTCGAACAGGACGACCTCGCTGCCGTTCTCGGGAAGCTTGTCATAGAGCAACGACATCACCGCGGGCGTGCTGACCGTGAAATCGGTCACCGACTGGAACGTGAGAATCGGCGGCAACGTAGCAAGCCGGTTCTCGCGCTCGAGCCTCGCAATCTGCTCCTGAATGACGCTCGTGAGCAGATACGACTGCCGCGCGCCATTCACCGGGAACGAGTTGTACTTGAACGGATTGAACTCCGGCACGATGCCAAGCCATGCGGCGCGCTCGAATGCGGGCAATATCGCCGGCAGTCCCGCGAGACCGGCAAAGCGCGCATAACGCGTCACGCCGATCATCGGTGAAATCAGAATGACGCGAGTCGGACGCGTAAGCGCCGGGTTCTCGATCGCATCCAGTGCATATTGCAGCGCCAGCGCGCCGCCATTCGAGAAGCCGACCAGTTCGAGCGGCTTGTCCGGGCCGATACGCCGGCGCGCTTCGCGCACTGCAAGCCGGGTGGCCGCGGCCCATTGCTGCCAGTGAACGTCGGTCAACCCGGCCGGCACGGTGCCGTGCCCCGGCAAGCGGATGCCGATCGCGACAAAACCGCGATCACGATAGTTGCGTGCGATATGCCGCAAGCTGTACGGCGAATCCGTCATGCCATGCAGCAACACCACCGCGCCAACGGGCGGCCCCGACGGTTCGAGTATGTACGAGTGATTCCAGTCGTAGGCAAAATGCGGCGGAAAGATCGGCGAGCCCTCGTAATACCGGTTCGCCGCAACGCGCTCGGACGGCTTCAGCTTTTCGACGACATTGACGCGCACGTCCTCGAAAATGCGCGCTTCCGCTTTCATATAGGCGTTCCAGTCGCCGGTGTCCATCTCTTCCGCGGTCATTTCGCGCGGCACATAGGTATGCCAGACCGACAGCGCCGGACCGCGCTGCGAGTACCATGCGCGCAGACCGAGTGCGAGTACGGCCGACAGAATCACAACCCATGCACTTATCTTGATGACCTTCAGCGACGTGCGTAGCATTCGTGTTCTCTTGATGAAGGTTGCACCGCAACGCAGACTACTGTCCGCGTCGGACGCTGAGACCGTCGTGTCGACGGCGTTCCGGTCTGGATATCCTAAGGTCTTTTAATCATCCGTTCAAACTCTATGGCCGTTGCACGGCAGGCACTGCCGGATGATTAGCATAACGACCTGAGGTGCGCGGCGATGCCGCAAGCGCGAATGAAACAGGCCGATCAGATCGACGCGCTGCGCTATCCGGAATTCGACGCGAGGAAAACTGCACGGAATTCCCGCACTCATCGTGGGGAGGTCGTGGGGAAGTTGTGAAGGAGCCGATGCAACGAACACCTTTCAGCGGCATGGAAAAGATCGACTCGCCCGATGACTCGCTCAATCGGATCAAGCCATCCGGTTCATGAATAAAGTACGGGACGCGATACATGCCGCGTCCCGTACACCCCTGCTCATCGTTCCATTAGCGGCCGCGCATATTGCCGGCCACACCGCCCGCCGCACCGCCGATGATCGCGCCGGTCCAGGCATCGCCACCCGAGATCGCCGCAATCCCCGCTCCCGCGCCGGCGCCGAGCGCGGCGCCGCTCATCGTTCCCTGCGCCTGCGGGCTCATGTCCGTGCAGCCGATCATCGCAACCAGCGTTCCGATGCTCACGATCCATCCAAGTCGTTTCATGATCGTTCTCCTTATTGGTTTTTCTTCAGCCCGGGCACGACCATCTGGAACCAGAGGGTCTCGATCACCGGGTGCTGGATCATCGTCGGATTGGATGCGTAATAGTTGTCGAGCCCCACGCGCACGCTGTCGAGCGTCTGCCCCTGCATGCCTTTACCAAAGCGCTGCGCGATGTCGCTGGCGTTCGCCGCATTGCCGGCATAGGCGCGCTCGACTTCGATCAGATTGGCAATCCCGACGAGATAGGCTTTCTTCGCTTCCGGCGACGACTCCATCCATTGCTGACCCGTGACAATTGGAATGTTGTCCGCGCGCGCGACGTTGCTCATCACGGCCAGCGACAGGAAAGTCAGAGATAACAGCGTTCGCCATTGTGGTTTGATTGCCATTACATACTCCATGGAAATAATGTTCTCCAGCGGCCTGCCGCCGAAATACCTGCGGCATCGATCGAGTTATTTGGAAGAATGATCGGTCTCGGTCTCGTCGAATCTCCTTTTCAGGTTCACCGGGTCGGCATGGTTCATCGAATCAGGTTCAATAGAGAAATAGCTATTGCGAGACCTGAAATTCTCTCGACGAATTCAAATGGTTTGCTAACGCGCGTGCACCTCAGGCACGCCATAGAGTCTACAGAGTTTTCTGTAATTTCCAAGCCTGCTGTCGTGCCCTTCGCGCAACAATGCTATTGAATAAATTGACGATCGAATAACGGGTAAAGGAATGCAATGCGCGTAAACACTCATCGCTTTATTGAACGAGTCTTTTATATGCCGGAAGCATTACATATGAGTTTCGTCAATTTTTTGTGAAATATGATCTTCTATTTTTCCTCTCAATTTTCAATGTTTTTACATTAATCAATAAAGAGCGATTGACGTTTCAATTATTCAAATTCGATCGGTTCAGTTACGCTCGATCGCGACCTGATGGCAATAGTCTGAAATGGCTGCGAAGCAGCGAAAGAAGGGGTTGAAACTGTTGACCGTTAGTTGCGTTAAATGTTCTATCCGCGTCACGCCGATCCGAACGGCCATATCTTCGGCATTAACAGTCTTTAGCTTGTATTTGAAAAATACAGGGTATAGACTGTACGAGTCATTTACAGGCTTTGGCCTGTTGTCACGCCGAAGCCGGCCGGAGACCTGTCGTGGACTACCCCATCAAGACGCTGAGCCAGTTGAGACCAATCCTGCAAGGCTTCAGGAAAGCCGCCGCACTCACCCAGGCCGCGATGGCCAGCCGCCTCGGCGTCACGCAGCAGACTTACGCGCAACTCGAAGCGAATCCGGCCGCCGTCAGCGTCGAACGTCTGTTCAAGGTCTTGCGGATATTGCAGGTCGATCTGAAACTCGCGCAGACCGGCGCGGCGCCAGGCGAAGCCGCCGAGGCAAGTGTCGCGCCGCCATCAACCAGCCGTGCGCCCACCCGGCGCGTCGGCGGCAAAACCACTACCACGGCAGGCATCGGCGAAAAGCGCACCACCGCAACGCCGCGCAAACAGCCAACATCGGCGGCGAAGTCCGCTCGCCCGCGAACCGCCGCGAAGAAGCCGCCCGCCAGCACGACCACGCGCGGCAATAGCGCGTCCGAACCGGCACGCGCCGCCGCGAAATCCGCGAACACCGGCAAAAAACGCGAGGAATGGTGAGCATGGCACGCAGCACACAAAGCCGCCTGAATCTGTGGATGAACGGCTTGCAGGTCGGCTATTGGGAAACGACACGCAACGGCGAGCGTTTGACGTATCTCGACGAATGGATCGACGATCCGCAAGGGCGCCCGCTCTCGCTGTCACTGCCTTTTACACCAGGCAATCAGCCATATCGCGGCCAGATCGTCGCGGACTATTTCGACAATCTGCTGCCCGACAGCGAACCGATCCGGCGCCGCATCGCCACGCGTTACCGGACCGGCAGCACCGCGCCGTTTCCATTGCTTGCCGCGCTCGGCCGCGACTGCGTCGGCGCGCTGCAGATGCTGCCGCCCGACGAAGCGCCCACCGACCTCACGAGCATCGAGGGACGCGCGCTTGGAGAAAGCGACGTCGCCGCCCTGCTGCGCGGCACGACCTCGGCGGCACCGCTCGGCCAGCACGATCCGCTCGAAGACCTGCGCCTGTCGATCGCCGGGGCGCAGGAGAAAACCGCGCTGCTTCGTCATCGCAATCGCTGGCTGCTGCCCGAAGGCAGCACGCCGACCACGCATATCTTCAAGCTGCCGCTCGGGCTCGTCGGCAACATGCGCGCCGACATGCGCACGTCGGTCGAAAACGAATGGCTCTGTTCGCACATCGTCGCCGCTTACGGCCTGCCCGTTGCCCACTGCGAAATCGCGCGCTTCGACGAAGAGAAAGCATTGATCGTCGAGCGGTTCGATCGCAGACCATCGAGCGACGCAACGTGGATCGTGCGGCTGCCGCAAGAAGACATGTGCCAGGCAACCGGCACATCGGCGCTTCATAAATACGAATCCGATGGCGGCCCGGGTATCGAGACCATCATGGAAGTACTCGCCGGCTCGTCTCGCGCCGCAACGGACCGGCGCAACTTTTTCACGACGCAGATGATTTTCTGGCTACTCGCCGCCACCGATGGCCATGCGAAGAACTTCAGCATCGCGCATCTCGCGGGCAATCGTTACGAATCGACGCCGCTTTACGACGTGCTCTCCGCGCATCCGATCATCGGTTCGGGCCCGAGCCGTCTAGCCGTGCAAAGAGTGAAACTCGCGATGGCCGTTCGCGGCAAAAACGTCCACTACCTGCTCAATCAGATCCAGCGAAGACACTGGATTGCCGAAGGACAACGCACCGGTTTTTCCGCCGCGGCCGTCGAAACGATGATCGACGAACTGACCGCGCGAACCGATACGGTCATCGATGAAGTATCGTCGCAACTGCCCGACGACTTTCCGATGGACGTCGCCGATGCGGTGTTCAACGGCATGCGCCGGTTGAACAGAAAACTGGCGCAGTAGAGAAAAAGCCGGAAAAACGCATTCTTCAAATCTGCCGCGCCACGACTTCATCCACCTTCGCCGACGCGCGCCACTGAACACTCAGCAAATGCTCGCGCATGTAGCGCGCCGCCGCTTCCGCGTCGCGTGCTTTCAGCGCATTGACGATCTCCTGGTGCTGCTGCGCGAAATACTGCCGCGTCTCCTGCGCGGCCGTTTTTTCGCGGACCTCCGGTTTCACACGCATACCGTTGATGACTTCCATCAACGCAATCAGCGCGGGATTTCGCGTAGCCTGGCCAATCAGCAGATGAAAGCGGTGATCCCATTGCTGCCATTCGTCGTCGGTTTTCGCGGCAGCATTTTTACGCGCGCACTTTTCCAGCTCCTGCAGATCGTCGCCGCTCGCCTTCGTCGCCGCCAGTGCGACAAGCGCCGGTTCGAACAGCAGGCGCATTTCGGCGATGTCCGCCGGACTGGTGCCGACGCGCAGCCCCCGCAGCGTAGGCGCGAACTTTAGCGGCCGGGCGCCGAGATAAGTGCCACGGCCGACGCCACGCCACACGCGGCCCGAGGCTTCCATCGACGCCAGCGCCGAGCGCAACTCGCGGCGGCTCACGCCCAGTTCTTCCGCAAGCGTCCGTTCGGGCGGCAGCGCATCGCCATCCTTCAGGCGATGCCGGGCAATGTAGTCGAGCAACGCATCCAGTACCGGCTTTTCCATTTTTCCCGAACCAATATTAATTGGTTTAAACGATATCAGAATCCCGGCGAGACCGCACGCCGTCCTTCAGGGTATTTTTTATCCGCTATACTGGCCGTGTATATCGGGTTAACACCGGGTGCAACCGGGTTGCATTAGCTTTACTCTTCTATCTTTTACAATGGAACCATTCATAATTGGTTCCATCATTGGTCCCGCCGTCGCAAAGGAGTCGCGCATGTCGTTTACAACCCGTCCGGAACTGATCGGCACCTTCGGTATGGTGTCCTCGACACATTGGCTCGCGAGCGCCTCGGCAATGGCCACCCTCGAAAAAGGCGGCAATGCGTTCGATGCCGCCGCGGCAGCCGGCTTCGTGCTGCAGATCGTCGAGCCGCATCTGAATGGTCCGGGCGGCGAACTGCCGGTCGTGTTCTATAGCGCGCGCGAAGACCGGGTGCGCGTACTGTGCGGCCAGGGCGTAACGCCCGAGCGCATGACCATCGAACGGATGCGCAACCTGGGGCTCGACGTCGTGCCGGGCACGGGTCTGCTGCCCGCCGTGGTGCCGGGCGCGTTCGGCGCATGGATGGCCATGCTGCGCGATTACGGCCAGTTGCCGCTCGAAGACGTGCTGAGCTACGCGATCGGTTACGCGGAAAACGGCTATCCGGTGCTGCCGCGCATGGCGGCGTCGATCCTTGCGATCAAGGACTTCTTCCGCACCGAATGGACCACCTCGGCCGAGCAGTGGCTGCGCAACGGCGAAGTGCCGACGCCCAACCATCTGTTCGCCAATCCCGCGATCGCAGAGACCTACAAGCGCATCCTGCGCGAAGCGAATACGCGCAGCGACCGCGCCGAACAATGCGAACGCGCGCGCGACGTGTTCTATCGCGGCTTCGTCGCCGATGCGATCGACCAGTATTTCCGTTCGACGGCCGTGCTCGACACCTCGGGCCAGCGCAATTACGGCCTGCTCGATGCAGGCGATCTGGCGCGTTGGGAGCCCACCTACGAAGACCCGGTCTCGTACGACTACGCGGGCCTACGCGTTCACAAGACCGGACCGTGGGGCCAGGGGCCGATGTTCCTGCAGCAGCTCGCGCTGCTCAAGGGTTTCGACCTCGGCGCCATGGACCCGCTCGGGCCGGACTTCGTTCATACGGTCATCGAGTGTTCGAAGCTCGCATTTGCCGATCGCGACGTGTTCTACGGCGACCCCGCGTTTTCGCATGTGCCGATGGACGTGCTGCTCAGCGATGCCTATAACGACGAGCGTCGCAAGCTCGTCGATCCGCGCCGCGCGTCGTTCGAATTCCGCCCCGGGCAACTCGGCGACAGCGAACAGCGCGCCGCGCGCATCATCGCGAATGCCGGCCGCGAACAGGCGGGCGGCTTCGGCCAGGGCGAACCGACGTTCGCGCCGCTGCCTGAACTGCGCGGCGATACGGTGCATCTCGACGTCGTCGACCGCTGGGGCAACATGGTTTCGGCCACGCCTTCCGGCGGCTGGCTGCAAGCGTCGCCGGCAGTGCCCGGCCTCGGCTTCAACGTCACGACGCGCGCGCAGATGTTCTGGATGGAAGAAGGCCTGCCTTCGTCGCTCGGTCCGGGCCGCCGTCCGCGCACCACGCTGTCGCCCACGCTCGTCACGCGCGACGGCAAGCCCTACGCGGCCTTCGGCACGCCGGGCGGCGATCAGCAGGATCAATGGTCGCTGCAGCTATTCCTCAAGCACGTGCATGGCGGCATGAACTTCCAGGCCGCCGTCGATGCGCCGTCGTTCCAGACCGCGCACTTCCCCGGCTCGTTCTATCCGCGTGCGATGCAGCTCGGCAAGATGTCCGCCGAGTCGCGCTTCCCGGAAAGCACGCTCGCCGAGTTGCGCGCGCGCGGTCACGACCTGACCGTCGCGGAACCGTGGGCACTGGGCCGCGTGTGCGCGGTCAGCATCAGAAACGGTTTGCTGCGTGGCGCCGCCACGCCGCGTCAGATGCAAGCCTACGCAATCGGGCGATAAGCAGCCCGAAGTACAGAACGCGCGGCGCTCGCCGCGCCATTTTCATCAGCATCATCAGGAGAAGTTGCCGTGTCCGCCGTCGCCGCCCGTCTTGAAAGACTGCCGATATCGAATTTTCATCGCAGACTGCTGCTGATCGGCGGACTGGGATACATGTTCGACGGCCTCGATTCGTCGTCGCTCGCCTTCCTGCTGCCGGTCGTGAGCAAGCTCTGGCAATTGACGAGTGCCCAAACCGGCCTCGTCGCGAGTAGCACCTATATCGGCTACTTCTTCGGCGCGTTCCTCTCGGGCGTGCTTGCCGACGTGATCGGCCGCCGCCGCATCATGATGAGCGCGCTCGCGATCTACTGCGTCGCGTCGCTCGCGAGTGCCACCGCACAGGACTGGCACACGTTCTTTGCATTACGCGTGGTCGCCGGTTTCGGCTCGGGTGCGGAGACCGTCGTCATCGCACCGTTCCTCGCCGAATTCGTGCCGCGGCGCTATCGCGGCATGTTCTGCGGCGCGCTGGTCGGCTTCATGTCGTTCGGCTACCTGAGCTCTTCGATTCTCGGTTTCGCCGTGGTGCGCAACTTCGCCGACGGCTGGCGTTATCTCGCGGTCATCACCGCACTGCCCGTCGTCATGCTGCTGTGGTGGCGCAGAACGCTGCCCGAATCGCCGCGCTGGCTCGAAAGCCAGGGCCGCGCGACCGAGGCAAACGACATCGTCAGCGCAATCGAAGCATGGTTCGTCGGCAAAGGCATTACGCTCGCCCCCGTGAGCGCGGCAAGCACCGCGGCCCCGCTGCCCACGGCCGCGCCCGCGAGCGGTGGCGCGTTGCACAACGTGCTCGCGCTGTGGTCGCCGCGGCTCGCGCGCACTACCGCCGTGAGCTGGCTCATGTGGTTCTCGGTGGCCTTCGCGTATTACTCGTTCTTCTCGTGGATTCCGAGCCTGCTCGTCAAGGAAGGACTCACGATCACGAAGAGCTTCGGCTATTCAATTGCGATATACGGCGCGCAGATTCCCGGCTATTTCTCCGCTGCATGGCTCAATGAAAAGATCGGCCGCAAAGGCGTGGTCGCGTCTTACATGCTGCTTGGCGGAATTGCGGCGATCACGCTCGCGTTCTCTCACTCCGGCCTCGAGATCATGGCCGCAGGCATCGCGCTGTCGTTCTTCATGAACGGCGCTTTCGCCGGCGTCTATGCCTACACCCCGGAAGTGTTTCCGACCGCGGTGCGTACGACCGGCACCGGATCGTCGTCCTCGTTCGGCCGCATTGGCTCAGTGAGCGCGCCGATTCTGGTCGGCCTCGTTTATCCGCTATCGGGCTTCCTCGGGGTGTTCGCGATGACCACGGCGGTGCTGTTGGTCGGCGCTTGCGTCGTGTTCTTCCTCGGTATCGAAACGCGTAACCGCTCGCTCGAAGACATCGAGGCCAGCGAGTTCGCACCGGCGCCTGACGCAGCGGGCCAGCTCAAGTCTTCTTCCCGCCTGCACAGCTGAACGCACCGCCCTTTTTCGGACTCTTCCATGCAAACGATGCAAGCCAACCCGACCGAGCCTGTGCTGCGCGACACGCAGGCACTGACCATTGCCGACCTCGAACGTCTCGCGATGGCGATCCGCCTGAAAAATCAGCCGCACGAAATTTTCCGCGCGGTTCATGAGGTAGCCGCGAGCACGATAGGCTTCAGGCTGTTGACGATCATGTCGTACGACGCGCAACACCACGAAGTCGAACGCGTCTACACGAACATGCCGGACGTTTATCCGCTTGGCGGCCGCAAGAAGAAGCAAGGCACCGCCTGGGCAAAACAGATCTTGCAGGATCTCAGGCCGTTTCGCGCCGCCACCTCGCAAGGCATTCGCGAAGCGTTCGACGACCACGCGGTGATGGCCGGCATGGGCCTCGGCTCGATACTGAACATTCCCATTGCCTACGACGGTGTGTGCATCGGCACGATGAACCTGACGCACGAAGAAGGCTGGTACGCGAGCCATCACGAAAGCATGGGCCTCACGATCGGCGCTTTCCTGGCTCCCGCACTGCTCAAACAGAATGCGCAGTTCTCTGCCGGTGCGGTTCATTCCTGAAAGATGCCTCACGGCATCGCACGCTTCCCGTTTTGCGACGTGCTTGGCAAAACGGGAAGCGTGTTAACGATTCGATGCCGCGCGCACCGAATCGCGCTGACCCTCAGGCGGCCATCGCCTGGCGCGAGCGGCCCGAACTCAGGTACTGTGCAATCGAGTCCTGCGTAATTTCGCCGAGGTAGCTCCCCTCGTTGTCGAGCACCGGCAACCACGACGCGGCGAACTGGTACATCTTCGACAGCACGATACGCAGGTTGTCGTCGATCGACGCCGTCGCGGGAAAGTTGCTCAGCCGGTCTCCGCATACCCCCTCGGCGCCGCGCGCCGCCCGGCGGGCCACGTATCCGAGCGCCCGCCCGGTTTCATCGAGCACGGTCAGGTGGCGCGTGTCGCTTTCATCCATCGTGGCAAAGGCCTGAGCCAGAGACGTGCCGGCCTGCGCGGTCTCGGGCTGCGTGGCGGCGTCGCCGGCCTTCACGAGCAGCAGGCGCTTGAGCGTGCTGTCCTGACCCACGAACTGCGCGACGAACTCGTCGGCAGGCCGCGCGAGCAGCGTGTCGGGGTGGTCGTACTGGATCAGCTGGCCGCGACGGAACACCGCGATGCGGTCGCCGAGCTGGATCGCCTCGTCGATGTCGTGACTCACCATGATCACCGTCTTGCCGAGCTGGCGCTGCATCTGGAAGAACTCGTTGCGGATCGATTCGCGGTTAATCGGATCGACTGCGCCGAACGGTTCGTCCATCAGCAGCACCGGCGGATCGGCCGCGAGCGCGCGGATCACGCCGATGCGCTGTTGCTGGCCGCCGGACAGTTCGCGCGGATAGCGCTTCAGGTATAGCTTCGGATCGAGTGCCACCATCGACATCAGTTCGGCCGCGCGCGCGGCGCAGCGCTGCTTGTCCCACCCCAGCAAACGCGGCACGACCGTGATGTTCTCCTCGATGGTCATGTTCGGAAACAGGCCGATCTGCTGGATCACGTAGCCGATACGCCGGCGCAGGCTCACTTCGTCGAGGCCCGCCGTATCTTCGCCGTTGATGAGCACGCGCCCGGAAGTCGGCTCAATCAGGCGGTTGATCATCTTGAGCGTGGTCGTTTTCCCACAGCCCGACGGCCCAAGGAACACGCAGATTTCCCCCTCCGGCACCGAAAGGCTCACCGAGTCGACGGCGCGCACGGTTTGCCCGTCCTTGCGCGGGAACGTCTTGGTCAGCTTGTCGAGTTCGATCATGTTTTTTGTACTCCCTTCGGTGTCAAGGCGCGTTGCAGCGCCTGCAGAATCAGGTCGGCGACAATGGCCAGAATGCTGACGAGCACCGCCCCTACCACGAGCTTCATCATGCTGCTCTGGCCGATGGCCCGCACGATCAGCGTGCCGAGGCCGCCCGCACCGATGACGGCGGCGATCGTCATCACGCCGATGTTCATCACGACCGCCGTGCGCACGCCCGCCAGAATGACCGGCACCGAAAGCGGCAAATCGACGAGCCGCAGCCGCTGCCAGGCCGTCATGCCGATGCCCGTGCCCGCTTCCTTGATACCGGCGTCCACGCTGGCAAGCGCCAGGTGCGTATTGCGCATGATCGGCAGAAGCGAATAGAGAAACACGGCCGTAATTGCAGGCAGCGCGCCGATGCCCTGCCCGAAGCGCGAGAACACCGGAATCATCAGCCCGAACAGCGCGATCGAGGGCAGCGTGAGAATCACGGTCGCAAGACCGAGCAGCGGCCCGGCGAGCCACGCGTGACGATTGATCAGGATGCCTAGCGGAACGCCCGCGACGATCGCGCAGCCGACGGCAATGCCCACGAGATTGATATGTTGCAGCGTGAGGTGCAGCAGGTCCTGCCAGTTCGATAACAGATAGTCGATTACGCTCATGCGGACTCCTTCACGGTAAGGTATGCGTGCGCAGGAACCCGGCGGCGACGTCCTGCACGGGTTTGCCGTCCAGATCGACCTCCTTGTTCATCTTCTGCAGCACGTCGTTGTTCAGCACCGCAGAGAGTGCGTTGAGCTGCTTCGCGAGTTCCGGATTGCGTTCCAGCACTTCCTTGCGCACGATCGGCACAGCGTTGTAGGGCGGAAAGAAGTGCAGATCGTCTTCGAGCGGCACAATGCCGAAGCCGTTCACGCGGCCGTCGGTCGTGTACACGAGCCCGATCGTCAACTGGTCGTTATGCAGCGCCGTATAGACGAGCCCGGGGTCCATCTGCTTGAGCTGCGCGCGCCGGAAATGCATGCCGTAGGCCGCGAGCAGCGGCTTCAGACCGTCCGGGCGATTGGCGAACTCGGCATCCATGCCGAAGACGAAGTGCTTCGATTCCGGATGCTTCGCCAGGTACGCGGCAAGTTCCGAAACCGTGCGAATACCCGTGCGTTGCGCAACGCGGCCCGGCAGGCCGAGCGCATAGGTATCGTTGACCGGCGACGCGTCGAGCCAGATCAGACCGCGCGGTTCGTCGAGCGCCTTGACGCGCTCGTACATCTGCTGCGGTGTGAGCTTTTCTTCGATCTTGTCGTAGACGAGCGCCGCCGTGCCGGTGTAATCCCACACCACGTCGAACTGTCCGTTTTCCAGCGCGCTACGCATCAGCGTGCTGCCGAGACCCGAGTGCGCCTCGACGGTGTAGCCGCGCGAGCGCAGGTATTGCGATGTGATTTCCGCGAGAACGTATTGTTCGGTGAAGTTCTTCGCGCCGAGCCGGATGGTCGACGCGAATGCCGAAGCGCACGGCGCCGCGACGAGAAGCGCGATCATGCAGGCGCTTGCGAGATGCAGAACACGGCGTATGCCGCCTTTCGTCAAACGGGAAATCATGCCACGGCTCCATGTCGAATGAGCCACTGGCGATTGCCCGCCGCGACGAGCATGTCGAGCGCGAGCGCGATCAGGGCGGTAAACGCTGCACCCATCAGCAGCAAGGGCTGATTGTCGAGGTAGATGCCGGGAAAGATCAGCGAGCCCAGGCTATCGGCGCCGATCAGGTAAGCGAGCGGCGCAGTTCCGACGTTGATTGCAAGCGCGGTGCGCACGCCGCCGATGATGATGGGCATTGCATTCGGCAACTCGACGCGCGTGAGCGACTGCCAGCCGGTCATGCCGATGCCGCGCGCCGATTCGCGCAGCGCGGCGGGCACGTTCTTCACGCCTTCGTAGGTATTGCGCGTGATCGGCAGAAGCGAGGCGAGAAACAGCGCGACGATGGCCGGCACGCTGCCGATGCCGAAAACGCCGAGCGCGATGGCCAGCACGGCCAGCGAGGGAATCGTGTTACCGACGTTGAAAATCTGCATCGCGCGTTCCGCATGCCGCCTGAATTTCGGCCGGCTGAGGATGACCCCGGCCGGCACGCCCACGAGAATCGCGAGCGCCATCGAATAACCGACGAGCAGCAGATGCTGCCCCGTGTAGTAGGCGAGATCGCCAGCCCGGCTGCGGAATGTGTCGGCACCGATGCCGAGCGCCAGTGCCGCAGCGATGGCGACGACCACAATCAGACTGCCCATGATCCGGGCGGTGCGTTGCGTCATGACGAGACTCCTCCTTGTCGATTTAGCGTGTGATGAATACGGACAGGAAAGACGCTATATCGAACGACATGAGGAAGCGGACTGCCCGGCGCATCGGCCATGCAGCAAGCCAGGCCCCCTATGGCGATTGAGCGTGATCGGGGACCTGACAAACGCTCACGCGTTCGTACAGTTGTCGCTTTCCGCCCAGCAACGCGTAGCGCGTTGGAGCACGATGCCGCCCGACGGCGGCAGAAATTGCGGCAGCACGATAGGTGCTGCGCAAGGACCGGAGGCCCTGTTTGATGCGGTGAAACCTACACGAATTGCCACTCTGGACAGGACGCGCGGTACACCATTGGATATGTCATTACGTGATGGAAACGCAGAAAAGTATAAGCAATTCGTGCAGTGACGTCTACCTTTGCAAAATTAGCGTCCGATATAGCACCCCGTCATACCGGTAAAATCGACACCTATTATCGGATCATTTTTCCAATTAAATTGGATAACGAAATAAATACAAGCGGCTTCCGTCCATTTCAGGGTTGACGGCATAAAGCCGGGTACCGCAAACTATTGCCCTTCGGCAGAAGGACTCGCGGCTTTTGCCATTCCGTTTCGTCCGGTGCGCCCTGCCCCGCAAGGCGGCCGCAACAGGGAGATGGCTGTTTGATTGGGGTAGCCGCACGCTTGATTCGTGGTTGCACGTGCCGTGTCATGGTTGTCGCGTTCGCCGTTGCATCCGCATTCGTGACCAACGCATTCGCGTCGCATCCAGGGAGTGCGTCCGTGCAGGGGCCATCCACGAGCAACGGCAAATCGTCCAGGCGTCGGCCAGCGGTGACATCGCATCCATTGCGCGTGCAGCATCATATCGCCGGGCACAAGCGCAGACGCCTGCGGCACACACGACACACTGCACACCACAGCACTGCGGGGCCACGCCTGCTCGCCCGCTGCGGTTACGACAGGCACGCGGCTCATCGGCTCCATTCGGACTCGCTCTATGTCGTCGACGTCCGAACCGGAAAGGCACTCCTCGCCCGCCGTGCCGACAAAGTCCGGCCCATTGCTTCGATATCCAAATTAATGACCGCAGTGGTCGCGCGCAAAACTCATCGGCCACTCGACGGCGTTCTGCAGGTCACGGCGAGTGATCGCGACATGATCAAGTTCACGGGGTCGCGGCTGTCGGTCGGCTCGCGGCTTTCGCGCCGCGATATGTACCATGTCGCCTTGATGTCTTCGGAGAACCGGGCCGCCGCAGCCTTGAGCCGCGATTTCCCGGGTGGGCGGCCCGCATTCGTGGCAGCGATGAACGACGAGGCTCGCACACTCCAGATGCGTCGCACGCAGTTCCGTGACCCGACGGGCCTGTCGCCGCATAACGTGTCGACAGCAACAGACCTGGCCCGTCTCGTTGCCGTTGCGGCGCGCGATCCGCTCATCCATCGGTTCACGACGGACCGTACTTACGTCGCCCACCCCGGCTATGGCGAACTCCGCTACGTCAACTCCAATCCGGTGGTTCGCTTCGACAACTGGCCTATCGTGTTGCAGAAAACCGGATTCGTAAACGAGGCCGGCCACTGTGTCGTGATCCATGTACTCGTACACGGCAGGCCAGAGACTATCGTATTACTCGGGGCGCCGACGCGGCAGGAGATGGTGCTCGATGCGAGCCTCATCCATCACTGGCTCACGTGTTCGCTGACCTGATCCGCCAGGCGCAGTGCATCGACTCACGTAACGAAGCGCGGACATGCGCGCATGTCCGCGCGCACAATGTCACTGCGTCATTGCGTGCCGCTGACGATCGTCGAAATGGCCCAGTTGTTCGTCGATACGAGCACATAATCCCCGTTGATCCCAAGCCATCTATGTCCGCGCGGGGGCGCCTTGAGGCCGTGCCCGCGCCAGTCGTCCATGACGAAATTGTTATGGCGGTATTCGTTCGGCACACGCTGGCCGTTGTGCCAGTCCCGATGCGGAATGGACGGCATCACCTGCTGACGGCCCGGTCCGGCCATCGGGCCACCGCCCGCGTCCGGCGGCGGTCCCGCCGCAATCGCAATCAGAGAAATACCGGAAAAAGAGAAGGCAACGAGCTGCGAGATAATGCGTCTGTTCATGGTCAAACCTCCCTGCGGGAAAAGAAAGGAATGAACTACGAAATCAGGGCTTTCTCGAAGTCGTTAAAAGTATAGTAAATAGCTTTTCGACTTCAAGCGGCCCGGCAAACCAACACGACATACATCACAACGAGAACTGAAAAGAACGCTATTCAAACGATTCGTGAGCATGGCGAAATTGCCTCCGTTCGAATCAATCGCCTTACCAGGTTTCATTCGTCTGGATACGATGACGCGGACTCCGTCGAAGCGGATGCGGATGCAGACCCCTCTGTAGCACCGGCCGCAAGACGTGGCATGCGGATACCCGCGTAGGCAATCGCAATCGTCAGCAGCGGACTCACGAAGCAGAACACCGCGAATGGCGCGTAACTGAGTGTGGACACGCCGAGCGTCGCCGCCATATAAGCGCCGCAGCTATTCCACGGAATCAGTGCCCCGGTTGGCGTGCCCGTATCGCCGACCGCACGCGACAGCACAACGGGCTCGAAGCCGCGTCGTGCGAAAGCCGACCTGAACATGCGCGCGGGCAGCACGACCGCGATGTACTGATCCGCGGTCACGATATTGGTGGCGAGAATCGCACCCACCAGCGAGGCCACCAGCGCACCCGCGCTCTTCGCTTTCCTGATGACCGGCTCGATCAGACGCTCGAGTACACCGCACTTTTCGACCACACCGCCAAATGCGAGCGCGGTAATGATGAGCCAGATCGTGCTGAGCATGCTCTCCATGCCGCCACGTGTGACGAGAATGTCGAGTGCGGGATTGCCCGTCGACGCCTTGTAGCCGCTCGCGAGCGCAAGCCATACGCCTTTGACGAGTGCGAGCCACACGGGCACGTCGGACCTCGCGGCAGCAAACGCGATCACGCGTTCGGGCGCCACGCAAACCGCGAGCAAGCCGCCCGCCAGCGCGCCGAGAAAGATCGCGGTAAATGGCGGTATTTTGAAAACGGCGAGCATGATGACGAGAATCAGCGGCAGAAACAGCCACAGCGAGATATGGAACGCGCCGCGCATCGCCTGAATCTCGGCGCTCGCGTCGAAATCGCCGGGCCGGCCGAAAAAATAGAACACGCCGAGCGAGATGACCATCGCCACCGCCGAGGTTAGGAAAACCTCGCGAAGATGCCGGTACAACTCGACACCGGCTGCGGCGGCAGCGAGATTGGCAGAGTCCGAGAGCGGCGAGGATTTGTCGCCCAGATACGCGCCCGAAATGATTGCACCCGCCGTGATCGCGGGGCTCAGTCCCATGCCTTGCGCGATGCCCATCAGTCCGATACCGATCGTGCCGGCGACGGTCCATGAACTGCCGATGCTCATCGAAACGAAACCGCAGATCGCCGCCGCCGTCACATAGAAATAGTTCGGACTTAGCAGTTTCAGCCCGTAATAGACCATGCCCACGAGCGTGCCGCTCAGCGCCCATGTACCGATCAGCGCACCCACCGCGAACAGGATGAAGATCGCACCGATGCCGGTGCTGACACTGGCAACCGCGGCTTCGCCGAGCGAAGCCAGCGTGTGTCCGCGGCGCCAGCCGATAAACACCGAGATCATCGTGGCGACGACGAGCCCCACCTGATTCGGGCCGCTCGCGCCCGCGTCGCCGAACAGGTAATAGGACAGTCCCACCAGTACGACGAGGCTGGCGATCGGAATGATCGCCTCGGTCAGCGTGACCGGCTGAGGTGACTCGGGCCTTTTCATTTGAGCTCGTCCCCGTATTTGGCCGCAACCGGACAGCGGCCGCAACGAAGTTGCGTCCGCCCGGCAAGATCCGGTCGCCGTGAATGCGCTGCCGCTTGCCGCAAACGCGGCAACCGAGGCAACCGAACGATGCCCTTCCGGTTATCTGCTGGAGCGGTTAATAGTCCACCGCATCGCGAACGATCGGGCACGTCATGCAGTGACCGCCACCACGTCCGCGCCCAAGCTCGGCACCGACGATCGTAATCACCTCGATGCCCTGCTTGCGCAGCAGCGTGTTCGTGTACGTGTTGCGGTCGTAGGCGTAGACGACACCGGGTGCTGCGCACACGAGGTTCGCGCCGCTGTCCCACTGCGTGCGCTCGCGCTGATAATCGCTGCCGCCCGCCTCGACAACGCGCAGCCTCCTCAAACCCAGTGCTTCGGCCACCACGTCGGTGAACGGCTGGTTCTCCGCGTGCAGTTCGACGCTGCTCGGATGGCTGCTCGGGCGATACGAGAATGTGCGCGTCTTCGCCATGAAGTCCGGCGCAACCAGCACGCAGTCGCGATCGGCGAACGTGAATACCGTGTCGAGGTGCATGGCCGCGCGAATCTTCGGCATGGCCGCAACAATCACGCGTTCGGCCGCGCCCTTTTTGAAGAGCGTGGCGGCCAGTTGGCTGATGGCCTGACGCGAGGTGCGCTCGCTCATGCCGATAAGCACCACGCCCTTGCCGATCGGCATCACGTCGCCGCCTTCGAGCGTCGCGAGACCGTGGTCCTCGGTCGGATCGCCCCACCACACGTTGACCTTGCCCGCGAAGTCCGGGTGGAACCTGTAGATCGACGTCGTGAGGATCGTCTCTTCATGCCGCGCGGGCCAGTACAGCGGATTCAACGTCACACCGCCATAGATCCAGCAGGTCGTGTCGCGCGTGTAAAGCGTGTTCGGCAACGGTGGCAACAGATATTCGGTGCCACCCGCCGCTTCCTTCGCGACTTCGAGTGCCTTGCCGCCGTGCGCTTCCGGAAAGTCGTGCGTCGACAAACCGCCAATCAGCGTTTCGGCGAGCTTGCGATTGTCGAGCCCTTCCAGATAGCTTCTCAATTCGTCGATAAAGCCGAGGCCGACCTGATTCGGCACGACCTGGTTATCGAGAATCCACTTCTTGCCTTCGGGCACCGCCACCGTTTCCGCGAGCAGGTTGTGCATCTCCACGACTTCGACACCACGGTCGCGCATCTTCGTCACGAAGTCGAAGTGATCGCGTTTCGCGTTCTCGACCCACAGCACGTCGTCGAACAGCAATTCATCGCAATTGCTCGGCGTGAGCCTCGAATGCGCGAGCCCTGGCGCGCACACCATCACCTTGCGCAATTGCCCGACCTCGGAATGAACACCCAACTCACCTGTATTCGCCATGATGCTCTCCTGAATTCCAGTGTTGATCCGCCATGTTCGATCGAATGCCGTCAGATCGTGATCGTTCCGCTCGCAAGACCATAGATGCCGACGAGCGCGCCAAGGACTACGACGATAAAGATGATCCAGTCGGAAGTAATGAAGACGGCCTTGCTCTGCTCGCGCCTCGCCCAAATATAGAGCGCCGTTCCCGGCGCATACAGCACGGCGGACAGCAGAATGAATTTCAGCCCGCCCGCGTAAATCATGAAGACCGTATAGATCACGGCGATGGCCGCCATCACGAGGTCGCGCTTGCGCTCTTCGGGGCGCACGTCGTAGCCTTCGCCGCGATTCGAAATCATGAACCCGTACGCGGCCACGAACAGATAGGGAATCAGCGACATCGCACTGGTGAGGTTGAGCATCAGCGCGAACGCATCCCGCGAGAAGTACGTGCTGATGACAAGAAGCTGCACCACGATGTTGGTCAGCCACAGCGCGTTGGCCGGCACCTTGTTGGCATTCTCTTTCGCGAAAACGGCGGGCATGTCCTTGGTCTGTGCCGCCGTGAACAGCACTTCGGCGCAGATCAGCGACCAGGCAAGATAGGCGCCCAACACCGAAACCAGCAGGCCCACGCTCACGAAGATCGCACCCCAGTGCCCGACCACCGCTTCGAGCACCGCCGCCATCGAAGGCTGCCGCATGCCCGCGATGTCCGCGCGTTGCAGCACCGCGTACGGCAGCATCGTCACGAGCACCATCAGCGAAGTCACGACGATAAAGCCGAGAATCGTGGCCTGCCCGACGTCGGAGCGCTTCTTCGCATAACGGGAATAAACGCTCGCCCCTTCGATCCCGATGAACACGAACACGGTAACGAGCATCGTCGCTCGCACCTGCTCGAAGATATTGCCGTCGAGACCACCGCCGTACAGGTTCGCCTGGAACAGATCCATCCTGAAGCCGAAGATCAGGATGACGATGAAAACGAGGATCGGAATGACCTTGGCGACCGTCACGATACTGTTGATAAAGGCGGCCTGCTGGACCCCTTTCAGGATCATGAAATGGAATAGCCAGATGCCGAGCGACGCGACGACGATCGCCACTGCGGTATTGCCCTCGCCGAATACGGGAAAGAATGCGCCGAGCGTCGACTTGATCAGCACCCAGTAGGAGACGTTGCCGATACAGCTACCGATCCAGTAGCCGAATGCCGAGAGAAAGCCGGGGTAGTCGCCAAAGCCGGCTTTCGCATAGGCAAACACGCCGGCGTCCAGTTCGGGCTTTCGTTCCGCGAGCGCCTGGAACACGCGCGCCAGCATATACATGCCGGTGCCGGCAATCAGCCAGGCAATGACGGCGCCGAGCGGCCCCGTGGCATTGGCGAAAGTCCGCGGCAGGGAAAAAATCCCGGCGCCGACCATGCCGCCCACGACCATGGCGGTGAGCTGCATCCTCGACATTTTTTGGGGAGTGGACGCCATTCGGATTCCTTTTTAGTTACCTTTTTAGCGAGGTTGGTAATCAGATTCGAACGAAACGTTTCTCTCAGTCAATCGCGGCCGGATCGGCAACCTTACTCAGCAACCGCCACACGTGAAAAAGAATGGTCCGTCCGCTGGCTTTTGTCAATTGAGTGGCAGAGCGAATAAGGCTTCTGCTGTGCAATGTGAATAAATTATTGAGGCAATGCTTGATGCCGATGAGTGAATTGATAGCATTTTCGTGAATGCCTGCGCCATTGCCATCGATAAATGGTAATCGTGCTGCGGCTCAAGCGCGGGATCATCGTCCTGATCGAAAAATCGAGTCAAATCAACTGCATAGATTGTTCCGAAGTATGGGATTCGCGGCATGAGAATGGACGCCGGCCATGCATGCGTTGCGTCGTGCAACACTTCGCATTCAATGGCGGCCGGTGAATAAAAGCCTAAAAATGTGAACTCGATTCACATCGATTTTTTACAGATATGCTCCGCGTACCAGGGAAAACACGAGCCACCCCGGAAATCAAATATCGATTGCAGTGCAATAAATACTGCCATCGCCCATTTGAAAATCGATGTCATTTTTTTGCTTCTATTTCACAACCATGCTGTCCGGGCGACAATGTAATGATGCATATCGGGTACGCAGTGGATTTTCCGGCTATTGCACTGCCCGATTTACGTCCCGGATAATTTTCTCAACGTCAGTCTCGCTTCGAGCCCTCCGCCGACGCGGTTATGCAATGTGAGCGTCGCATCCATGGCGAGCGCAAGTTGCCGGGCAATGGCAAGACCGAGCCCCGTGCCGCCCGTTTGACGATTGCGCGACCCCTCAAGCCGGTAGAACGGCTCGAACACGGTCTCCAGCGATTCAGGCGGAATGCCCGGGCCGCGATCGAGCACCGAGACGGTTGCCTCGCCGTTGTGCAAAGCGCCGATGTCGATCTGCGCCGCGCCGCTGAACTTCAGCGCGTTATCGACCAGATTGCCGACGATGCGGCGCAATGCCTGCGGACGCAATGTCAGCGACTGGCCGAAGCTGCCCTGCAAGGACACGTCCTGACCGGCATCGACGTAATCGCAAACGAGGCTGTCGAACAGCGCATCGGGATCGATACGACGCGGCACTTCGCTCGTGCCGTGCATCGTGCGCGCATAGGTGACGCCCTCCTTCACCAGCGCTTCCATCTCCTGCAGATCCTGGCGCAGCTTGCCCGCTTCCGCTTCGTTCTCCATCACGTCGAGGCGCAGACGCATGCGCGTGATCGGCGTTTGCAGATCGTGTGAGATCGCCGCGAGAATCTGCATGCGCTCGGTCATATAGGTTGCGATTCGATCCTGCATCGCATTGAACGCGCGCGCGGCGCGTGCCACTTCCGAAGGCCCTTCTTCGGGTAGACGCTCGGCCTTCAGATCGGGGCCGAGCGTATCGGCCGCCACGGCAAGCTGATGCAGCGGACGCGTCGCGAGCCGCACCGCGAGCCAGCAGCACGCGGCAAGCACGATCAGCTGCAATATCAGTACGAGCGGCAACCAGCGCGACAGCGGCGCACCGGACATCGGCCGCAGATCGATGGTGAGCGGCATACCGTCGCTCAGCCGCAGATGAACCTGTAAACGCTCGCGGTCACCCGGCACCGCATTCACGCTCAGCGGATAACGCTTGCCGATGCCGTCGCCGATCGACTGCGCGACGCGCGCCGACAGGCTCGCATCGACCGGCACGCCGGGCACGCCCGGCCCCAGCATGAACTCGTAGCTGCGCCGCGCGAGACGCGGCAGCCACTGCGCGCGCTCGCCGGGCGGCAGATGATCGAGCAGCGCGACCGAGCTCGCGACCTCGCGCTCGATGTAGCCCATCATCACATTGGTCATCGTCTGGTCGCGTTCGGTCATCGTGAGCCAGAACGACATCGTCTGTGCGAGCGCGAGACCGACGAACAGGATCAGCGCCAGCCGCGCGAACAGCGTACGCGGACCGTGCAGCCACGCTGGCCTGCTCATTGCGGATCTCCGATCGCGGTTACCGCCGCCGAAAACACGTAGCCTTCGCTGCGCAGCGTCTTGATGTAACGCGGCTCGCGTGCGCCATCGCGCAGCCGTTGACGCAGACGGCTCACCATCAGATCGATCGAGCGGTCGAATGCATCGGCCTGGCGCCCCTGAGTGAGGTTCAGCAACTGGTCGCGCGTGAGCACGCGCTGCGGATGATCGAGAAACACGCGCAGCAGACGGTACTCGGCGCCGCTCAACGCAACCATCGTGCCTTCCGCGTCGAGCAGATGGCGCGCGGTCGTATCGAGCCGCCAGTCGCCAAAGCACAGCATCGGCGCCGATTCGGTCACTTCCATGCCGGGCGGCAGCATGCGCGCGCGGCGCAGCACCGAGCGAATCCGCGCGAGCAGTTCGCGCGCGGCGAACGGCTTGGACAGGTAATCGTCGGCGCCCATTTCAAGGCCGACGATGCGGTCGGCTTCCTCGTTGCGCGCGGTCAGCATCAGCACGGGCACCGCGCTGAACTTGCCGGCGCGCAGCTCGCGGCACAGCACGAGGCCGTCTTCACCGGGCATCATCAGATCGAGCACGATCAGATCGGGCGCGCCGTTATCGAGCGCAGCGCGCATCTGCCTGCCGTTGGCCGCGAGCGAGACGCGCATGCCGTTTTTCTCGAGGTAGCCGGCGAGCAGTTCGCGGATGCCGCGGTCGTCGTCGACGATCAGTACGTGGTCGGGATTTTCCATCGCGAGATTATCTCTTGCGGCGCTTGAACTGCACACCGTTCGCCTGAATGAACGAGCACCTGAACGGATGCGCGAGTTCGGCCGCGAGGCCGCCGGCGACGAACACCGCGATGGCAACGAAGCGTTTCATGCGTCCTCCAGCACGGAAAGGCTCGCGCCATCCGCAACGCTGGCTTCGAGCGCATAGGGATCGACACCGTCGAGGCAGCCGATATTGACGCGCCACAGTTTCGGGTCTTTACGCGTCTGATGAAACGGATAGATGCCGCAATGCTTGCAGAAATAGTGCCTCGCAACCTTCGTGTTGAACTGGTAAAGCGTGAGCGACTCTTCGCCGCTCAGAATCTTCAGTTCGCTGGCGGGGAAGAGTGGCGTCATCAGCGCGCCCTTGCGGCGGCACAGGCTGCAATTGCAGCGGCCAGCCGGAACGATCGGGGTACGGACTTCGAATTTGACGGCCCCGCAATGGCAGGATCCTTGCAACAGCTCGGTGCTCATGGTGTTCTCCGTGATCGGGCGATGTTGGCGTTATAGCCTGACCCGTCGGTCGAATTATGTCGTAATGTATCTGCGCACTCAGCCAATACATAACATTGCAATAAACCTTGCCGATTGCGGCGGACTCCGAGTTTGACCGCGCCTCGCGGCGGTACCCGGCGAGCACGAATGAATGACGGATCGCGCTGGCGGATTCGATTGATCTCGCAAGACACGATCGTTACGCACGGGCATGTGAACAATTATCACAATAGCGCTATTGGGCGTAATGCCAGTGAATCAAAACGAATACGCTTGACTTTTAAGCATCGCCCACTTTCAATACGGATGTTGCAGTGCGGCGGCTCGCATTTAAAACGCTCTGCATGCCGTTGAAAAGTTCACAAGTTTAGCCAGCAATTCCTTCGCCCGCCGGACATTCGGCGCCAGTTCGTGAAATGGAGCACTCCTCAACAAGGAGTCGTCTTGGCTGCAACGAAAGCTCGATCAACTCATCGCGCACCCGCTCGCATCGACCTCGCATTGCAAGGCGGCGGCTCGCACGGTGCTTTTACATGGGGCGTCCTCGACCGTCTGCTCGAAGAACCCTGGCTACAGATCGAAGGTATCTCGGGCACGTCGGCCGGCGCGATGAATGCCGCCGTGCTCGTGAGCGGTTATCAACTCGATGGCGTGGCCGGCGCACGCGCCACGCTCGAAGCATTCTGGCGACGCGTGTCCGAGGCGGCAGTCTTCAGTCCATTTCGCCGCAGCCCGTTCGACGTGCTGATGGGCCGCTGGACGCTCGATTATTCGCCGCTTTTCATTGCGATGGATCTCGCGGCCCGCATGTTCTCGCCGTACGACATGAATCCGCGCGGCGTCCATCCGCTGCAGAAGATTCTCGAAGAATCGATTGACTTCGCCCATCTGCGCGACGCACCGATCAAGCTCTTCATCACCGCGACGCGTGTGCGCACCGGTCAGGCACGCGTGTTCCGCAACGCCGACCTGTCGCCGGACGTGCTGCTCGCCTCAGGCTGTCTGCCGACGCTGTTCCAGGCGGTGCGGATCGATGGCGAGGACTACTGGGACGGCGGCTACGCGGGCAATCCGACGATCACGCCGCTGGTGCGCGAATGCACGTCGAGCGACACGCTGCTGATTCAGGTGAATCCCATCGAGCGCGATAAAACGCCGCGCACCGCGCGCGAGATCATCAGCCGCCTGAACGAAGTCGCGTTCAACGCACCGCTCATGAAGGAGCTGCGCATGATCGCGCTGCTACGCCGCGCGGCGGACGCCGGCAGCGACGAAGGCCGCCACTGGGCGAAGATGCGCATTCACCGCATCTCGAGCGACGTGATGACGGAACTCGGCTACTCGTCGAAGCTGAACGCCGAGTGGAGTTTCCTGACGATGCTGCGCGACGAAGGACGGCTTGCCGCGCAAGCGTTCCTCGACGAGCACGGCGACTCGATCGGCGTGCGCTCTTCACTTGATCTCGACGCGTTGCTCGACGGAGTCTGACCATGGACGTCACTACCCTGTCACCGCTCGCGGTGGGTCTCGGACTGTTCGGCATGCTCGCCAGTCTCGCGCTGCTGATCGGCTTTGCGTATCGCGGCTGGACCGTATTGCTGCTCGCGCCGTTCGCCGCGATGCTGGCCGCCGCCATTTCGGGCGAGCCGATTCTCGCGCATTGGACACAAACCTTCATGATCAGCGCCGCGCGGTTTCTCGCGCAGTTTTTCCCGCTGTTCCTGCTCGGCGCGCTGTTCGGCAAGCTCATGGAAGACAGCGGCTCGGTGAAGGCGATTGCGAGTTACATGACGGACAAACTCGGCGCGCATCGGGCGATTCTCGCCGTCGTGATGGGCGGCGCGCTCGTCACGTATGGGGGCGTGAGTCTCTTCGTCGCCTTCTTCGTGATCGCACCGATGGCGACCGCCCTCTTCCAGGCCGCCAATATTCCGCGCCGTCTGATGCCAGCCGCGATCGCGCTCGGCACGTCGACCTTCACGATGTCCGCGCTGCCCGGCACGCCTGCGATCCAGAACGCGATCCCGATGCCGTTCTTCGGCACGACGCCGTTTTCGGCGCCGGGGCTCGGCATTATCGCGAGTATCGTGATGGCAGGCTTCGGGCTCTGGTGGCTGTCTTTGCAACAGTCGCGCGCGAGAGCGGCCAACGAAGGCTTCGATGGTTCGAACGCGGCGGCCGCGCCCACCGCGAAGCCCGCGGCCGATTCGAGCCTCGTGCGCGAGCGCGCGACCGTATCGCAGAGTTTCGATCCCGGCGAAATCGGCCACGGACACGTCAGCGAAGATCAGCCGTCGTTCGGTGTCGCGATCACGCCGCTCGTGCTTGTCGTACTCACGAACTTCGTGATGAACGTGATCGTGTTGCCGCGTCTCGACGCCGACTATCTCGCGGACGCCCGCTGGGGCGAAACCTCGCTTGCGGCCGTCGGTGGCGTGTGGGGCGTATGCGTCGCGCTCACCGTTGCGATCGTCGCGCTCATTCTGCTCAATCGCCGTCGCTTGCCCGCTTTGCGCGAGACCATCGACGCGGGCGCGAATGCGTCAGTGCTGCCGGTCTTGAGCGTCGGCAGTCTGGTCGGCTACGGTGCGGTGATCGCCGCACTGCCCGCGTTCGCGCTCGTGCGCGAATGGGTGCTCGGCATCGGCGGTGGTCCGCTCGTCTCGCTTGCCGTTGCAACGAATCTGCTGGCGGCGCTAACGGGCTCGGCATCGGGCGGCCTGACCATCGCACTCGATGCGCTCGGCAGCACCTATCTGCAACTGGCCGGTCAGTACGGCATCGACCCTGCACTGCTGCATCGGGTCGCGGTGATTTCGTCGGGAACGCTCGATAGTCTGCCGCACAACGGCGCAGTGGTAACGCTGCTTGCCGTGTGCGGCTCGACACATCGCGAAAGCTATCGCGACATCGTCATCGTCGGGATTCTGGGCGCGCTGCTCGCGCTCGTCGTGGTGATCGTGCTCGGAACGCTGGTTGGATCGTTCTAGAGAGAGGGGCGGCGCTCGCGCAGGTCGCGGGTTATCGATCGTCAGCGCCGCATCGCTGATGGCTCACGCGGGGCCGATGTCAGGCCGCGGCAGCCCGGGCCGCATTCATCCGGCCAAAAACGAACTGGCCGAGATACCAGACCAGTTCGGTATTCGCGAAGATCGCCTCTTCCGTCACCGTCGACGGTTCCAGCTTCATACGACGCAGCATCAGCTTGCCTTCGCGCGACATCGTCCACGCGTGCATCAGTTCCTTGCGCGTCTTTGCGTCGGCGGCGCTGAAGTGGTCGCGGCCTTGGCGCGAATCCTCGTTCATGCGCGCGCGCACTTCCTCTTCGCGCGTGGCGATGCTGTGCGCCACCGACTTCCTCGCCACGGTTCTGGCTTCCTGCTCCTGCGTCTCATCGGCAAGCAGTCTGGCCTGGACGTCGACCATCGTTCGCTCGGCGTCGGACATCTTCCAGTTATCGCGCAGCGCGCGCATCAGATAGCCCGCCGGACTCTTCTTGACCTGGCCGCGTTTGATTCTGAAGCGCGTGTATTCGACCGCCTGCTGAATGCGCTCGTCGGTCCACACGTCGCGATTCTCGGAAATCTCGGTGAACTGCTTGGTTGATAGCCCGAATTCGTCGGTGAGAATCTTGTACAGATGACTCGCATCGGCAAGGCTCGCGAGCACGGCATCGGCCGTGTCCTTGCGCTTGAGCAGGAAGCGGATGCGATCGATTTTCTTCGAGGTTGTCGACGCCGTCCGCGTCTCGTACGAAAGTTCGACGTCCGATACATCGTTGATCTCACGGACCGCCGGCTCGAGCCAGTCGCGCTTGAAGTACTTGAAGATAGCCGCGTTCGCGCCCATTTTGCCGGGCCAATTGCGCATCTCTTCGAGCTGAATCCAGTCCGTACGCCCCGCGGGCACGTGCGGCAAAACTTTGTCGTAGATCGCGCGCGCGAGGCTGCGCGTGAACGCCGTCGAAATGCGCAGGCTCAGCCAGTGCGATTTCTGCGGATCGCGGATGTGAGGCACGAGCCGCGGATGGACGTCGAAACGCATTCGCCCGCGATGAAAACCGACCATGCCGATAAGTTGAACCTGGACCCAGAGATCGTCTTCGTTCGGATCGCGGTCCGCCGGCGTATTCGTCACGCGGACTTTCGCGTTCTGCGCTTCGTCGGCAATCGTGCGTAAATGCTTGAGATTGCGGCTGTCGTAACGCATCAGCCACTTGAAATAGTTAAGCTCGATGTCGTACTGATCGCGCTCTTCGGACTCCTGCGCGACGATGAAATACGCAGCGTCAAGAAAGCGCCGCGCGGGTAGCCCCATATTGACGATTTCGGTGAAGAAGTCGTTGCGCTGATAGCCGATCTCCCGATTGGCTTCGTTGATGCGCAACCCCTGGTCGAACATGTCCTCGAACAGCGCGAGTGCCATCTGGCGTGAGGTGGCCTTCGACTTGCCCTCTTCCGGATTGTCCGCCGTCATGTTCTTCATCCACTTTTTTCGCTTCCGGGACTCTAGCACGCGGTGGTGAGCTGTCAACACACAGAACCTCACCATCAGGGCGTGGCCTCGCGGCAAGGAAGCTCGTGCTGCGGATGAGCACACAGAACCTCACCCGAGACACAACCAACCTCACCGACGGAGCGGCTCATTGTGGAGCCAGGCCTTGTATGACAGCACTTCTGGCCGATTCCGAGGGCTTTGCACAACCCACCTCACCTTTGCAGTGGCAAGCGTCTGTCATGCACACCGGGCCTCACCTTGATGGGGAAAGAGCCTCACCTTCCTGCACAACAGGCCGCACCTTTACGCACATTCCACCTCACCTTTGGCACAACCCACCTCACCTTTCTGAAGTTAAGTAGTTGAATTAACTGGACATTGAAACTTCCTGTTGGTTTGTTGGTTCGTTCTTGTTTTAAAAACAACCCACCAACTGCGATTTGCAAAGCTGAAAAGAGAAATGACGCAATGCAGCAAGGTGAGGTTGATTGTGCGCGTCTGGAAAGCGCAATCTCGATTTTGGGTGATGGTGAGATTTGTTGTGCTGCTGGGTGAGATTGAAATACCCTGGTTTGGCTATGGATCGGCTCCTTAGCCGTTGAGTTCAGGGCCATGTAGGTGAGGTTGATTGTGCGTAGGGGCTTTCGAAGCGATTCTGATCCCGTATGGTCGCGTTTCGCCCGGCAATTTCGAGGAAAGGTGAGGTCAGTTGTGCTGTAAAGGGTTCGTCAGTGAGACGCGAAAATGAGAAAATGCACAAATGACCTCACCAGACGCCAATTTTTTAGGCACGCTGAGACTTGCTCCGGGGATTTTTCGGATAAAGGTGAGGTCATTTGTGCCTCGCCGAGGTCGCTCAAATAGTCGTGTTTAGCGAGCAAGAGCGCGATCGCCTCCGAAATTGGGCTCTGAAGTGTGTCGAAGTGCGAAAAATCTGCATAAAAACAGTAATTTAAAAAGCTATTTTCAAGCATTTCCTGTATTCTGAGGTTTCTAGAATTTTATGGGAAAACCTCAGAATGGTCAGAACGAGCCAACTTCCTGCCGTAGACCGAACCGTTCACTTTGAGCAGATCAGCCAGTTTGCGGAAAAGGTCACGATTTTTACCAATGAGCTGCGTGACACGATTCTGGCTCCGCGTCCGCGAAAGACGGCTCCTGTTTTCAAGACGGGTGAGATTGCCGAGATGTGCAATATCTCTCACTCGCAGGTTCAATATCTTGCGACCAAGGGCGACGGTGAACTGCCCTCGGGCACCGCTGCCGGCACCGGTCGCACCCGCACGTTCACCCTCGAAGAAGCGCGCATCTGGGTGCAGAAAATTTCTGATATCTACCAGACTCCGCTCGTCACCCGCGTGAAGGAGCCGGACGGAAAGATCATCATTACCGCTCAGCTCAAAGGTGGGTCCGCGAAGACGACAACGACCATGTGCCTCGCTCAAGGCCTATCGTTGCGCGGCCGCAAGGTACTTGTGGTCGACCTTGATCCGCAGGCGTCACTGTCGGAACTGTGCGGACTGTATGCGGAAAAAGATGTGACACCGGAAGATACGGTGCTGCCGTACGTCTATGACCAGGATATCGAAGGGGGTCTCGAAGGCCGGGTGCAGTCGACTTACTGGGATGGCATCGATGTCATTCCGGCGCACACGGAGCTGATCGGTGCTGAGTTTCATTTGCCGGCAATGCAAAAGGTGAGGCCGGGTTTCCGGTTTTGGACGGTCCTTCGCCAGGGCCTCGAGCCGCTACGGAAGAAGTACGACTACATTCTGATGGACACATCGCCGTCGCTGTCATACCTCAATCTGAATGCACTCATGGCGGCGGATGCAATGGTGATGCCGATGGTGCCGGAGAACCTCGACTTCATCAGCTCGCTGTCGTTCTGGCGACTCTTCTCGGACGTGTCGAAGAGCTTCATCAAGTACGAGAAGGACAAGAAATACGACTTCGTCTCGCTGGTGCTTTCGAGGGTCGATTACGGGCGAAACTCGTCGGCTCCCATCGTGCGTGCGTGGGCACAGAGCGCATACGAAAACTGGCTGCACTCGATTGAAGTGCCGGCGAGCTCGGTGATGAGTACGGGCGCGCTGGCGTTCTCGACGGTCTTTGACATCAGCAGCACCCACAGCGCAGCCAAGTCGCTGCAGCGTGTACGGCAGCCGCTGGTTGACTATTGCCGATGGATCGACGAAATCTATTCGGAAAAATGGAGGAACGCGCAATGAGTAATATGCGAGAACAGTTGCTGGCCAAGACGTCCGGCATTCGCAAGACCTCGGCCATCAATGAGGACGAGGTGAAGCGCAGCAATCGCACGCAGACAGCGCCCGGCCTCGCGGGCGCGCTAGCCGTTGCGCAGCTTCGGGTACAGGAGCTGGAGGCAACCGGTGTCGCATCGCAGTTGGCGGTGGCGGGAATTTTGCCCAACCCCTGGCAGCCTCGGCGGGTGTTCAACGAAGCCAAGCTTGCGGAACTCGCCGAGTCCATCCGTGAGGTTGGGCTCATGCAGCCGATCGTTGTGCGTCGTGTCGCCGACGATTATCAGATTGTTGCTGGTGAGCGGCGTTGGCGAGCACACAAGATGCTCGGGCTCGATACGATCAAGGCGGTGGTGGCGGACTGCTCCGACTCGGATATGGCCGTTCTGGCGATGGTCGAAAATATCAGCCGGGACGATCTGGCCGATTACGAGATCGGGGTTGCTATCCGCAGATCGGAGACGGAGTTTCCGAACCGGAAGCGACTGGCGGAGGCGATGGGTTTGTCTCGTGCAGGGCTTTACCAATTTCTTGCGTTCGACAATCTTCCGGACTTTATCAAAAAGGATCTGGATATCCAGCCGCGGCTTCTTGGTGGAACTGCGGCACAGGCGATTGCCGCGGCGATCAAAAAACACGGCGAGGATGGCATCAAGGCCGCGCGTGAAATTTGGCCGCTGCTGGTGAGAGGCGAAATGGATCAGGGCAAGATCGCCTCGGCCATTGTGGCGCTGGCCACGAGACAGACGACGTCAGGCGGAGCGAGCGGACGCAGCATCGAAAAGTTTTTCTCGGGACGGGAGCACGCAGGAAGTATCACGAAGGACATCAGCAACTTTACGATCAAGATCAAGACCGGAGTGATTACCGAGGCGCAGGAGATTCAGATACGTCAGCTTATCGGGCAGATGTTTCATGCGCAGCCCAAGACGAATTGACTAATCGTTGGTTTGTAAGAGAGAAGCCCGCCTCGTGCGGGCTTTTTTGTTGGTGGCGGGCGGGTTGTTCTGGCGGGATGGAGAGTGTCTAGAGTCTAGACACTTTGGGTGGCTGGCCGAGTGACGCCTGTGTTGTCAGGGTTGCGCGAGGGGAAAAGGCGATCTGCTGGTCTGTTTGATTGCGACTCTCTTTGTCTCGCTTTGGGGTGGGCAGCCGGTTCTCAACGGGCGTTGGCCGCTCAGGGATCGCTCGGTTGGAACGGCCGTTCAGAAAGATATTTGATCTCGATTTTTTATCACCACTTCGCTTGCTGGGACGGGAGGGAAGTATTCGATCGACACTCAAAGCGAGATTCACCGTTCCCTCGCTTGGCATCTGGGTGATCTCGTGTTTGCCGGCGATGATCCGAGCCTCGGCGCCTTTCTCGATCCGTTGATGCAGTTGGACGAGGCCATTGGCTGTCCCATCGAAGATGAGATGGTGAGCGCGTATTTAGAAGCGGCGTGTGGAACGGTCACTTTGTTGCTTATCTCGTCCGCTCGTGTTCTTTCTCATCCGGCTGCTTAAACATAATGTGGCCCGAGGGTGGGCGCGTCGAACAGATAAGTTGGTAGCCGTTCGTCGAATAAACCCCACTTGTTGACGCGAGAGTGAACTCCGTGCGTAAGGAGTTACTTGAAGGTATTGCGTCGGCTCATTGGTGCCGCCGTATGCGCTGACATCTCTACGGGGAGAAGCAGAATGCGGGGTCTGGGCATTCCAGCTCAGATACCCGCTGCTGCAGTCTGCCGAAATATTTGCTGCTTGGTCCGATCTCTACTTACGCCCCGTTTCCCTTGAGAGGCTCGTTATCGACGGCCATCACAACGATCAGGCTCGCACAAAAAGTCGCATGGAGTTTTTCTCGCGTCCTCCGTTTGCCGTGTCATTGACGGCGTGCAGCAAAAACGGTCTGCTGACCTTCTGTCATCGGCCTCGCTCCATTGCCGTGTGCACCTTGAGGACCGATTTCACTACATGGCTCTGGCGCGTATAAACATTGGCCATCTTCCTTATATTGGGTTGTGCTCTGGGAAATGGACCCGTCGCAGAGGGCCTGTCTGGTTCGACTAATAATGAGGCGCAGATTCAGTCGTCTCTAACGATTACGGCGCCGGCGTGAACGATCCGCGGATCACGGGGAGTTGGCCTACCGGTCAGGAGAGCGACGATCAAGCTAACATGGAGCGCTGGAACGTCCAATCAGTAGAGAACGTCCTGGATCGATATTCATGGAAGAGTTCGCTGGCTTACCGTGGGGTCGGCAAATGCGCTATCGAGGCGCCAAAAATCCTCCCTTGTCAGGGGAAGCCGGCTCAACCCATGATGGGAAATTTCAAAGCTGCCAAGAACAATAGCGGGCTAGCATCAATGGCAACAGCCTGATAGATAGCCTTTTACAGGTCCGACAGGAACAGGATTTACGTCTTGATCCTGATGCAGCGAAGCCGACTCTTCTTCCTCTACGAAGGCCATATGGGGATCGTAGATGTTCTTAGGCCAAGTCCTGCCTACACGAGACTTGGTGCAAACAGACGCTAGCTTCATGACTGCAACAGCGTAGTCCCACAGCACTACCCGGCATGCTATCGCGATTTACTTCCCGTTCTGAACTCCGCAGAGCTAGGGTCAATGCCTGTCGGCGATCAGCAGCCGTAAGAGGGTTACGGTAAAGATAACAGCGCAGCGATCCGGCGGTTTTCCTAGCGAATCGCCATCTCATCATTCTCAAGCCGATCGGTATAGGCGTGGGAACATATCGCTTTATCCACGGACACCACGCGACAGCATCCTTACCGAAACCCACGTGTCAGGCGAGCGAACAACAGGGGAGGGAGGTAATATAATTAGGGGTCATATCAATTGACCAGCCACAAGCAGTTAAATTGCGCAAAGTAATACCAATTTCGACAATATATGCACAAGTTTGTGATTCCCGAGCCAATTTAGCGTGTAGCCGCATCGTGAAACAATATAAAACGGCGGGAAAACCAAGCAACTCACTGTTTTATAAGCTGTTTTTAGAAATTATGAATTATGTTTCACGAAAAAAGGGCGTTTGCCAAGCGAAACGAGAGTTGTTCTCGCCGGATGGGATGTATATCGGAAATATCTAAGAAAGTATCGACGAGCCGTAGCATTCAATACGTAATTTGTAGCGAACGTCAACACTCCATCCAACGAACTCCCACCGTTCCGAACCCATAACCGGGATCACGAAATTCAGTAGTACACGCGCAAAAAACTATCAATTTTCTTCGCGGACCGACACCCGAATAATCCGTCTCACGCTCTCACCACAATGACGGTGACAGCATGTCAAAACCCACCCGCATCCAACGCGGAATCCGCCTTTACAGCGATCGGCATGAGTGCTTCCTGCGCAAGCTCGACCTCGAGGGCTACATTGCCGAAGCGGCAAAAATCGGCGCCAGTGGCATTGAAATCGTAAGCGAGCAGATGATTCCCAACGCGTCCGATGCGTTTTATGCCCAATGGCGCGAATGGAAAGCGCAGTACGGCACGACACCGGTTTGTCACGATCTCTTTCTCGACACGAAGCGCTATCCCGACCGTCGCCTCGCCGATGACGAATGCGTCACATCCATCGAGGCCGATTTGCGTCACGCGTCCAGACTCGGCTGCACGCTTCGTGCGCGTACTCGTTAGCGTATCCGCCGCATATTCTCTCGCGCTACACGTGATCGCCGCCGTGCCGCGTGCGCGTCGCGCAGGATGGAGAGCGCGATGCCGAACACGGCAGCGGCGCAGCAGGGCAGTGACGCGTCATATCGCCAACAAACAGAATCACTCTCCGTCCAGCGGACACTCGAAGCCCCCGTTCATCGAATTTGCAAATGAGCTTCGAGCGTTTGCGCCAGCACATCGATTTTCGGTGTGCGCCGCCGCGCAACCGGCCATATCAGGCTGAGCGGTAAGCCGTCGGTGGCGGCGTCCGCGAGGATTTCGACCACGCGTCCAGCCTTCAGATCGTCCCGCACCAGCCAGGTGGCGAGCTGCGCAATGCCGAGTCCCGCCCGTACGAATGCGAGTTGCGCCTCCGCGTCTCCCGCCACGATGCGGGAGCGAACGACGCGCTGGCCAATGTGCCCGTCCGCCTGGATGTACGACCATGCCGATTGCGTGCCGTCCGGCCGTCCATAGACGATGCAGTCGTGCCTTTCCAGATCGTCGATCGTCAGCGGCGCGCGGTTCCGTTCAAGATAGGCCGGTGCCGCACAGAAGATCAGTCTTTCATGGCCCATGGCGTGGTGTGCGAGCGACGACGGCAGATCTTGCGGGCCGCCGATGCGCACGGCCAGATCGACGCCTTCGTCGGCCAGGTCGACGAAACGGTCCGCGAACAGCAGATGTGGCCGCACCTCCGGATACTGCGCGGCAAACCGCAGCAATACCGGCACGACGCACAGCCGCCCGAACGATGCCGGCAAGGCAATGCGCACGGTGCCGACCGGCTCGCGCTTTTGCGCGGCGAGCGCGGCTTCCGTCTCCGCAAGCTCGCCCAGGATGTTCGTGCATGTGGCGTAGAACGCGTGTCCCGCATCGGTGAGCGACAGGCTGCGCGTCGTTCGCTCGAACAGCACGACACCGAGCCGCTGTTCGAGCCGACCAATGCTTTTGCTCACAGCCGAGCTTGTCAGGTTCAGTTGCTGGGCGGCAGCGGTGAAACTGCCGGCATCGGCGGCACAAACAAACGGCACGATGCCTTTCAGACGTTCGTTCGGGAAAGTGGTCAATTGATGAAATTAATTCTCGAAAATGATGAAATATTATCCGAGATAGGAATTCATGTCTGAAGTACCCTCATCCGGTCATCAATCCGGAGAAACAGATGAGCAAGAAAGCATTGATCGTCGGCGCAAGCGGCGTAGTAGGGCGGGCCTTGGCGGAACGCCTGTTGTCGACCGGCTGGACTGTCTATGGACTGTCGCGCGGGCGCAGTGCCGCGGTGCCCGGCTGCGTGCCTGTCGTCGCGGACCTGACCGCAGCCGATTCGGTTGCCGCTGCGACGGCGGGCCTCGACGTCAGCCATGTCTTTTTCACCGCCTGGTCACGTCAGGCGACCGAGAAGGAGAACATTCGCGTCAATGGCGCGATGGTTCGCCATGTCCTCGGTTCTCTCGCGCACTCCACGAAGCTCGAACACGCTGCACTGGTGACGGGCCTCAAACACTATCTGGGTCCGTTCGAAGCCTACGCATCCGGCGCTGTCCCCGATACGCCATTTCGCGAAGTGCAGGGCCGTCAGCCGGTCGAAAATTTCTACTACGAGCAGGAAGACCGGCTTTTCGAAGCAGCAGCCCGCGACGGCTTCACCTGGAGCGTGCATCGCCCGCACACGATCATCGGGTTTGCTCCGGGCAATGCCATGAACATGGGGCAGACGCTGGCCGTCTACGCAACACTGTGCCGGCATAGCGGACAACCGTTCGTCTTTCCCGGCTCCGCGGCGCAGTGGAACGGGCTGACGGACATGACCGATGCGCGTCTTCTGGCCCGCCATCTTGAATGGGCCGCCACGAGCACGGCTGCGCGCAATGAGGACTTCAACGTTGTCAATGGCGATGTGTTTCGCTGGAAGACGATGTGGGGACAACTGGCCGATTACTTCGGCATCGAAGCCGCACCGTTCGACGGTACCGTGCGGCCACTCGAAGGCCGGATGCAGGACGCGGCGCGCCAGTGGCGCGACATTGCGAACTGGCACGGACTGAAAGAGCAGAACATCGACCGGCTGGCTTCATGGTGGCACACGGACGCCGATCTCGGACGTCCGATGGAAGTCGTGACGGACATGACAAAGAGCCGCAAGGCAGGGTTCCTGGATTATCAAGGCACGCCAGATGCGTTCTTCGATCTTTTCGGACGCCTGAAGGCGGAGCGTCTCATTCCGGGTTGAGAGCTTGGTTGCCCGCCTCAACCTCGCGCGCGCATTCGGGCAACACATCCTTGAATCACACGTAAGCCGGATCGTTGTCGCGCATCATCAGCTTACTTACCGCGGATCGTCGATTCATTTCGTGCCGACAACGCGGAACGTATTGAAACCGGAATTTTCCAGCTGAAACCCGGGCGGAAAAGTTCTGTTCAGGTCGCCCGTTCCTGATTGATGCGCAAAGTAAAAAGCCGTCACCGTGAAGTCACGATGACGGCTTTCCATCCGGCCGTTGTTTTGAGTGGCGCTTCCTGTTATTGAGGCGTCGACGCCGACATGGCGGCGGTCGCGCGCTGGCGCGATTCCTGAACAGACTGATTGCGCTCGGCGCTGGCCTGACGCCGCTGTTCTCTCATTTTCGCGCGGGCCTGCGCATTCGCCGCGCGCTGTTTCTGATTAGCCTGACGCACTTCCGTCCGTTTCTGAACGATCGGGTCGCTATGCGTTGCACTGGCCGCTGCGGCGGCCGGGGCGGCAGCATCGGGCTGGGCCGGTTGCTGCGCAAATACCGATCCTGAAGCGATCGCGCCGAACACGAGCAATGCAGAGGTGATTCCAAGAATAGTACGTGACATCATTTAACTCCACCAGTTAAGATGACTAATTACCTTACATACCTACCTGAAATATGTTTCTTTGACCGTGCCTCATGCGCTATGACTCATAGTCGGTGCCGCGGCGTTTCAAATTTACCGATGACACATCATGGCGGCGTTATTCGTTTCGCCGGCAGCAAAGGACATGTACGTGGCACGCAGGGGCCACTTTAACACTCTGTTCGATGCATGCAACCGGTGTGTCTCCAAAGATTGAGGAATTAATCGTTATTGAGCATGGTAAATATGAATTAGTTGTCAAATTCATGCATACCTGACGTAATGAAATGGACCACTCGCTGCGCATGAAAGAACAATTCACTAAAAGTTGAGTGATGCCATATCGGTAAAGATAATTTATTATGGCTGCGATGATGGTTTGGGCTACTCAGGTTCGCTCGGCGAAACCTGCATGTCGAAGCCTCTTTGAAGCGAACTTTTAACCACTACGACGAGGACATTCCCGACTAGGACACAGGTTGCCTGATTGGGAGAATGGTTTGCATCGCATGCGGAGTGGGTGACATGGATGCATTGCACAACGAGAAGCATATACCGTGTGCGTGCTGATTCCACGTCAGTCCTTTTCCGGAAGAAATCGGCTTCTCCGAATGGTGGACGATGACAACCCAGGTTGAGACGAAACTGTCGTTGCCCGCATTGACCGCGATGGTCGTCGGCTCCATGGTGGGGGCGGGGATTTTCTCGCTGCCGCGCAACTTTGCGCGGGCGACCGGGCCGGCTGGCGCGATCATCGCGTGGTGCGTGGCGGGCATCGGCATGTATGCACTGGCGCGCGTTTTTCAGGCGCTGGCCGAGCGGCGTCCAGAACTCGATGCCGGCGTGTTCGCGTACGCAAGGGCGGGCTTCGGCGACTACGCGGGCTTTCTGTCCGCATTCGGCTACTGGATGGCGGGATGCTTCGGCAATGTGTCCTACTGGGTGTTGATCAAGTCGACACTCGGTGCATTCGTTCCCGCATTCGGCAACGGCAATACGGCGATTGCGATCATCGTGTCGTCGCTGGGCATATGGCTGTTTCACCTCGTGATGCTGCGCGGCGTGCAGCAGGCGACGATGATCAATACGATCGTCACCGTTGCGAAGGTGATTCCGATCGTGCTGTTCATCGGCATTCTGATCGTCTTGTGCCGCGCCGATATGTTCCGCGCGAATCTCTGGGAAGGTCATGGCGAGTTGGGAGCGGGACTCTTCTCGCAGGTGCGGGCCACGATGCTCGTTACCGTGTTCGTCTTTGTCGGCATAGAGGGCGCGAGCGTGTACTCGCGCTATGCGAGAAAGCGCGCCGACGTCGGCACCGCCACGGTCTCGGGCTTCGCGGCGGTATTGTGCCTGCTGGTTCTCGTGACGCTGCTGCCCTACGCGACATTGCCGCGCGCCGACATCGCGCTGATGCGCCAGCCCTCGATGGCCGCGGTGCTCGGTGCGCTGCTCGGTCCATTCGGTGTGGTGTTTGTCAGTGTGGGGCTGATCGTTTCGATTCTCGGCGCTTACCTCGCATGGTCGCTGATCTGTGCCGAGGTGCTGTTTGCCGCCGCGCGCATGGAGACGATGCCGCGCATCTTCTCGCGGCAGAACGAGCGCAAGCTGCCGGTCGCCGCTATCTGGCTGACCAGCAGTGTCGTGCAGATGTTCGTGATCAGCACATACTGGTCGACCGATGCATTCGCGTTGATGCTCAATCTCACGAGTTCGATGGCGCTGATTCCGTATTTTCTCGTGGCCGCGTATGGCATCAAGGCTGCGCGTCACGATCGCGAGCATAGCGAGCAACGTGGCGACCGTGCTTTGAGCCGCGTGTTACGCAGGGAATATTTCATTGCGGCGTTCGCGACGTTGTATACGGCCTTTCTGCTGTTCGCGGGGGGCGCCAAATTTCTGATGCTGTCGGCGTTGCTCTATGCGCCGGGTTCGGTGCTTTACGTGCTGGCGAAACGCGAGCGTGGCCAGCGTGTGTTTTCCAAGGCTGAGTGGGTTATCTTTGCCGTCGCGGTGTGTGGTGCTGTTGGCGCGTTGGTTGGTCTTGTGTCTGGGGGCATTGTCATTTAAGACTTCGGGCTTTGCTGTCGTGATCTGCAAATGTTCACGCAATTCGGGGTACTGCGTGGCAAACCATAGCAACGGAGCGTTTCCAAACCGGCGCGCGAATTCGTCGTCGAATCGCGTATGACAGGAAAATGAATACCTAAAATTATCGCGAATATTGCAGCACTCCATCTCAAGCGCGGCAATGCTGCCGCTTCATGAATTGCGATAACTCGCGAACATCATGAACAACTGTCAACAAAAGCGGGTATAGGCCGGTCGATCTGGCGATCGCGCATCACATTGCAGGCGGGAGCGAAAACTTCTTCACGTCGCATGCAGCCAATGAATTTCTCATGGCAATACCTGGCGCGAAGCCATGGCATAAAAACGAAATTCGCCGCAACTCAACAACGACCTTAAGGTTCTCCTAAGGATGCAGCTCTCATAGTCTCTCCTCTTGCCATTCGTCCTGCGAGAGCCGGGCGATAACCGTCCCGCCCCTTTCTTCGCATCGACCGGCGACGACAGTCCTCTCCAACGGCGCGATCGCCTGCGTCGCGTTGCCATCATGTCCATGAACATTCATCGAATTCTCGAGCAGGCCGGCTTGCGGCCCACGCTTCCGCGTGTCCTCGTGCTGGAGTTTTTTCATCAGCACGCCCATGAGCATTTCAGCGCGGATCAGGTCTACAAGCGCCTGAATGGCGATACGCCGAATATGAGCCTGGGGACGCTTTATCGCGCACTAGGTCTGCTCGTGGACAGCGGGTTGTTGAGCAGCGTTGCACTCGGCGAAGGCTGCCTGGTTTACGAGTTCAATGACGGCAAGCCGCACGATCACATCGTGTGTACCGAATGCGGCGGTATCCGCGAGTTCTTCGACGAAGAGATCGACGCGCGTCAACAGGTGGTCGCGGATCAACTCGACTTCGACGTATCGGGACGGCACCTCGTACTATTCGGCCTGTGTCCCGACTGTAGAACGGGCAAGGTGCAGGTGCGCATGGTGGGCAGAAGATAGCAGAGCACATCCGACGCCACTCGTTCCGACTGGTCGCGTGCACCGCACGATCGAGCAGAAAATAAGCAATTCGAAACATTCGATAGACGAATCGGTGCTTGCCCCGGCAACGGCGGCCCGAGTGTGCAATCGAGCGCACCCGCACGGCCGTCGTCACGGTCATCGACTCGGGTAATATCGTGCCGTTGCCGCTGGCGCATGATGAACGACGAGGGCTGTTCGTGAACGCCCAGGGCGGTGCCCGGTTGCAACGTCGCGCCCGGCAATGGGCGCGAGGGGCCACGGCGGTTGCACGATCGACAAATCCGGCCATGACTTCAACGATCAGGCGTTGCCGGTCGGTGTCGCCTGCCGGGCCATTTTTGTCGAGCAATACTCCCTGTAGTCCGACATTCGCAATGTGCTATCGCTGACTGGTGCGGCGCCGGATCGGCGGCAAGACTCTACCCATAACGATGCCGACAACGAGGAGTCACATGAAATATAAGAAGACCGTTTGTGCCGCGGCAGCGGTGCTGTTTTCTCACACGGCCTGGGCCGACTCGTATTTTCAGCGAGTGCTGTCCGAGTGGCCGTCGATGCCATCCGCTATCCAGCAGACCGGCATTTCGCTCTATGGCGCCGTCGACATGGGCCTCAATTTCCAGAGTGTGAGCGGCAATTCGTGCTGGCAGACGCAGAGCGGCGGCGTTCACACGTCGCAATTCGGCTTGTTCGGCCGGGAAGACCTCGGTGGCGGCCTGAAGGCGGAATTCAATCTTGAAAGCGGCTTCATGGCGAACAACGGCACGTTCGGCACCAGCAATACGCTGTTCGACCGCGCCGCGTGGGTCGGCCTCAATTCGGCAAGCTGGGGCGCGGTGCGCCTCGGCCTGCAGCCGACCGCGAATCTGCCGCCCTTCGTCGACCCGTTCGGTGAAGTGACGACGAATTCGGTCGTCACGTGGCTCGCGGGCGGTGCGGTGCAAACGCCGAAGGGTGTCGGCTACAACGCCGACCTCGGCCCGGGTTCGAGTCAGGTGCTCGTGCGCACAAGCAACGCGGCAACGTGGACCACGCCGCGCATCATGGGTTTCGGCGCAACCTTCCTCTATGCGTTCAACGGCCAGGCCGGCGTGTCGCCGAACGCGTCGAACGAGGGCGCCGTCGCGTCGTGGACGAACGGCACATGGTATCTGGCGGGCGCGTATATTTGCCCGTGCGCGCTGGTGCGTGGACGCGATGGCTGACCAACAAAACGGGCTTGCAGCCATTGCCGATTGTGCCGAAAGCACAACCCTTACCGCTGCCCGAGATCATTGCGCGCCAGGCGCGCATTGAAGTGCCGGCCACGAGGAGCGAGCGGCGCAAACCCCGCTGGGGGGTGCCCCTATGTCCTTCGTCAAGCGTTAGAGGCTGACTTGGGTTGGTAAATGGAGCCGTCGCGCAGCATGGCGAACAGGACGTCGCAGCGTCGCCGTGCCAGTGCGATGAGGGCCTGGTTATGTCGCTTTCCCTGCTGGACCTTGCGTGCGTAGTAAGCCCGTGAGACGGGGTCTCTCAAGGCCGCGAAGGCAGATAGAAACAAGGCGCGTTTGAGCACCTTGTTGCCGCGCCTGGACGGATGCTCGCCACGGATGGATGAGCCTGAGCGCCAGGTGACCTGCCGAAGCAAATGCTTTGTGTGCGACCTCGGTGAGAAGTCTGGCGGCGGTCCGACGCCGACTCCCGGCATGCTGGTCAGGACCGGCCAAAGAGGGTGAGCGAGCAACCGTCGATAGGCACGGCCGGTGACGCCTACGACAACGCCATGTGCGAATCATTCTTCGGCACGCTCGAAGCGGAGTTGCTGTCGCGAGAACACTTTCCGACCCATTAACAGGCTCGACGTCGTCTCTTCTGGTTCCTCAAGGGCTGGTACAACGTGCGTCGCTTACATAGCAGCATCGGCTACTATTCGCCGCTCGAATTCGAAGAGTCGCACATAAAAAAACTGGGTGCTCCGACATGCAGGTTGCCCATCGTCGGGCGGCGTCATGGTCGTGACAGGCGACCCGCCGCCCGCCTGTGGACAACCTGCGACTCATCGATCAATGGAGGCCAACCACACATCGATCGAAACCGCAAATCCGTCCGTCGAAGCGGGTCAATCTCACTACCACGCCAAACAGAATTGTAGGGAGTGTGCAGCCAACAAGGTCTCGCCGGCGAGTGTCTCATGCCCTAGTGGAAGCGGTCGGTCGGCAATTGCTTGTGGATGGCACAAGTGGGCCGATCAGGGACGGCCGATCAGGCGCGTGTCGCGGAACTTCTATCATCATTCGCGAGAATGACGTCGCAGACGGGTTTTTCACTCACGGACGGCAGTGTATCGTCGACGTGCAAGCTCGACGGCGGACGCGAGACTCGTGAAGCTACGTCTCATATCGACGGCAAAGTCAGTCGCGCTTGACCTTATCCGCACGAACCTCAACTGTGCGCTCCGAGGAGATTATCGAGTTTCCGGCGAATCGTGAATGCGGCGTGCCGTCTCGTTAACGCCGTTGATACTCCGAGCGTAGGCGTCTAATGGACGTTACTGGAATATTTTGGAGTGGGAGTGATTTAGGATCCTCTGCAGTGGTCTGCAGAGGTCCATTAGTTCCTCGATTTCCCCTACGGAATCAAAGGTTTATCGTCTTATTTGATCCGCTAGTGTCCGGCGACAGCAACGTGTGATCAACGGTACCGGCGACGGTATAGCATCTTTCTCTGCAGACGACCCAACTTGATACCGTCACCGGGCGTGACGGTATCAAGCGACGGTATCAGTTCACGGAGTATCGCATGCTTACCGACCTCGAATTGCGGGCGCTCAAGCCGACCGGCAGTATCTACAAGGTGACCGACCAACGCGGCCTGTATGTGGCTGTTACGTCGTCCGGAGTGGTTAGTTTCCGTTTCGACTATCGCCTCAATGGGCGTCGAGAGACGCTCGTCATCGGTCGCTATGATCTGCGGTTACCTGCCCGCGGGGCGCGTGATCCGGAGGAGCTGAACTTCGGTATGTCACTGAGTCTTGCGGAAGCGAGGCTTCTGCTCGAACGGGCCCGTCGGGAAGTTGAACAGGGTATCAGTCCGTCGAGAGCCAAGGTCGACAAGCGGGTGGAAGCGGCCGAGGCGCTGACGTTCGGGAAGTGGGCCGAGAAGTACTTCTTGGAAGCCACGCTGGCGGAGTCGACCCGTGCAATGAGGAAGTCCGTCTACGATCGGAATCTCGCGGCGGAATTTGGGCGGCTGAAGCTCGAAGAAATTACCCCCTCGCGACTCATGGCGAGATGCGAGAAGATCAAGGAGCGAGGCGCGGCCGCTCCCGCCGTTCAGGCACGAGATATCGTGCTGCAAGTCTACCGTTTCGTGCAGGCGAGGGGGCTAAAAGTGGCCAATCCGGCAGCGGACATCCGTCCCTCGGCTATCGCCACTTTCAAGTCGCGCGACCGGGCACTGACGCCTGCGGAGATCCACATATTTTTCAAGGCGCTGGAGCGGACGCCCACGCTGCCCACACTGCGTCTGGCGGTCAGGTTCATGCTATTGACCATGGTGCGCAAGTCGGAGTTTATCCTGGCAAGGTGGGAGGAGGTGGACTTCAATACCGCGACGTGGACCATTCCGAAAGACAGGATGAAAGCTGGCCGGCCGCACAATGTCTATCTGAGCCAGCAGGCTCTGGATATCCTCGTTGCCTTCAAGACGTGCTTCGGTGCGAGTTCGTATCTTCACCCCGGTCGGTACGAGACGGAATTGCCTATAAGTGCAGCCACCCTCAATCGCGTGATCGACAGCACGGTCAAGCTCATTCGCAACGGCGATGCTGAAGACTTCGAGTCTTTCACAGTACACGATCTGCGAAGAACGGCCAGCACACATCTGCACGAAGCTGGGTTCAACAGCGACTGGATTGAGAAATGTCTGGCCCACGAGCAGCGCGGTGTACGGGCCGTGTATAACAAGGCCGAATATGCCGAGCAGAGGAGGACGATGCTTCAGGCATGGGCGGACATGCTTGACGGATGGGTAGCAAACGACCCTGCAGTCAATGATGCTGTTCACCTGCGGCCTGCTGGACATGGTTTGACTCTGATCGCGTAGAAGCGTGCGTGTGTTTTCGGCGGGGCCACGCAACGTCTCTGCCGAACAGGGGTAGCACAAGATCGCCGCCAGTTATATTGATCTTTAAATCGGGGATCCCTAATACATTTGAGAAACGGCTCGACGCCCCTGGGAGAGGACTCGAATATCATGCTTAAGAAATTGAAAATTAAAGAAAGATTTTTTAATTCATATCGGAAATATACGTACGTATGCGCAAAAGCAATGGATTCGTTTGGACGATGTCAGCACTGGGATTATCGCCCCGGGAAAGTCCGGTCTGCTCGATGAATTGATCGATCGCGAGTTCACGGGCAATTTAGAAGATGCGTCGGGCATGCGGTATTACTCACGCGGCACCTTAGGTTGATAATCGCCTTCTAACGTTGTCGGTTCGAATTCGACCCGGCCCACCATTCGCTATTCCATCAAGCTCCGGTGTGTTCCGTTGGAGCCGCCGAAACCCTTGCTGGGTGGGCCTTTCGGCCCATGCCCTGTTCCTTGGGTTGCCACCTCGATCCATTGACTTCTCCCATTTTTTGGGGGTAACTTTGGGGGTAACTCTAAGCGCGAAACAGGAGTTACCCCCATGTCTCTTTCCGATACCGCAATCCGTAGTGCAAAGGCAGGTGTTCGCCCTAAGAAGCTGTCTGATGGTGGGGGACTTTTTTTGCTCCTAAATCCGAACGGGTCACGGTGGTGGCGATTGAAGTATCGCTTCGGAGGTAAGGAGAAGCTCATTTCGCTTGGCACCTATCCGGACGTTTCCCTGAAAGATGCGCGTGACAGGTGCGAAGAGGCACGAAAGAAACTCGCCGCAGGATACGACCCGGGCGAAGCCAGGAAGGCGCAGAAGAGGGCGGACAAAGACCAGGCGACGAACAGCTTTGAAGTCGTGGCGCGCGAGTGGTTCCAGTTGACGAAAGGGAAGTGGGAAGCGGAATACGCGAGGTTGATCATGCATCGGCTGGAGCGGGACATGTTTCCCTCCCTCGCAAAACGCCCGATCAACGAAATTACCGCGGTCGAACTGCTGACTGCATTGAGGAAAATCGAGAAACGCGGCGCCGTCGACACGGCACATCGGTCGTTGCAGAAGTGCGGACAGATTTTCCGGTATGCAGTTGTGACCGGACGGGCAGACCGTGACCCTACGACGGACCTTCGTGAGGCGCTCAAGCCGGCGCCCAAGCAACACTATGCATCGATCAAAGAACCTAGGGAGGTCGGTGCGCTTGTACGCGCGATCCGCGACTACCAGGGAGCGTTCGAAACAAAGTGCGCTCTTCTCGTCGGAATCCTGACGTTTGTTCGTCCCGGTGTGCTTCCTGTGCCGACATGTAACCTACTGACGGCAGCCATTCTGTCTTGAAGCTGCGAAACAGTCGCTCCATCGGGGAATTGTCCCAACAATTTCCACGACGACTCATGCTCTGTTTGATTCGGTAGCGCCACAGACGCTGACGGAACTTGCGGCTTGCGTATTGGCCGCCCTGGTCCGAGTGAAACAGCAACCCTTGCGATCGGCCTCGCTGCTCGTAGGCCATCTCCAACGCCCGCACAACCAGATCGGCGTCCGGGCGTGTCGAGAAGGCCCAACCAACAACCCGGCGTGTGAACAGGTCGAGCCCTACCGCCAGATAATGCCAACGGCCTTGCGCCCAGACATACGTGATGTCGCCGCACCAGACCTGATTCGGTCCATCCACCTCAAACTGACGGTTGAGATGGTTCGGGATATCGATCCGCTCAACGGTCGCCTGCTTGTATGCATGGCTGCCGGGCTGCTTGCAAATCAACCCCAGCTCTTCCATCAAGCGACTGACCTTGAAGCGGCCAATCGTCGTGCCTTCCTCGCGCATCATGCCCATGATGCTGCGGCTGCCGGCTGAGCTTCGGCTCTCGACAAACAACTCGTGAACTCGGCTGCGCAACGCCATGCGCTCGGCATCAACTCGTGTGGCCCGCTCCCGGTGCGCATACAGGCAGGACCGTGAAACGTCGAATACCGTGCAGATCAACTCAACCGATTCGCTTCCGCAGATTCGATCAATTACTTCGTACGTTCGATGCCTTCCGACATCAAGAGCGCGGTAGCCTTTTTTAAAATGGCCTTCTCACGCTCGAGGCGTTCGATTCGCGCCTCGAGTTCCTGAATACGTTGCTGATCCGGCGTGATTGCCTTGCCCTGGGGCGTGACGCCCTGACGCTCCATCTGAAGCTGCAAAACCCAACGGCGCAGGACTGATTCACCAACGCCAACCGAACGGCTCGCCTCAGAAAAGTTATAGCCCTGATCGAGCACCAGACCGGCGGCTTGCTGTTTGAACTCGGGGGAAAACGAACGACGTTGCTTCGGCATCAGACACCTCTCCATGGCGAGCATTCTCGCCTAAATCAGTGTCTGGTTTCATTAGACCACTACAGCAGCCAGGAGGATGAGAAACTTTGTCCAGTGAAGTAGATAAGGTGGGCCACAAAAAACCGGATTAACCTCACGTCTATTCACCCTGTTGGGCAGTATTGAGAGGACAGGTTTCATCCATTAAAGCACTCCGCAGATAATGTAGCTGGATCAGAATCTTCTGTGTCAAGTGGGATGGAGGTTCGTAAGGGGACGTCTTATCAAGCTCATCAGTTATCGCTGAAATTGCGCGCGACGTGGTGCTTAGTGATCTTTTATAAGTTTGGTCGCTACTATTTGATATCGCCTGTGCTACTGCTTCAAACATCGAAGAGATCTCGGCATGAGCGCGTTGCGACAGGTGATGCTCACGTGGGCCCTCTAAAGCCTGAACCAGTTCGTGAATATCAGTGGAGGTGCGGCCTACCTCAAGAGTGAAGAAAAACCAGTCAAACGCAACGCGTCGACGCACATCGGTCCCAGCATCGGCGACATTCATGATTTGCCAGAGAAGGTCACGGGTTGTGCTTTCGAAGGAGCCGGCGATGTTGGACTGAGGTCGCAAACATGCATTGACTGCTTGCCGTTTCAGATCGCGAAGCAGCAGCTTGAAGTGCCAGTTCGCTCCCGGCGGAAAGAACGTAACGAACAGCAAAGTTGTCATGAGGAGCGAAAAGACCGTTGCGATGGAGTCGTTGATGTAACTCGCAGGACTGAAATGCATGTCATTTTCAGGGCCAGCGAGAAAGCAGAAATAAATGCAGAAGCCTATCCCGATGCCAGACGTCTGCGGTCTTGAGGTGAGAAATGCGCCGACTGCGAGGAATGGACACAGAGCGAGCGCCAGCAGTGGAAAGCCGTCGATGTTGGGAAGTATGGAAAAAACAAAGACATATCCGGCAATCGCTGAAGCGGCTGTTCCGATCGTCATCTGAACGGACAGCTGGGTTGGTCTTGCGGAAAGGGCGGCCAGAGCGCTAATTGCTGCGCCATTCAGGACTGCCATGCCTCCGCTTGGCCAAGCCGTTTCGTACCAGAACCACGCTAGTCCAGCGATGACGATAGCCGCCCGCAGCGCTGCAATGCCAGCGACGACCGGATTCGTTCGCGGGGTGAAAGGCACTTCGGATTGCTTTTCTGGCTTCGCGGACGGCGGAGTTATCGATACATACATCGTGAGGAATGATATCAGGTCATCGACAAACCTTATGACCAGTTCGACGGTGGTTTCGAGCTCCATGACGGTGTTGACCGGACCAAGGGGAAGGAGGCGGGACTTTTGCACCCGTGCGTCAAGCTCGCTGCGGAGCAGCAAGAGAGAATTCGCCGCTTGATCGACATCCCTTTCGGCGAACAGATCACCTAAACTGGTCGGCAGTGCGTCGGCGACCCGATCCATCAGCTCGCGAACTGCCGGAGCATTGACGCCTCCCGCCTTGAGGCAACGGTCAATCTGCCGGTAAAGTGTATGCTGCCGAGTTAGCAATCGAGTGAATTCCTCGTTCAATTGTGCTAAACGCCCGGCGCGGATTCGGATCTCGGGGTCTTCGAGGACTGCCATACCGCGTGCACCTTCCAGCTCCATTATATTGGCGACGAATTGAGCATGTGCGATTGTCAACTCGTCGCGGGTGAGGTTACCACTCATTGCCTTCCTGGAGAACGTAAGGAATATAATGAAATATCGTTGGATCGCAGTAAGCAGGCGCGATTTTACGTGCTGCGGAAAAATTAGCGCGCTGACGGTTCCAGCGCAGATAACTCCTATCGACACTTCTGCCAGTCTGGTGGTGGCACCAATAAATGAACCAGAAAAATCTGCCATCGCTGGGACACCCACAGAGGTCGCCGTATAGCCAGCTAAGACGAACCCATATGTTCTAAAATTTCTGTTGTGTGCGGCGCCGAATGTACATATGCATATCCATCCTGCGGTAGCAATCAGAAACAGAATGGGTGTTTGGGCAAACGCAGCGACGAGAAGCATCGTTGCGACGGCACCAATGATTGTGCCTCCAAGCCGATACAAGCTTTTCGAGAAGACCATGCCGCTTTCGGGTTGCATCACGACGAAGACTGTGGTCATCGCTGATCGTGGAGAAGGGAGATCCAATCGCATTGAAATTAGAAGTGCAATGAGACCGGCTAGCGTTGCCTTTAGTACGTACATCCACGAACTTCCGTCGACACGTACCCAGTCTCTAAAAGCCTGCTTAGCCGCAGGAAGAATCGGGTTGCTGCCAGTCCGCGCGTTATCAGCGTGGTGCATTTCTAGTTGGGCCTGTTCCGTTTGCGCGATGCGCGACCAAAGCAGCTTATCCAGGTTCGGATGTGCGCACTTCTCGATTCCGGTCACGAAAACGCTCGAAAAAGGACAAATAATGAAGGCCGGGCCAGAACTGGCGGGTGGTCCGTGAAGGATGATTGAGCTGTTCATTCGGACATGAAGAGAAATCATAGGTATGAGTCGCGGAAAGGCAAACTCCGAAATGTGGAACGATCCGGTATTGGACGTGCTTGCGCTGGGGAACTCCTTCGCTGTAAGGTCGCTCGTTCGGGAAGGGGAGGCAGCAGAACGATACGCACATCAACATAGCGAAGGACAGTTGATTTACGTCGAGCGGGGCACTGCACTGTTAGAAACGCCCGATGCAATAGTTCGACTGGCGCCGGATCGGGCCAGCTGGATACCGCCAGACCTGCCTCACTCAGTATTCATCGAGCGAAGCTTCAGGTACCACAGCCTTTACGTCAGTCGAGTTCTCTATAGTCTTCCGACTTTACGTGTGATCACCGTAAGCCCGCTATTGCGCGAACTCATACTCGAGTCAGGTGGCTGGGACAAGCGGAATGTGAGTTTTGTGCAGCGTCACAGGAAGGCACTGGTGATCGCCGATGAGCTAGGTCTAGCTTCGACCGTGCCAGTCAACATTTGCATTCCCAAAGACAGCAGGATTTCCTGGATCTGCAGCTTGCTCGAGAGCAATCCAGGCGACAGCAGGTCGCTGCAGGCGTGGGCGGACGAAGCGGGTACAAGTGCCAAGACGGTTCAGCGCGCCTTCACAGCGAGTACGGGCCTCAGTTTCCATCAATGGAGGCACCAGGTGCGCATGGCGAGGGCGCTGGAGCTGCATGCGCAAGGGATGCGCGTGATCGACATTGCACTTGCGATTGGCTACGCAACCGAGGGCGCTTACGCGCTGGCCTTCAAAAGATACTATGGGCATAGTCCTGGAAAGCTGCGTGCGGCAAAGGGACCATAGCGGGTGTTTCCGTGTCGGATCGTTTTCGTTGCCGGAACTGCCCGTCCAGTCGACGGATGATCACCGTGCGCCGCTTTGCAAATTCGGCTGCAAACTGTTTGCTTTTCGCCGGCTTGGCGACATCCATGGAGCAATGCTTTACCTTTGAAAGGGAGAGATTCATATTGTCTGAGGTCATGTTTGCGTCCGCAAATTGTGGTTGCGGACACAAGCATGCCCCTCCTCACCTAGGGTCGCCAAATGGGGAGGAATCACTGCTTACGATTTCTTAACACAGCAGGACTAGGTCCGCCGATTGGCGACTTGCAGTGCATCTTCAGGTTGCATCTCGCGCCTACCTGAGCGACTCAATGCATCGCCTTGAATACTGAACGCTGCGACATACGCATCTGGACCATGGGCGGGGACATTACCTTATCGTAGAACGCATCGACGTTCTGACGAATGAGGGCGCGTGCCTTGTCATCCGCATACGCCATATGGCCGGCTTCGGTATTGAGCACCGTAACATTGCCTTGCAGACTAGCTGGCAATTTCATCGAGGCAAGATCGTAATCGAGCTTCGCGAAATACGTCGAATGGTCGTAATAACCTTGGGTCGCGAACACCTGCATCGCCGGATTGATAAACATCTCCGCCTTGAGATCCAAAGTCGCATCTGGCGTTGGGTGCGATACATTGTCGGGAGATACGTGCGTCAGATTCCAGACGTTATTGATCGGATTTCCGGCTGCGTCCACCGGCGTGCCCAGATAGGCATAGATCGACGGCGTGTTGTATTTCAGATCAGACCGGACATAGGCATCGTGGGTGGATTTATACGCAGGGTCCAGATTCACGAACGACGGATCGTAGCTCAGATAACTATCTACAATCGTCTTGACCTCTGCGTCGAGAGATTGGCGCGTGTCGTAAATTCCAAGCGTGATAGTCGGAAATAACGCGACCTCCAATTTGCTCGCATAGTCGCAGAAATGCCAGGCGCCATTGATGTACTTGCAACTCGTTGCGCTATTGCTGCCGATCGTATTCACGGCTTGCTGCCATCCCGCAGCATCGTCGGTATAGACCGTCGGATCGAGCCCCGTCAGTTCGAGATAAGTCGGCCGAATCACACTCCAATTAGCTTGAGTCTTGATGCCAAGATAAGGCCCATTGATAAACGCCTCTACTTCCTTGCCCACCTCGGTTACCGACTTGGCGAGCATATCCGCCGATTGTTTCTTGTAGTACCAGGCCGTCATGGCATCCGTGGCAAACGCAAAGTCGGGCACATTGGTCGACATGCCTGGCTGCTGAGATGGACCGTAGTAAGCCAGTGCCGGCGATTGCAGGATAAGTCCGGATAACTGAATACCGAGGCGAGCCTGCAACGCATAGCTCATCATCGAAGTTCTCGGACCACCATAGGATTCGCCAAACAGGAAGGTCGGCGAATCGGCACGGCCATTCACCGCCAAATAACGTGAAATGAAATCCGAGTTCACGTTTACATCGGTATCGACACTCCAGAAATCGCTATTTAGATGTGGTGCGACTGCCGACGAATATCCGGTACCAACCGGATCGACGAACACGAGATCGGAGCGATCCAGCAGCGTGTCCATATTGTCCATCAATTGATATGGTGCGGGCGTAGTCGGCACGGCACTGGTACCGGCCTGCGTCGTCTCGACATGCTTGGGACCAAACGAGCCCATCAGCAGATACGAAGCGGGCGAACCGGGGCCGCCATTGAAGAAGAAAGTGACGGGTCGTGTGCTGGGTTGTTGACCGTCGAGTGTATAAGCGACATAAAAAATCGTCGCTTCAGGCTGTGATGTGCCTGATGAGTAGGCAATCAAATGGCCAGTCGTCGCCGTATAAGTCAGCGTCTTGCCATTGATGGTGATTTGTCGATGAGTCACTGCCGCACCTTCATTCGCATCTGTACTGGCGACATTCCCGTTGGACATAATCGAGTATGTAGTCTTGTCGTTGAAGGGTACGTCAGCCGTGAGGGCTATTGGCGGCGGGGTATTGCCGCTCGTTGTGGGCGGTGTGGGATTTTGCGCTGTCGGCTGCTCGCTGCTGGGAGCGTCGCCACCGCATGCAGACAAGAAAATCGTAAGCGACAGAGAACCTAGAACGGCAAGCTTACGGAAATTAAATTCTGGTAATTGCGGCGCTTGCTTGGCGCGATTGCGGTATCGACGGTTCATTATTCATTACCCTATTTTTTTTAAATAGACAAGGTCAATTGATGTGCTTTTTTTATTCGCTTGCGTGCGGATAGTGGTTCGATGTCCGGTTCGGTATCGCGGGGACAAAATTACCGCGCCTTAAGTGCAACTCGGTTGCACCACAATCTGCCGAGACATTCTGAATTTTTTACATTGCCCTTGCAACAGTGGTTAACCTGGGGTTGCGATATTTTTGGATGAAGCAAGATGACGGGTTGCACCTTGAGCAAACGAACACACAGCAGGTCGACCATATAACTGTTGCGATCTACCAACGACGACCTCGGAAATTTTCAAGCCAGTTGTCGCCTCAACGATTAAATTTCAGTCGGCCTTTCTCTCCTGGTTACGGCGTTCTGGGGCGACGTTCTTGTATTGACCCAGTAAAAACCTGCTCAGGATGTTAACCTTCGGGAAACGACCGATGAGCATGAAGATAGCCGACGAACAACCCGACGGTTCGAATTGCTGCGCTTACCAGTGGCCGTTCTGCAATGACAATGCATTAAGCACTTCCTTGTATTCGGTTCCTCAATCGGGCATGCAAATCAAAATGCTATTGACTGGTGACTATCGGTATAGCTAGAAATGCCAAGGAAATTGCCAATTTGAGATTGCAAAATTCGTGTGGAATTTTTGTCGCCAGCTATGCAATGCCAGATGGCAAATACGGCAATGGCATGAGTGCGCCGGCATTCTTGCGGCGAGCTATCCCGCTCCGAAGATTATTGCGCTGCATCAAACAGATACCGGGTTCGAAAAATGGCAGATGATGTGAAAACCCGGTATCAAATGTGACGCAAATCCGTTCAGATTTTCTTGAAATCTTGAGAAACCGGTTCGCGCATTTCCACGCAGAAAATAGAACCGTCAATACCCGATGAGGGTTCACGGGATCGGGTAAGTGGCTAATGCATGCGTCGCCGATACTGATTTCTCGCGATACCTTTGCCGTTCCCACGCAACGTCCGATCGGAATACATACCGGTGAGACGAGGCGAACATGACTTCATGACAGAATGGACTTTAATGCAAAATGAATCGAATTCCTCAAAAAAATCCTCGCGTCATCGTGCCGATCTACACTATAAAGATTAAAAAGGGTCGGCATTAACGATTGGCGTTGAGCGATGCAAGGAGGCGAAATGGAGCATGCGCTGGATACTGCATTTGTGAATTCAGTGAATTCATGTGAGCTGTCTCAGGTTGATACACGCTTTTCATGTAGTACGTATCGAATCGCGTGCTCAGTCGAGATGCTCTCATGGTAAATTTCAATGCTGCTATGCACGACTATATGCATGATCCATAGCAGACAATCACTAGTTAGAAATACATTAAGCCTTTCAATTTCAACCGGAATGACTGGAGAACAAGGATGCTTTTCTTTAACGATGGTTTCACCTTCCCGAATTTCCTGGCCGACGTTTTTTCCATCTTCATGTTTATCCTGTGGTTCTGGCTGCTCATTACGGTGTCGAGCGACCTGTTCCGCCGCCATGATGTTTCGGGATGGGGCAAAGTTCTCTGGGTGATTTTCCTGATCATCCTGCCGTATATCGGCATCTTCGCGTATCTGCTCACGCAACACCGCGGCATGGCCGAGCGCGATCAGGCGCGTGCCAAACAGGTGCGCGAAGACCTGCGCCAGGTCGTGGGCTTCAGTGTCGCCGACGAACTGGAAAAGCTCGACAAGCTCAAGGCGTCCGGTTCGATATCGGCTGAAGAACACGCGCGTTTGCGCGCCAAACTCGTGCAGTAAGCCTCGCGTACTGCATAACCGCCATGAGCGCGCGGGCGTTGGGTTTGACGCTCATGGCGTCGTTCGTTGTTAGCCTTGCGTCGTAGCATCGCGGTTGGCGAGGGCCGTCGCGAGGTCCTGCACGATGTCCATCAGGCCGCGCGACTTTCACGTACATCGCCCCCTCATTGCACGATTGAACGTAACGGGAGCAATCCATGTTGACCCGCCGCCTCGCCCACGTTCCCGACTTTGTCGCGCATACCGCGCGCGCGTCCGTGAAATGGCGTCATATAGTGCTGACGTGTATGGCAGCAATTCGAGGCGGGCCAGGATCAGTCCGCGATCATTGCGCGGATGGGGCCACCGCGCGAAGTCTATGAGTTGCCGAATGGCGGCCGCCGGCTCATGTGGCCGACACAGCCGATGGGCTCGACCACCGTGGCCGCCGACATCGACGCATCCGGCAAGATCGTGCATGTGCGTCAGGTCTTGCAGATCAGCGAATTCAATCGCGCGGAAATCGGCAAATGGACGCGCGACGACGTGCTGATCAATTTCGGTCGGCCCGTGCAAACGCAGTTCTTCCGCCTTTCGCAACGCGAAGTGTGGTCGTACCGTTACACCGAAAACAACATTACGCATCTGCTGTTCAATTTCTCGTTTGATACCAACGGCGTCTTGCGCGAAACGGCGCGCACGCCTGACCCATTGCGTGATCCCGATGTGCGGCGCTTCTAAGCGTTCGTCATGATTCTCGCGATGTAGCGGCTCAGTGATGATTCAGAGGCCACGCATTTGGCGAAATGCCTGGCTATATTGATGATGATCCATCGCGCTCGTGCATCTCGCTGAGTCTTTCCGCGAGTCTCTGCGCCGCTGCTATAGCAGCGATTCGATCGGCAGAACCGATAGCATCCACACCCCGAGCCGGCCATACCAGGTCGTATTCGGCTCGACGTCATGGCGGATTTCGGTGTCGCCGTTGCGTTCGATCCAGTAGAGCTTGCCGTTTTCGTCGAGCTTCACGACGTACGCGACTTTCGGCAGCAGCGCGAGAAACGTCTTGTCCACCTGAGCCGCCAGTTCGGGGCTGTCGATCACGAGACCGAGTTCCGTGTTGAGGTAAGCCGAGCGCGGGTCGAAATTGAACGAGCCGACAAAAACCCGTTGCGAGTCGACCACGAAAGTCTTCGCATGCAGGCTCGACCCCGAGCTGCCGAATGGCCCCGGTGACGGTTCTTTCTTGCTGGGCGTGCCCGGCACGCGCCGCAATTCGTACAGGTGGACGCCGTTCTTCAGCAATTCGACGCGCCGCTTCATATAGCCCGAGTGAACGGCGGCCACATCTGTCGCTTCGAGCGCGTTCGTGAGCACGCGCACCTCGACGCCTTTCGCGGCGAGGTCGGTCAGATACTGTGTGCCGGTACGCGCCGGCACGAAATACGGCGACACGAGGTCGATTTCCCGCGAGGGCTCGCCGAGCACTTCACGCATCTGATGGGGAATCAGGGCTTCGGGCGGCGCGTTGTTGAGACCCTTCGCAGGGTCGTCGCTGATCATGTGCGTTTTCGCCCAGTCGAATCGCAGCGTGTCGTCGAGCATCTTCTGCACGACGTGCGGGCCGCGCAGCGCGTCCATGTAGGCCGCCGCCGCGGGTTGCTGCTCGATGGCGTGTGCCTTGCGTTCGAGTTCGGCCAACTGGTCGACGCTCTCGTGCGGCAGAATCCGCTCGACCGGATAAGCCGACGCGCTCGCCCAATAGCGGTCGAAGTCGCGGGAAACGTCGGCCGCGGCCGGCCCGACGGCTAGCACGTCGAGGTCCGCGAAGACCACGCCGTCGGTTGCATCGAAGTACTCGTCGCCGATATTGCGGCCGCCGAGAATCGTGGCGGTGCTGTCGGCCGTCAGCGACTTGTTGTGCATGCGCCGGTTCGCGCGCGAAAAGTCCGTCAGGAAGCCGAGAAATTTCGGGCTGCGTACGACGAACGGATTGAAGAGCCGTACCTCGATGTTCGGATGCGCGTCGAGCGCCGCGAGCGTGGGGTCGAGCACGGAGGGAATGCCGAGATCGTCGAGCAGCAGCCGCACGCGCACGCCGCGGTCCGCAGCCTCGTGGATCTGTTCGAGCAGCAGCGTGCCGGTCAGATCGTCGCGCCAGATGTAGTACTGGATGTCGAGCGTACGCTGCGCCGAGCGGATCAGGTCCATGCGGGCGGCGAACGCCATGTGTGCATCCGCCAGCGGATAGATGCCCGCGAAGCCCGCATGCGCGGCCAGCTCGGGAGCAACCGCGCGGCCCAGATCGGTGGCGGCGGCTTGCGTGGGCGTCAACGCACTCGATTCCGTGCGGTTGTCGAGCGGCGGCAACGCACAGCCGCCGAGCAGGCTCGCGCATAGCAGGAGCGTGGGCAGGGCGCCCGGCCGGAGACGAGGCAGGCAGCGCGAACGGAACGGATCGTGTTTCTGCGGTTGCATGGCGTTCAGGGATTCCTCTGGATCGTCGCGACCCGACCGGTTTTACACATGAAAACATTGCGTCGGCACGGCTCGCCGCGGCTGGCGTCTTGCAGGCCTGCTGGTCTGTTTCGCATGCCGTCTTGCGCGGAACGAGCAGAATACTATGGCTGCGCAACAACCGGTGCCGGTCAGGCGGTCTTGTTGCGCAGACCGGTTTGTCCGATGATACGGGCAGGCCGTACGAATTCGAACGGGGAGCAACCCGGGCTGCGTTCGAGCCACTGCGCATCAGTGTTCGCGTCAGCGTCCATCGAGCGTTTCGCCCCTTCCGGAGTCGAGCAACGTGAAGATTTCCCGCTTGCTGTTTGGCAGCGTCATGCTATTCGTGGTGGGCACGGTGCTGCAGATGATATGGCCGCTCGCGCAGCCTGCCGCCTATCACCACTTCGCCGATCAACGTTCGCTCGGCTCGCTGCATAACGCATCGGACGTATTGTCGAATCTCGTCATTCTGCTCGCCGGCATGCTCTGTCTTGGCTGGGTGAGGCGGCATGCGTCGAATCAGCCGGCGCAATTCCCCGGCATGGTCGTCGCCGCGTTCGGGCTACTCCTGACGGCATTGGGTTCGGCCTACTATCACATGGCGCCGACCGATGCGACGCTCGTGTGGGACCGTCTGCCGATGACGATCGTGTTCGCCGGCATCCTCGCGATGCTATGGACCTCGGCCACCGGCGAACGCGTGGGCTGGACGCAGATGCTGATCATGGTCGTCGTGTCGCCCGCGACCGTCGGCTACTGGCTCGTCTTCAACAGCCTGTGGCCTTATGCGATTCTGCAGTTCGGCGGGCTCATGTTGATCGTCGGCATGACGCTCACGCGCAAGGTGGATGGCGCGTTCGCATGGATGCTCGTGATCGTTTTCTATGGCATTGCGAAGATTTTCGAAAGTCTCGATTGGCAGATCTGGGAGCTGACGCATCACATGATCGCGGGCCATGCGTTGAAGCATGTGTCGAGCGGGCTCGCCGGCGCATCGATGATTCTGGTCGCGAATGTCGCGCCGCGTTCCGCGACGGGGATCGGCTCGCGGCGCCCGGGCGGCATCGGTCGCCCGGGCTCGCCGCGCTGAGGCTGTGCACGTTCGCTACGCGTATGGCTATGTAATTTGCGACGTCATTCGCCACGTGGTTCGCCGGGCTCCTTGCTCTCGAACGCGCCTTTGTGCCCGAGGCGCGCCGATGAATTGGCGATGACGATCGCGCGTCGGCGTATCGCGTGCCGCTGGCGTTGCGGCATCGCGTACTCCGTGCCGTGACCGTCATCGTTATATGCGAAGATCGATGCTGTCCGCCGTTCGACAGCCATGCGAGCCGATCGTACCGTGGACCCCGAAGCGAACCATTTGCGGATCAATGGAGCACTGACCGATGACCGACAGATTGCAGGCGTCCGTATGCGTGGTGGTGCTGCTGCTGATTGTGGGCTGGGTGCTGTATATCGGCCGCGCGGTGTTCGTTCCCATCGTGTTCGGCGCGATCGCGGTCTACGTGGTCGTCGATTTCACGCGTCTGCTGCAACGCATTCCGGTGATCGGCCCGCGCTTGCCGGTGCAGTTGCGCTACGGTCTCTCGATGTTCCTGATCGCGGCGGCGATCTTCTTCGTGGTCGACATGCTCGTCGCGAACTACGATGCGCTCGTCGCGTTGGCGCCGCGCTACCAGGACTCGGTCCTTGTGATGATCCACAAGATCTCGGTGCTGCTGCAACTCGACAGCGAGCCGACCTGGGAGTCGCTGCGGCGGAACATGCTCACGCAGTTGAACATTCAGGCGGTCGTGACCGGCATGCTGACGTCGCTGTCGTCGGTCATCATCGACCTCTTCGTGATCGTGCTGTATGCGAGCTTTCTGCTGGTCGAGCGCAGCACGTTCGGCGAAAAGCTCGCGAACATGACCGCGAATTCGGCCAACGCGGCGCGGATCAGGGCCGTCGTCACCGACATCAACCGGCGCATCGGCGCCTATCTCGCGCTGAAGACGTTTCTCGGCGTGCTGCTCGGCGCGATCTGCTGGTTCGCGATGCGCAGTGTCGGTCTCGAATTCGCGGGGCTGTGGGCTGTGCTGACCGCGCTGCTCAACTACGTGCCGTATATCGGCTCGGTACTCGCGATCGTGTTTCCGGTGCTCATGTCGGTGCTGCAATTCGGCGATCTGAACTCGATACTGATCGTGCTGCTTTCGCTAACCGCGATTCACTTCGTGATCGGCAACATCCTCGACCCGTATATGACGGGCAACTCGCTGAATCTGAGTCCGTTTGCGATCCTCGCGAGCATGGCGGTGTGGTCGGCGCTGTGGGGTGTGCCGGGTGCTTTTCTGGCGGTGCCGATTACCGTCAGCGTGACGATCATCTTCTCCGAATTCGACATGACGAGACCGGTTGCGGTGCTGCTGTCGAAGAACGGCCGGCTTGCTTATGGCAAGGGGCAGAGGGTGGCCTGAGGCGATTAGGGCTTCGTATCGCATTACGCGGCACTGGCCAGTGCGCAAAACGTGAACGTGGCAGGCTGCATTCCAGGACGGGCAGTACGGCCAGATGAAGCCCGTTTTGGGGTAAGCTGCCGGGATTGCCGGTGGTATCTGACCGTATCGCGTCGCGGGCGCATGCTATTTCGCTGCGTTCGCGGATGCGGAGCAAAGCCGTGCAGTTATCCTTAGCGATTACATTGTCTCTGGCCAGCGTCGATAGCAATATTGGGCTCGATCGTTGTTGATAGAAAAGGTGGATCTGTGAATTCTCTCTTGAAAAAAGATTTTGACGAGAACGGCGTCGCCATCCTTCCTGGTTTTTACTCGTCCGAGCAGATCGACGAGGTGGTTGATTCGATTGCCCGGCGCAAGCTCGAGCGGCCGATGAACGTGACCGTCGATCTGCTCGATACGGGGGAGCGCAGTTTGCTGGGGCTGCTGAGTCCGCAGGAAATCGCGACGCGACGGATGAAGATCAACGATCTGTATCTCGACATGGAGGGCGTCCGCGAGCTGGCTCTCTCCGACCGGCTCGCGCTGATTCTCGGGCAACTTCTCGAGTACCCGCCCGCGCTTTGCAATAGCCTGTACTTCGAGAAGGGAAGCCAGCAGCCGCCTCACGTCGACTCGATTTACATGACGCCGGTCACCGCCAACCATCTGATCGCCATCTGGGTTGCGCTGGAAGATACCCATGTCGACGCGGGACAGCTGGAATACTATCCAGGCAGCCACAAGATCGAGCCGATGATCTTCAGCAACGGTACGCGGCACTTCGTACCCGATGAAATGCCGGAATGGCATGCGTACATCGAGGCCGAGGTCGCACAGCACGGTTTCACGAAGCAGGTGTTTCCGGCGAAAAAGGGCGATGTGCTGATCTGGCATGCGAACCTGCTGCACGGAGGCAGTCCGATTGCTGACCCGTCGCGTACGCGGAAGTCGCTGGTTTTCCACTATTTCTCGACAGATGACGTCACGGGCCTCGGCATGAAGCAGTGTCCGATGTCGTCCGGATTCTGGATTGACCGGCCCATTCAGCATGTTCCGGAGGAAGCGTTCAAGCGCGCGAGTGCCGAAGATGCTTACCTCGCGAGGTATCCGGATGTGGCGCGCGCCGTGAGCGAGGGCCACTTCGCATCCGGACTTCAGCATTACGAGCTTTTCGGTAAAGCTGAAGGTCGGACAATCTGATTCTTTAAATGCGTGGGGCTTGCCAGGTCCGTGCCCTTTGGCAGGGACGAGACGCGGCAGGCCACGCGTGTTCCTGCCGCTACCGCGCTGCTAGGCAGCGTGGGGTAGGGGGTACGAACCGGAAATCGAGGTTCAGTTTCCCGGCCAACCCGACATGCCGGGGGCAGCGGACCGCCTGAGGCGAGCTAAACTTACCGCTTACCCTCAGCGTCGCCCGTTCGAACTCATGCCCCGTCGTCGAGACCATCACGATCTGCCGCCGTCCATCGGGGCACAGGCAAACGCCGGCGCGCTCGAAGACCCGGCGCTGCTGCGCCGGCTGTTGCGCGCCAAAGACCGCATGGACGCCGCCTCGCACGAGGCGTGGCCGGTGCGGCGGCTTGCCGAAGTCAGCGGCGTGTCCGAAGCGCATTTCGCGCGCTCGTTCAAGCGGGCTTTCGGCGTTCCGCCGCATCGCTATCTGTTGACACGGCGTATCGAGCAGGCCATCACGCTATTGCGCGACACTGACCTCGGCATTACCGACATCGCCTTCGCCACCGGTTGGGAGAGCCTCGGCACCTTCGGTCGTATCTTTCGCGACATCACGGGCCACAGTCCCGGCGAGATGCGCGTCGAGGCGAGAGCCAGCCAGTCGCAGCTCGAATGTGTGCCCGCCTGCGTACTGAAGGCCGCGCAACGTCCCGACCTTACGATCGCAGTTTTGGAGAAGCGTCGCCGCGACGCCGACGATACAGTCGAGCCCTCAACCAGGGAGGTGTCATGAATCAGGGTATCAATGTGGTCGGCCTGTATGTCGACAATCAGGACGAAGCGCTCGCTTTCTACGTGGACAAGCTCGGATTCCGCGTTCACACGGACGTGCGCAACGGTTCGTACCGCTGGCTCACTGTCCAGTATCCGGAGCAGCCATCGTTCCAGCTCGGCCTGTTCATGCCGGGGCCGCCGATTCACGACGAAGCCACCGCGCAAACGCTGCGTGCGATGGTCGCGAAAGGGGCGATGCCGCCGCTCGTTCTTTCCGTCGCCGATTGCCGCGCGAGCTACGAGCAGATGAAAGCACGCGGCGTCGAGTTTACTCAGGAACCGACGGATCGCTTCGGCAGTGTCGATGCCGGTTTCCGCGATCCGGCCGGCAACGGATGGAAGATGATCCAGGCGCCGGCGGGTGCGAAGTGAACGCGGGCAGTGCGCGGATGCCCGGAGGCTGCGAGTCGCATGCTGCCGACTGTCTGCATGGTCAGCGGATGCGGCATGGCTGGCGTCTGATCGTCGCGCGCCGTTCGTCGGGGCGTTGGCAGCGTTGATCGCATGTGCTGCCGCCACCGTGGGAGCGGGACAGCGGTGAGCAAACCGCGCACCTGCGCCGATCGTCAGGCAGAGATCGGCGCAGGTGCGTGACCCGAACCAGATTCAGATCCAGAAAATTACTGCGCGACAGGCTGGGTCACGTCGGTGCCGAACCAGTGCATCGAGATCTTTTTCAGCGTACTGTCCTGCTTCATCTGCGTTAGCGCATCGTCGAGCGCTTTCGCGAACTTCGGGTTGTCCTTGCGGAAAGGGATGCCCATCTCCTGATCGGCTCCTTTCAGCACCGCGCCCGTGCGCAGCGGTAACTGCGAGTTCTTGATGATGTACGGCAGCATGAGCCGGTCGTCGATCGTCGCGTCGATACGTTTGGCGGCGAGATCGCGAAGCTTTTCGGGCGCGCCCGGATAAGTCAGCACGTTGATGCCCGGCACGGCTCGCGCCATCTGGTCGTAGTTCGTGCCGAGCGTCACGCCGATCTTCTTGTCGCCCTTGAATTCGTCGAGCGATTTGAACTCGCGCTTGTCGTCGGCGCGCTGGATCAATTGCGCGGCCGAGTACGTATAGGGCTGGCTGAAATCGACAATCTGTTTGCGTTGCGGCGTAATGGTGACCTGGTTGACGATGACGTCGAACTTGCCGCTTTGCAGCGCCGCGATAATGCCGCTCCATTCGGTCGGAATAAACACCGGCTTCACGCCGAGCTTCGCTGCCACGGCCTTGGCGACGTCGACGTCGAAGCCTTCGAGCTCGCCGTCCTTGTTGCGCGAGTCGAACGGCGGATAGGTGCCTTCGAGACCGATCTTCAGAACGCCAGCCTGTTTGACGCTATCGAGTAGGTCTTCGGCATGAGCGGCAACGGCGGTAAAGCCGAGGGCCGAGAGAGCCAGCGCGTTGATGAGCAGCAGCTTCGAGAATTTCATGGAGTGTCTCCTCTGTGCTTGACTTTGCTTGAGTATCGGGCTGCACGACGCAACGATTCCACACGTTGTGCGGGAATACGGCGAGTCACGGGATTCATCGTAGCACTTTAAAAATAGGCGGCCTGCGTTGGGAGCCTCAAGCGCTCCGGCTATTCACCGGCGGATGAAAATCCGGCTTCGAAAAGTCGCAGAATTCGCGCGTGAGGCTCGCCACATGCGAGTAGAGCGGCAGCGGCCCGTCATTGCGATAGACCGCGTAGTAGCGCACGGCCGGCAACTCGGGCGTCGAATGCAGTACCGCGAGTTCGCCTTGCCGAACGAAGTCCGAGAAATAAAGCGACGGCAGATAGCTGATGCCGACGCCCGCGATCGTCAGCGAACACAGCGAGATCAGGCTGTTGCCCGCGAACGCGCGGCGAATCGATACGTTGTGAGATTCGAACCAGCGCTCGTAGATCGCATCGACGCCCGACGTGCCCGCCTGCATCAGGATCGGCCACGCGGCGATTTCATCGAGTGACAGCGTGCGTGCTTCGCCGACGAGCGACGGACTCGCCATCCACGCGAGATGCAGTTTGCGCAGCGGTATCGATGAGAAGCGCGCTGTTCTGATCGCGGTCGGTGCGATGATGAAATCAATCTCGCCGGCCAGCAGCCGCGACGTCAGTTTCGTGCTGACGTCGATTTCAGGCTCGAACGAAACCGCCGGATAGGCGAGCCGCATCTCGCGCACGAGTCGCGGCAGGAACGTCAGCGCGATCAGCTCGGTAATGCCGATGCGCAAACGCCGCACTTCTTCGACCTGCTTGCCCATCCGTTCGAGCAGGCGGTCACGCGACTGCAGCATTTCTTCCGCCGTGTCGAGCAGATCGCGGCCTTTCGGCGTCAGGCGCGGCGTGCGGTGGCTGCGGTCGAACAGCGGCGTCGAGAAAAAAACCTCGAGTTCGTTGACGCGCTTCGAGATGGCCGATTGCGTCGTATGAAGGCGATCGGCGGCGGCCGCGAACGTTCCAAGGCGAGCCACCCAGTAGACCGCTTCGAGCTGCTTGAGTGTAATCACTGAGGTCGGAATACAGGGTGTGGGGCCGGCGTTTGCGCCGGTTCGGCAATGATGCACAGTATCGGTTGCCGAGGGGTTTTCTGGCAAGCGGCGAGGCCGCGGCCATGGCCGCAGGCCTCGCCGAACCAGGAATTTTTTTCATGGGTCGCGATGCCGATTACTCCGTGTTCCCGATGGGTGTCTTTGCGATACTGTGCCCATGTCGCGTCGACCGTCGGGTCGATGCTGAGTTTATCGGCGAGATCGAGCTATGTCGGGAAAAACCCTGTCGGAAAAGATTCTGTCGGCGAAATCGGGCCGCGACGTGCGCGCGGGCGACGTCGTGATCTGCGAGGTCGATTACGCGCTGGGCACCGACGGCTCGATTCCGATGGCGATGGACTACTTCGCCGCGATGGGCGGCGAACGTGTGCACGCGCCTCGCAGGCTGCTTTTCGCGCTGGATCACTACGCGCCTGCGCCGAGTCCGAAAGCGGCATTGCTGCAGGCCGGCATCCGGCGCTTTGCGAAAGAACAGGGCATACCCTTATTCGATGTCGGCGAGGGGATCGGCCATCAACTCGTCGTCGAAAAGGGTTTTGCCGCGCCGGGCCGCCTGCTCGTCGGCGCGGATAGCCATTCGGTCACGTATGGCGCGGCGAACTGCTTTGCGACCGGGATCGGTTCGTCCGACCTCGCGGGGGTGATGAAAACCGGCAAGGTCTGGTTGAAGGTTCCCGCATCGATTCGCGTGAGATTGCATGGCCGGCTCGCGCAAGGCGTCTATCCGAAGGACCTCGCGCTATATCTCGCGCAATTGCTCGGCACCGACGGCGCGACCTACGAGACGCTCGAATTCGCCGGCGACGGCGTGCAGAGCCTCGATTTCGAGGATCGTCTCGTGGTCGCCAATATGTCGGTCGAACTCGGTGCGAAGAACGCGATTTTTCCCTACGACGAGGCGTGTCGCCGTTACCTCGAAGGCCGCGTGGATGATCTGTCGGGCGCGCTGCACGCTGACGCGGACGCAATCTACTCCGGCACGCTCGACATCGATCTCGCGTCGCTCGAACCGTTTGTCGCGGTGCCGCATCAGGTGTCCGGCAACGTGCGTGTCGAAACGCTCGACGCGACGCCGGTGCAGATGGTGTTTCTCGGCACCTGCACCGGCGGGCGCACGAAAGACTTTCGTCAGGCGCTCGGCGTGTTCCGTGAATTCGGCCAGCCGGCGAGCGGCGTGCAACTGGTCGTGACACCGGCTTCGCGCGAGGTGCTGCTGGAGCTGACGCAGGGCGGCGAACTGGCCGAACTGATCGCGCTCGGCGCGGTGATCGTCACGCCCGGCTGCGGCGCGTGCTGTGGCACGAGCGGTGCGATTCCCGAGGACGGCGCGAACGTGATTTCAACCGCGAACCGCAACTTCAAAGGCCGCATGGGCAATCCGACCGCGAATATTTTTCTTGCGTCGCCCGAGGTGTGTGCGGCAAGCGCGATCGCCGGCCACATCGCGAGCCCCAGAATGCTTCTTGCCGGACATCAATCACGATGACAACTTCGATCAACGGCATGGCGCGGCGCTTCGGCGACGACGTCAATACCGACTACATCATTTCTTCGCGACGCAAGCGGGAATCACTCGATCCCGCGGTCCTGAAACAGTATCTGTTCGAGACGATCGCGCCTGAATTCGCGGCGTCGGTGCGTGCGGGCGACATCGTCGTCGCGGGCAAGAACTTCGGTTGCGGTTCGGCGATGGAAGTCGCGGTGACGGCGGTCGTCGGTGCCGGCATCAAGGTCGTGCTTGCACAGAGTTTCGCTCGCACCTATTTCCGTAACGCGGTGAACAACGGGCTTTATCCGATCGAGTGCGACACGAGCCGCATTGCCGAGGGCGCCGCGCTGTCCATCGAACTGGGCGAGCAGGTGATCGTGCGATGCGAAGGCATGACGGAACCTTTGCAGGCGGCGCCGATCGCGCGAGACATGCTCGCGATTCTCGATGCGGGTGGACTCGTGCCGTATCTGCTGCGAAATCCGAGTTTCTGATTTTCTTATTCGAGCGTATTCAGGAGCCAATCCATGAGCCATTCCAACAAGTTAGGATTCCGGATATTGCCGATGTCGGCATCGATTCCGGCTGCCACGATCGAGGCGTTCAGAGCGATCGTCACGCCGCATATCAGCGACAACATGTACCGCTTGTGCGGCGTGATCGGATTGCGGCGCTATCACCGCGAGAAAAAGCTGGTCGGCCGCGCGCTGACGGTCAAGGTGCGTCCGGGCGACAACCTGATGATTCACAAGGCGATCGATATCGCCGAGCCCGGTGACGTGATCGTCGTCGACGGCGGCGCGGAGGTGACGCAGGCGCTGGTCGGCGAACTGATGCAGATGCACGCGCAGGTACGTGGCGTGGCCGGCTTTGTGATCGACGGTGCGATTCGCGACGTGGCGGCCTTCCATGCCGCCGATTTTCCGTGCTTCGCGCGCGGCAATACGCATCGCGGTCCGTTCAAGGAAGGCCCTGGCGAAATCAATGTCCCGGTCGCGATCGGCGGTCTCGTGATCGAGGCGGGCGATCTGATCGTCGGCGATGAAGACGGACTCGTCGCCGTGCCTGCGAATCGGCTCGACGCGGTACTCGAGGCGGCGCGCGCGCAGGCAAAGCGCGAACAGCAGCGCAAAGAGGCGATTCTGGCGGGGCAGGACAAGCGCGGCTGGATCGACGCGTACCTGAAAGAGCAGGGTGTGATCGCATAAGCACGCAAAGAAAAAAAGCATCGACATGAAGGAATCGACATGAAACTGATTGCAGCACGCCTCGAACGGATCAAACCGTCGCCGAGTTCGATGGCGACCGCGCGGGTGAAAGAGTTGCGGGCAGCGGGACGCGAGATTATCGGGCTGACCGTCGGCGAGCCCGACTTCGACACGCCGCCGCATATCATCGAAGCGGCTTATGACGCGATGAAAAGCGGCAAGACGCGTTATACGGTCGTCGACGGTACGCCTGAATTGAAGCGCGCGATTCGCGAGAAGTTCGAGCGCGAGAACGGCCTGGTGTTTGCGCAGGATGAAGTGAGCGTCGGCAATGGCGGCAAGCAGGTCATCTTCAATGCGCTGACCTGCACAGTCGATGAGGGCGACGAGGTCATCGTGCCGGCACCTTACTGGGTGTCGTATCCGGACATGGTGCTGCTCAATGGCGGACGTCCCGTGATTGTCGAATGCGATGTCGGCAGCGCCTACAAGATGACGCCCGCGCAACTGGAAGCCGCGATCACGCCGCGCACGAAATGGCTCGTGCTGAATTCGCCATGCAATCCGACCGGGGCGTCGTACACCGAAAGCGAACTGGCGGCGCTCGGCGAAGTACTGAGCCGCCATCCGCACGTCTGGATTCTGACCGACGACGTCTACGAGCATCTGATTTACGATGGCTTCAAATTCGCAACGTTCGCGCAGTGCAACCCTCATCTTCAGGAGCGTACGTTGACCGTCAACGGCGTTTCGAAGGCCTATGCGATGACGGGCTGGCGCATTGGCTTCGCGGGTGGCCCGAAGGCGCTGATCAGGGCGATGGCGAAGCTGCAGTCGCAAAGTACAACCAACCCTTCGGCGATCAGCCAGGCCGCCGCGCTCGCGGCGCTCACTGGTCCGAAGGATTTTCTCGCCGAATGGCGCGCGCAATTCCAGCGGCGGCGCGATCTCGTCGTGGAGCGTCTGAACGCCATCGACGGCCTCTATTGTCCGAATCCCACGGGAGCGTTCTATGTGTATCCGTCGTGCGCAGGTGTGATAGGGCGACGCACGCCGGACGGACGCGTGATCGAAAACGACGGCGACTTCGTCATGTACCTGCTGGAGACGCAGGACGTCGGCGTGATTCAGGGCGCTGCGTTCGGTTTGTCGCCGGCATTCCGGATCTCGTTTGCGACGTCGTACGAACAGCTTCAGGAGGGCTGCCGGCGCATCGCGCTCGCTTGCGAATCGCTGCGGGCATAAGCATGAATTGAAACGGATAACAAAGCTGACAAGGAGACAACATGCATACGCTGATACAACGCGCGATTCCGGCACTGCTGCTCGGCTGCCTGACGTTTGCCGCGCACGCGCAGGATCTCACCGGCAGGCTCGCCGACATCAAGCAGCGCAATACGATCGTGCTCGGCTACCGCGAGTCGTCGCTGCCTTATTCGTACTACGACAATAATCAGACAGTCGTCGGTTATTCGCGCGATATCGCGCAGGAAATCGTCAAAGAGATTCAGCAGGCAATCAACGCGCCGTCGCTACAGGTGCGGATGATTCCGGTCAATGCGCAAAACCGCATACCGTTGATGCAGAACGGCACGATCGATCTGGAGTGCGGCGGCACGACCAATAACAAGGAGCGGGCTCAGCAGGTCGGCTTCTCCAATACGATCTCGGTCACGGAAACCCGGCTGCTGACCAAAGCCAATTCGGGTATTCATTCGTTCAACGACCTGAATGGCAAGACGGTCGCAGTGACGGCCGGCACGACGTCGGAGCGCTATCTGCGTAAATACGTCGAGGAGAAGCACGCGAATATCACGATTATCTCCGCCCGCGATCACAGCGGCTCGTTCCTGAATCTTGAGACGGGGCGCGCGCAAGCGTTCTTTATGGACTCGGACGTGCTGTCTGCCGAGCGGGCGACTTCGGGTAATCCGGCTGACTATGTGGTGATCGGCGAGCCGCAGACGCATGAGGCGATCGCCTGCATGTTGCCGAAGGGCGACACTGCGATGAAGGCGATCGTCGACCGCACGATCGCGAAGATCGAGCAGAACGGCACAGGCGCAAAGCTCTACAAAACGTGGTTCATGTCGCCGATTCCGCCGAAGGGAATCAACCTCGATATGCCGATGAGCGATACCATGAAGGCCGTGTTCGAGCATCCGAACGACCGGCCGATGGATGATTGAGCAGAACGGAACGGCGCGCGCGATGAGTCCGTTATTTCACGGCTCGTCGTGGCAGCATAGGCAGAGCTTGTTGTTATCGGCATCGCGGAAGTACGCGCCATAGTAGTGAGGATGGTACTGTGGCCGCAGGCCAGGAGCGCCTTCGCAGGTCGCTCCGTTGGCGATTGCCCGGGCGTAGGCGCGATCGACCGTGTGCCTGTCACGTGCGAGCAACGCGATCATTTGACCGTTGCCGCTGCGTGCCGCGTTTCCGTTATAGGGCTTGCCGATAAGGAAGAGCGGTCGTGGTGCATCCGTTGCCATCCAGCCGGCCCAAGGTTTATCGCGCTCGCAGAATTTCAACGAGTGTCCGAGTTCCTGCATCAGAGCCGAATAAAACTCGAAGGCGTGATCGAAGTCGTTGACGCCGATAAAAATGTGCGAGATCAATGTGCGGCTCCGGGTGGGGCGGTGGCAGTCGACGTTTGTTGCTGGCAATGCGACAGCATGCGTTGGCGTTCTCGACTATCTTCCTGTGCAGATAATGCGCCGTCAACCAACACCCCGCCGATACGCCCAACCGCCTATCCCGTCCCCCCCATACGCCGCTGCGTCTTCATAAACTCGACGAAACGCAGCGCGGCCGGATTGTGCCGGATCACTGTCGGGTAGGCGAAATACAGCGGCGCAGTCAGTTTCGCCGCTTCGTTCAGACGGCAGTACACGGTGCTCGCATGCTCGTAATGCTGCATCGAGGCGGGCACCAGGGTGACGCCGAAACCCGCCGCCACCATATGGATGCCCGTCAGCATGCGCGGCACCTCGCGAGCCACACGCGGCAGAAACCCCGCGCGCTTGCAGGCTGCGAGGATGTCCGCATACATGCCGGGTGCGCCAGGCCGCCGCACGAGAATGAAGTCCTCGTGTTCGAGCGCCTTGAGCGGCAACTCCGGCGGCGTCTTTTTCATGCCCGCGAGTAGCCGGTGTCCGACCGGCAATACGACCACCATCGGTTCGTCCAGCAGCGGCTCGAAGGTCACGTCCTCGGGTGTGTCGACGGGCTTGCGCAGAAAGGCCACATGCAACTGCTCCGACGACAGCCGTTCGATGATCTCCGCCGCGTTCAGTTCGGCCAGTTCGATCTCCACACCCGGCTCGGCGGCGCGAAAGGCGCGGATCGCCTCGGTCGTCGCCGGATGAAAACCGGCTGAACTCGTGAGTCCGACGGAAATCGTGCCCAGCTTGCCCTGTGCGATCCGGCGCGCATGCGCGAGGCCCTGTTGCAAGGTATCGAACACCAGTTCCGCGTTTTGTGCGAAGGCCTTGCCCGCCTCGGTGAGCTCCACGCCGCGCGGCAGTCGCACGAACAGATCGAAACCGACCTCCTCCTCCAGCAGGCGGATCTGCTGCGATAGCGGCGGCTGTTGCATCGCCAGCCGTTCGGCCGCGCGCGTGAACTGACCTTCCTCGGCCACGGCCAGGAAGTAGCGCAAATGTCGAAGCTCCATCAACCCGTCTCCAGAAACGATGCGTCGCGAGACATATTTAATAAATATACGAACCTCATTAAATATGTATTTTACATCTATATCTGCCGACGCTAGGATGGCTGCGATCTTGTGAACTCAAGCCCGCGGCAGGCGTGTCTGTCGCGGCATCCGATAACAATTCAAGGAGATCCCCCGTGAAAAAGACCTGTATCGCTACCGCTCTGGCGCTCGCCGGCTGGGCCGTCGCTCCGCTCGCTCATGCCCAGGCCGAGGAGACTGATCCGGCGCTGGCGCTCGCCAGCGGTTCGTCCGAGGCAGGTTCCGGCTCGGTCACCCTGTATGGCGTGATCGACGCCAACGTCGAATTTCTGTCGCATGCGGGCAGCAAGGGCGGCTCGCTGGTGCAGATGAATTCCGGCGGCATCCACAATTCGCGCTTCGGCATTCGCGGGACCGAGCCGCTCGGCGGCGGCAATTCGGTCTGGTTCGTGCTCGAGTCGGGTTTCAATTCCAACGACGGCTCCTTCGCCAGCGCCAACACGATATTCAACCGCACGGCGGCGGTGGGTCTGTCCAACGACCACTACGGCTCGTTGTCGTTCGGTCTGCAGTACACCGCGATGTACGACATCCTGCTGCGCTACGATCCGATGATGTTCGCGCAGCAATACACGTGGTTTCCGACCACCGGCTCGCAGGACAGCTTTGCGTTCCGCGCGCGCAACAACAACTCGGTCAAGTACGTGGGCAGCTTCCGCGGTCTCACCGCGATTGCCGCTTACAGCTTCGGCGGCGACGCGGCTTCGTTCCAGAGCAGCGCGGCCTACGGCGCCGGTCTCGACTACGATGGCGGCTCGTTCGGCGCGGCGGTCGCCTACGATTACCGCAACGGCGCGATCAATTCGAGCGGCACCTGGACCCGATCGCGCAACCTGAGCTTCTCGGTTCGCCAGGACATCGGCCGGGCTCGTCTGCTGGCCGGCTATGAACACTATCTGTACACGCCGACGAAGAGCAGCTCGCAGGTCCAGGCGCTGTGGTGGGGCGGCGTGCGTTATCCGGTGGCGCGCCGCCTGAAACTGACCGCCGCTTACTATTACGAGCAGAACAGCGTGCCCGGCACGTCGAATGCGTGGATGGGCGTGCTCAGTACACAATACGCGCTGTCCAAACGCACCTCGCTCTATGCGACGGTCGCCTACGCGCAGGCCACCCGTTTTGCGGACGGCAGCTATACGCCGGTCGGCACGACCGATAACACCGCCTTTGGCCCGAACCAGACCGGCGTGACGATCGGCATGTTCCACAAGTTCTGATTTTTTGCTCGTCGTCTGGTGCGTCCTGCCTGTCGCGAGACGCCTCGAAGGAGTTAGCCCGCATGATCCGCGTTCCATTCCATCGTCGTTCGCGTCGTCTTTCGCCTCGCCGTTTCGCCGCGTCGATGACGGCAACCATTGCCGCCGCGGCCGTACTTGCCGGCGCCTACAGCCTGCCTGCCCGCGCGGTGCTGGCCGACCCGGCTCACGTCTACAACCCGCATCTGCGCCCCGTGTCGCGCATCGCCGACACGCGGATGCCGGTCGACCTACCCGGCACGCCGGCCGGCCGGGCGGAATTTCCGCTCTATCTGTCGCTCGACTGGAACCAGCCGCAGCCGCAGGTGACGCGAGCCGTGATCGTCATTCACGGCAAGCTGCGCAACGCCTACACCTATTTCCGCAGCGCGGAGAAGGCGCGCGAGGCGGCGCGGGAGAGCGGCGCGAATGTCGACGGCACGCTGCTGATCGCGCCGCAATTTCTCGCCACGCTCGATTTCGGCATGCGCGACGAACCCGCCGATCTGCTGCGCTGGGACCAGAACGGCTGGATGGCCGGCGACAACGCCGTGGCTCCGGCGCCGCTCAGCTCCTATGCGGTGCTCGATGCGATTGTCGAGCGCCTCGCCGACCGCACGCGCTTTCCGAACCTGCGGCACGTGGTCTTCGCCGGCCACTCGGGCGGCGGCCAGGTGGTGCAGCGCTATGCCGTGGCCGCGCGCGAATCGGGCTTGCTCGCGAAGGAGAACATCGACGTGCGCTATGTGATTTCGAGTCCGTCGTCTTACGCCTATTTCGATGCCGAGCGGCCCGATGCCGACGGCAAGCCGGCGCCCTTCGGCAACGCGGCGGCCTGTCCCGCGTTCAACGACTGGAAGTACGGCATGGAAAAGCGTCCCGCCTATCTGAGCGAGCGCACCGCCGCGCAACTCGAAGCGACTTATGCGACGCGGCGCGTCTACTACCTCGTCGGCGGCGACGATAACGATCCGCAACAGAAGGCGCTCGACCAGAGCTGTTCGGCCGAGGCCCAGGGGCCTCAGCGCGTCGCGCGCGCCGAAGGGTATTTTCGCTATTTGCAGATGCGCCATCCGCAGGGCCTGAACCAGAGCTTCCACGTGGTGCCCGGCGTGGGCCATGACGGCGCGCGCATGCTCGGTTCGGTCTGCGCGTTGGCGGCCATCTACGATACGCCGGGGTGCAAGCCATGAGCGCCGCCAGCAATGAAGCCGGCATCGCATCGGCGGGCACGGCGTCGGGCAGCGGCGCCGCACCCATGTCGCGGGCCATGGTGCGGCGGGCCATCTTCGCGTCGGTGCTCGGCAACGGTCTCGAATGGTTCGACTTCCTGATTTACGGCTATTTCTCGAAGATCATCGCCCAGGTGTTCTTTCCGACCGGCACCGGCTATCTGTCGCTGATGCTGACCTTCGCCACCTTCGCGATCGGCTTTTGCGTGCGGCCGCTCGGCGGCATCCTGCTGGGCATGTATGCGGACCGTGTGGGGCGCAGCCGGGCGCTCTCGCTGCTGATTATCTCGATGGCGAGCAGCACCTTGCTGATGGGGCTGACGCCAGGCTACGCCCGCATCGGCCTTGCCGCGCCGGCGCTGGTCGTTCTGGCACGCGTGCTGCAGGGGCTTTCGGTGGGCGGCCAGTTCGCGACCGCGTCGGCCATGCTGGTCGAGTACGCGCCGCCGGGCCGCAAGATGTTCTACGGCAGCTTCAACATGTCGGCCCAGGCGTTTGCGCTGCTGCTGTCTTCGGGGGCCGGCTATCTGTTGACTTCCTGGCTGAGCCATGAGCAACTGGTGGCATGGGGTTGGCGTGTGCCCTTTCTGTGCGGTGTGCTGGCCGGACCGATCGGTTTCTATATCCGCCATCACGTGGCCGAATCGCCGGAGTTCCAGCAGTTGCGCGAGAACGGAGCGCCGCCGCCGCGCGTCTCGTTGCGGCAGTTCTTCCGCAACAACGGCCGCGCCGCGATTTGCGCGATGGGGGTGATCGCGGTGGGCGCCGCCACCAACTACGTGTGGCATTCGTACCTGGCCGTCTATGTCGAGCGGCAGTTGCATCTGCCGCTGGCGGTGGCGTTGCGCGGAGCGTTCCTTAGCGGCGTGCTGAACCTGTTCCTGTTTCCGCTGTCCGGGCGACTCGCCGACCGCTATGGTCCCTACCGGCTGTTCTATCCGGTCACCATCGCGTGGATGCTCTGCGCGTGGCCGCTGTTCGCCTTCGTGGTCTCGGCGCCTTCGGCCGAGCGTTTGCTGTTCGCCCAGATCGTGTCGACGGTCTTTCTCGCGGCGATGTCGGGCGCGCATCCCGGCATGCTGGCGATGCTCTTCCCGGTGCGCAGCCGCTCGTCCGGCGTGGCGCTGTCGTACAACGTCGCGGTCACGCTGTTCGGCGGCCTCGCGCCGCTAACCGTGACCTGGCTCACGCGGCTCACCGGCAGCAGCCTGACGCCCGCGTTCTATCTGATCTTTGCCGGCTTCGTCTCGCTTGCGCTGGTCTACGGGGCCCGGCGCGGCCCGTACGGCGCCAGGCTCGGCGAACCGGACAGCCTGACCGCTTCGGCGGCCAAAAGGAGCCCTCCTGCATGACCGAGTTTTTGTCCGCGAACGACGAGCGCGCGCCCAACGAACGACCTGTTAGCGTCGTCGCTCCCCAGCACCTGACCGTCGAGGCGAGGGGCGGCAGCGGCACGGTGCCGCTGTTTGCGACCGGCGAATGGAATGCGCCGCAGCCGGGTGTCGAGCGCGCGGTGATTCTGATTCACGGCCGTCTGCGCAACGCGGATGCGTATTTCCAGCTGGCGCATCGCGCACGGACGCGCGCGGGCCGCAATTCGGTGGACACGCTGCTGATCGTGCCGCAATTCCTCGCTGCCGCCGACGTCGACGCACACCATCTGCCGGCGTCCACGTTGCGCTGGGAGTGGATCGACTGGATGGGCGGCGGCACGGCGCTGGCGCCAGCCCCGCTCAGTTCCTTCGACGTACTCGACACGGTGCTGGCCCAACTGGCCGACCCGCGGAAGTTTCCGGACTTGCGCGAAGTCGTGGTTGCCGGCCACTCGGGTGGCGGCCAGGTGGTACAGCGCTACGCGGTGCTGGTGCGCGGCGACGCGGCCCTCGCCGGGCGCGGCGTGGCGCTGCGCTATGTGATCGCCAATCCGTCGTCCTATGTGTACTTCGATACGCAGCGCCCGCTCGGCACGAGCGGCTTCGCCCGCTACGACGAGGCGCATTGCGCCGGCTTCAACCGCTGGAAATACGGCCTCGACGAACTGCCGGCCTATGCCCGCGACGGCAACGCGCTGCCGGATGCCGCCGCGCTGGAAGCCGCCTATGTGCATCGCGACGTGACCTTGCTGTTGGGCGCTAACGACTGCGATCCGGCACACCCGGCACTGGACCGCTCCTGTGCCGCGCTCGCCCAGGGACCGCATCGCCTCGCGCGCGGCCGCGCCTATACGCGCTACATGGGCGAGCGGCACCCGCAGGGTTTCGCTCACCGCACGATCGAGATCGACGGCGCGGGGCACGACGCCGACGCGGTATTCGGCTCGCCTGCCGGGCTGGCGGCATTGTTTGGGGAACCGGTTCGAGGGGCCTGAGAGTCGCTACTTGAGAGGCGCTGCTTGAGAGGCGCGGCGAAGTGCGTGGTGATGCACATGTCCGAATCCGGCCAGAATCGTCGCCGCGCTTCCGCTACAGTCGAGTCATGACCGTCCCCGTCAACCCGATTCCGGCGCCATGAACCTTATCGAACTCTTTCTGCTTGCGGCAATCTGGGGCGCTTCATTTCTGTTCACGCGCGTCGCGACGCCCGAATTCGGGCCGATTGCCTTGATCGCGCTTCGGGTCGGCATTGCCGCGCTGGTTTTGATACCGGCATTGCGTGCCGCCGAAGCACGTCAGCAATTTCGTGCGAGATGGTGGCCGTTGTTTATCGTCGGCCTGACCAATTCCGCGATTCCGTTTTGCCTGCTTGCTTATTCGACGCTGCATCTGAACGCCGGGCTCGATTCGGTACTGAACGCGACCACACCGCTGTGGGCCGCATTGATCGCCGCCACGCTGTTCCAGTCTCCGATGATGCGCGGGCAGCTTCCCGGTTTGTTGCTGGGCCTCATCGGCGTCGTGATTCTGGTGTGGGACACGCTCAGTGCGGGCATCCAGGGCGCCACGCCGGCGATTGCCGCGGCGCTGCTCGCAACCTTGTTCTACGGCTTTGCCGTCAACTACTCCAAACGTCGCCTCGCGGGTATTCGGCCGCTTGTCGTGGCTTTCGGCAGCCAGTTCTTCGCCTCGATCGTATTGATTCCTCTGGCGCTGCTGTCATGGCCGCGGCATTCGGTCATGCCGCTGACGTGGCTGTGCGTGGCCGCGCTAGGCATGCTTTGCACGGGCTTTGCCTACGTGCTGTTTTTCCGGCTGGTCGAGCATGTCGGGGCGGCCTATGCGGCGTCGGTGACGTTTCTGATTCCGCTCTTCGGCGTGGCGTGGGGCGCGTTGTTTCTCGACGAGAAGATTACGCCGAGGATACGCGATTGCGGCGGCGGGACAGAAGGCGCGGCGGCAGGTTCTTACGGCCCACTTCGGCAGCGGAACAACGCGCTACACGGTGGGGCTCGTGTAGGCAAATCCATAAAAAGCCCCGTCGCCGGGGCTCTATCTACTTCGTGCGATACCACCGCCATAGCCTGATGATTACCACGTACGCCAGCACTGCCACGATCAGTTCGATCGTTATCCACACCGTGACGAACAGGTCATCGGGATCGCGGATACCAAGCCACTCCGAAGCATTCCACCATGCGCGCGCCTCGCTTTCCGACCAATCGTAATGGTATGGACCGACATAAAGAATCGATAGAAAAAACAGGCCGAAAAACAATGCAACCTTGAAAAGCCTACGGGCAAGTGTTGCCATATGTGGTGACCTCAATTGTTCCGTAGGCGTTAAGCCCTGAATTGCCGGCAGGGATAGTCCTGGTGTTCAGAAGCGCGCTCCGGATAATCGAAAAATCGGTATGACTCGGCAGAGTGATGCAGCCTAATGAAGTACCGCAGGCCGCCTGCCGGATGCAAGCGGAACTGCCCGCGCTTGACCCCATTGATCCACGTCGCATCATTGATCTCTCCATCGTCTCGATACAGGGTGAACCATTCGCTGTGATTCGACGGACGGCCTCAAACGGTATTCCACTCATCTTTTATCCACGCTGAAGTCCTTGAGCGTGCGCCGCCAGTAGGACGCGCGACGATCCAGTATTTACCAGCGGGAATCGGACCAGCCTCGGGCACAGCCGTGCAGCCACCCCGATTGCGGTATTGCTTGTCACCCGAATACGCGTTAAATGTGCCGATACCCAAAAAGCTGAGCGGCGATAGCGGCTTGTTATCTACCGAAAACTTTCCCGTAAGAGCCATTTTTTCACGTCCCCCTAACCGTCATTTTGTCTTGCATAGTTTTCTCCCGTTGGTGAAACGTTCACCGTAGAGGCGCGGCCCGCTGGCACTCAATAGGACGATTCTGATTCTGGAGTTCCCGTTGCCCTAGGCAAAAAAAAGCCCGCCGGAGGGGGCGAGCCTTGTAAGTGCCTAGTTCGCGTCGAGGGAAGCGAGCATCAGTCGTCAGGGAACCAGATGCACGACGGAGCCCCGTCGCGGGTGAGGACCGCCGCCACGACGAGACGCGCGATAGATCGGGTCTTGGTAAGGTTCATCATTCTGTGTGCCTCTTTGGTGTTGGTTAGCTACTGGCCCGCGCGACGAACGCGCGAGCCATATTGTCTACTCATCGGCTGTGTGATCATTCTCGTGGGTACTGCGCTCGCGACAGGGAAGCTTCGGCTGGCTTGGGTGCGTAGTACGTAAGCGTGCGTTTCGAGCGTGTCCGGCTGATCGCCCTGGTTCGCGCGCTCCCGGCGCAATCGCATCGCACTTGCCGTGAGGAGACACCTTCATGTCGGAGCAGAACAACGCGAGTACCTTGAGGCCATTCGCCTATGTCCTCGCAGTCCAGGACCTCGACCGTAGCGCGGCGTATTTCCGTGACGTGCTCGGCTTTCGCGAGGAATGGGCCGACGCATCCGACTGGCGTCTCGTGTCGAGAGGGCAGGTGCGGATCATGCTCGGCTCATGTCCAGGCGCGCTAGCGCCGTCCGCGATCGGCGATCACAGCTACTTCGGTTACATGGAAGTCGACGACGTGGACGCTCTCCATGAAGAACTCGTGCAAAAAGGCGCGCGTATTCTTCAGCCGCCGATGGACCGTCCGTACGCCATGCGTGAATTCGTCGTCGCGACACCCGAGGGACACCGCTTCGTGATCGGGCAAACGCTCGCGCGGAATTAGACGCGCGGGGGAGTCCGTCCCGAGCCGCAACACGGCGCTCCGAGGTGGCGAAGACGCACGTAAGACGTATCTACGGGTTTCTCCTGGTCTTCGCGGTGTCGATCTCCGCAGCGCCGGCTCGTCGTGAGAGTATGTTCAACCCCTCTCGTGAAAGGCGAACTCATCATGGCTACCGGAACCGTTAAATTCCATCGCGTCTTGCGCTCGACGCCCGAACGGATCTATCGCGCGTTTCTCGAACCCGATGCGATAGCGAAGTGGCTTCCACCGTACGGATTCACATGTCAGGTTCATCACATGGATGCGCGGGTCGGCGGCACGTACAAGATGTCTTTCCGCAACTTCGGCTCGGGCAACGGCCACTCGTTCGGCGGCGAGTATGTCGAGCTGGTGCCGTTCGAGAAGATTCGCTACTCCGATCGTTTCGACGATCCGAATCTGCCCGGCGAGATGAACACGACGATTTCGTTGCGGCAGGTGTTGTGCGGCACCGAAGTCAACATCGTGCAGGAAGGTATTCCCGAGGTTATTCCCACCGAGATGTGCTACCTCGGCTGGCAGGAGTCGCTGGCGCAACTGGCGAAGCTGGTTGAGCCGGAGATTCCTGATTGATGTTGGCTGCAGGTATCGGGTGCTGTTCTACTGGTCGCGGTAGCTGATATCGATGTGGTTCTCTCCGTTTTCGTCGGTGGGCGAGATGAGGCTTCCTGCGCTGTTGTGCTGTGTGGCGGCTTACCGCGAATCGCGCAAAGAAGTCTGAAAAATCATCCTGTGCCCATTCCATACCCCTGTGCCTGGCGGCTAATGTGGCTGCCTGGATAACGACAGGGGTATGGGAATGTCAAATGAGGATTCGAGTGGCGTGCGTGTCGTGTTGAGTGCGCCTCAACTGGCGGCGGTTCCGGCTCGTATGCCTTATTACATCCTCACAGCTTATCTGATTGAATGAATGTCCATGGGCAGACTGATCGATACCCTGAGCTTTCGAACTTCATCCAGAACTACTTTGGAGAAGATTTCGAACTGTGGGGAAATACCATAGAGGAGATCTTCGCTCTGTACGAGAGTGAAAGCAATCTATCGGCACGTTCGAGGCTGGCGACTGAGATTGATGTTTTTCTCCGAGACCATCGCCTCAATCTGGATCTTGAGTTCAAGGCTGCGTACGGCCTCTTTTTTAATCCCGTTTCATGGGGGCACACTACTGCATCATTCTTCGGAGAATTGGTACATCTTCTAAATAAGTAACTCGTTTTCCCTGTAGGGCGGCTCAGCTTGCTCCACTGCTGATTGAGGTATTACAGTGTTTAGTCTCGCCTGGAGACGCCTGATCTTCACGTGATCTTCGTCAGTTGATGCTCGATGTCGTTCTCCCTACACGTACGGTCAACGATGTGCGCGAAGGCAGAGCGGTATCGAGCGCGATTTGTGAATTGAACGCCGTTATGGGGCAGTGCGGTATGGTGCCGGCAAGGAATGGCCCTGATGAGATTTTTTGGTATCGCACTCGCCCTGTAGTTGTCGCTGTCCTACGCATCCAGGCCATCGCGTCGCGCAGACGAATGTTTGCCTATAACGTCGCCATTCGCGACAAGCACGAACTGGTCATCTCCGACCTCTACCACCTCGCCAATCATCCTTCGTATGCGTGCATGTTCATCACACTTGCCGGTTACGGTCTCGCGCTGAACAACGGGATAGGCTTCGCGATTGAGTTTGTACCTGTGTTCGCCGTGGTGAAGAAACGCATTGCAATAGAGGAAAGCGTGCTGCTCAAGCGGTTGGCGATACGTATGCTGCATATGCGAGGCTCAGCTTCAGAATTATAAGTTGGCTATGCTTATGTAGATTTTGTGCGATTTATTTCACACTAAAATCACTTGCCTGTTTCTCGATGTATGGGTTTCTATTCTTTGAAAAATTTTCAATATTAAAAAGAGTGAATTTTTCATTCTGATAGGAGAGGTAAATACCTGATTTATGTCGTGTTAACCATCTATTAGTTTTTCCGGACTAGTGCTATTTTCCTGTTACGCGGTTTACGGCAAAAAAACGATTGCAAAGAATACGAGGGGTTCACCGTGGTCACATATCGAAGCGATTTTGTGAAATCGAGCAACTTGTCATCGCCTGCACGCGAACCGAGAGACACATCCTGTGTATCGAGCGCAGGAAAATACATTGCCTTTATCGTCAGAAAATTACTAAGAATTCCTTTGTTTATAGGGTCGAGATACATCGACTGTATTTGCCTGAATTCCAGGCCTGGAGAGCGCTTGCAACGGGCGGCGTCCAGATATGCAGTCTGCGCGAGCGGGTCGGCAGACCGGGCATTCGATTGCACTGTCCTACCTGCATCGCTACGCGAAAAACCTCTCGTCGACGCTTGTCGAGACTGTCCTCATTCTGACTGACGTATTGATCTGGCCGACGCATCCAAAGCAGTCGACCCGTCTGGTTCGTGCCACCTGCCATAGCTTTAATCGTTGGTACTGCGCTGAATGCGCGCGCCTGTTCGAGCGTATGCGCTACGCCAAAGCCTAGAACTATGTCCACAAGTTCTATGAAAGAGAGACACTCATGAACGCACAATTCGTCAGCGTATGGAATGAAGCACTTGGGTCGTGGGTAGCAGCATCCGAGCGTACTTCGGCACGCGGCAAGCCCTGCAGGTCACGAGCACTAGCGGATGTCATCCTTACCATTGCGGGGGCGGCGGTATTGACTGGATCGCCGACTGCGGAGGCGGCCGGCTCCGGACTGCAACTATGCAATGCGGCAGCAGGCGTTACCTCTGGTTATAGCTGGGGGCCCGGCTCTGGAACGGGTGTGGCATTGGGCTGTACTAACCCGACCCCGTACGCCTTCTCTCTTAACAATGCCGGCAGTGATACGGGCGGTGCGGGATTTGGTGCTTCCACGGCCCGCGTTACTGGCTATATTGACGGCACGCTGGAACTACTCGGTACGGCCGGCATTTCAATGCTTGGCGTCGTTCAGATGAATAACAACAAGATCACAGCGCTTGCGGCAGGCACCGTCAGCGCGACCAGCACGGATGCGATCAACGGCAGTCAACTGTATGCGGCGACGCGGTACTTCCAGGCTAATTCCACGCTCGCGGATGCAACTGCAGCAGGCGCCGACAGCGTCGCGCTCGGGCCGCAGTCCGTCTCGACGGGACCCTCGTCGGTTGCGATCGGCAATGGTGCCACCGCAAACAATGCCAGCGACGTGGCGCTAGGCGCCGGGTCGAGCACCGCCGCGCCGCACACAGGCGCCTTCGACCTGAGCGGTGGTACGGCCGCGGCCACTGCCCCGGTTTCGGTGGTGTCGGTAGGCGCAGCAGGCAGCGAGCGGCAGATCCAGAACGTCGCCGCAGGCGTGCTCTCAGCGACTTCGACCGATGCAGTGAACGGCTCGCAACTCTTCTCGGTAGCCAGCGCAGGCAACGCGACCGGAACTTCGGTCGCCGCAGCACTGGGCGGCGGCTCGACCTACACACCAGGCGTCGGCGTCTCCGCACCCAGTTACACCATCGGCGGCACGATCTTCAACAACGTCGGTGCCGCACTCACCGGGCTCGACACAGATCTCACCAACCTGCAGAACGCCGTCGGCGATATCAATGACGGCTCCGGTATCCGATACTTCCGCTCGAATTCGACCGCTGCGGACAGCCAGGCGACCGGCATCGACAGCATCGCGATTGCCCCTCTGGCGATCGCGAGCGGTGCAGACAGTTTCGCGGCCGGAACCGGCGCGCAGGCACAGGCAATCAACTCATTGGCATTCGGACCGCAGAGCGTGGCTTCCGTCGCCGACAGCGTCGCCATTGGTTCCGGCTCGGTGGCCGACCGCCCGGTCGTGCCCGGCGTCGGCGAGATTCCAAACGGCGGTCACGCGATCCCGTACAACACATCCGACCTCACGCTCCTTGGCGCGGTGTCGTTCGGGAACGCGACGACCGGTACGTTTCGCCAATTGACGAACGTGGCCGACGGCACCCAGCCCCAGGACGCCGTCACCATCAGGCAACTTGCCGGCGCGCTGTCTGCATTCGCCGCGACCGGCACACGATACTTCCATGCGAATTCGACCGCCGTGGATTCGCTGGCCGTGGGGGCCGAATCGATCGCGGTTGGGCCGACCACCGTCGTCAACGGCGACAACGGTATCGGCATCGGCAACGGCGCCATCGTGAACGCTACGGCGCCTGGCGGCGTGGCGATAGGCGAGGCCGCGAACTCGAATCAGGCCGACGCGATCGCAATCGGCAGTGGCTCGAACGCCAGTGGCGCGCAGTCCGTGGCGCAGGGTTCGCTGGCCAGCGCGACGCAATCGGGCGCCGTGGCTGTCGGTTCCGGCGCGAACAGCAGCGCCGTGGATTCGCTCGCGCTGGGCGCGGGCTCGACGGCATCGTTCGCGAACAGTGTGGCGCTCGGCGCCGGTTCGGTGACCACGGTTGGTGCGCTGAGCAATTACATCGCGTACGGGCTCAGCAGCCCGCAATCGTCGGCGGGCGAAGTGAACGTCGGCAACCGGCAGATCACAGGCGTGGCGGGCGGCAGTGCCGGAAACGATGCGGTCAACGTGAGCCAGCTCGACGCCGTTGCCACACACCTCACCGAGCTCATCAAGCAGCAAACCGGCGGGGGCGGAGATTTTTCCTCCAACCCCGTCGGACCGCAGATTCCACCGGGCGCCACCGGGCCTAACTCCGCAGCCGGCGGTTCGGGATCGGTCGCATCGGGTGCCAATAGCACGGCAACGGGCGGCCATTCGACTGCCGCAGCCGATAACTCGACAGCGTTAGGCAGCGGGGCGAGCGCGACCGGCAACAATTCCGTGGCACTCGGTGCGAACAGTGACGACGGGGGGCGAACCAACGTCGTCTCAGTGGGATCTGCGACGAACCAGAGGCAGGTCGCGAACGTTGCAGCCGGCACGCTGCCTACCGACGCCGTGAACGTCCAGCAGCTGAATGCCGGTCTTGCTCAGGCGAATGCCTATACAGACCAGCGTGCCGCCCAACTGCAGGACGGCATCAATTCGACCGCGCGCTATGCGTATGCCGGGATCGCCGCGGCGACGGCCCTGACCATGATTCCCGAAGTCGATCCGGGCAAGACGCTTTCATTGGGAGTGGGCACCGCCGGCTATCGGGGATATCAGGCCGTTGCCATTGGCGGAACGGCTCGCATTTCCGAGAGCATCAAGGTCAAGGCCGGCTTTGGCACCAGCGCGGCGGGGACGACAGTCGGCGTGGGGGCGGCGATGCAGTGGTGAGCGGCGTCCATTAATCGGATCACAAGCCAGGCCGGGTGCACCAGTCGACGCGCAGCAAGGGTTGCACGTCGACTGGCGTTGCGAGTTTTCCCGGGCATCGGCAAGCGTGTCGATTTTTCACGGATTCTTGCGAGCTTGTCTGCGTGAGAGATCGAAGCCGATCGAGGCCGTCAGCAGTGCGTCGCATTCGGTCGCGGCATGGGCCTGATCTGAGAGAGCCAGGCTCGGTGCAGATCGCCCCTGACGACACATGGCATACCAGTCGAACAGTGAAGGGCATCTATCGGGGGCAAGAGACGCTTGCTTTTTAACGCAACTAACGGTCAAGCCCGCTATGCGTCAACCTCAAACTTCCCCATCCAACCCCAAGCTTGCAAAGAAGATTGCGAAGAAAGCGGGCCCCCCCAGATTGCACAGACCGCGCGCCGACGCGTGCATGCGTCAGCATTCGGGGATACAGCGCACGGTCGCCGTCGAGCCCTCGCTGGTCCCACGCGCCACTACGCCACTACGCGTAAAACGCCGACGGCACGACCCCGAAGTGCCGTTTGAACATCGCGGCGAACGCACTCTGGCTCGTGTAGCCGTGATTCATCGCGACCGCGATGATCTTCTCTCCATGAGCGAGGTGCTTCAACGCGAGCAGCAGACGCGCCTGCTGACGCCAGCGTCCGAACGTGATGCCGGTTTCGCGCTGAAACCAGCGCTGAAAAGTCTTCTCCGATACGTCGAGCGTGCGCGCCCATGCGCCGATCGTGCGGTTGTCGTCGGGGGCGGCGAGCAGATTGTCGCAGACTTCACGCAGCCGACGCTCGGCGGGCCACGGCAAATAAAGCGGCAGCAACGGCACCGCATTCAACTCCGCGAGCAGCAACTGCATCAGATGATCGTCGCGCGAGCCTGCCGCGTAGTCGAGCGGTATGTCGATCGCCGCGAGAATCAGCTCGCGCAATAGCGGATGCACTTCGACCACGCAACTGCGCGCCGGCAGATGCGCGGCCGCGCCCGGCTCGACGAATACCGTGCGCATCTTCACGTCACCGCTCATCTGTACCGAATGGTCGACTTCCGGTTCGAGCCACACGCCGCGCGTCGGCGGCACGACCCACGAGCCGGTCGCCGATTCGACCTGCATGACGCCTTCGATTGCATACAGCAACTGCGCGCGCCGATGCCGGTGCGCGGCAATCACGGTGCCGTGCGGATACCAGGCCGCCATCGCCGAGACCGGCATCGGCGTGCTTTCGAACGGCACGTGAGCGTTGGGCGCGACAGGCGTGTCGGTCGCGCCGCGCGCATCGGAATGGGTTCGCGTGTTCATTCGTGCTGGCAACAGGGTATGGAAACAAGCAGATGGATGCGCGGTCGAGTGCGCTTTCGATCGCCCGCGTGATCTCTCATTTGACTGCTTATTTGACCGCTCACTTGACCGTTTCACGACAGGTAAAGACTTTTTGACGTGAGACAGCCGCGAGGCCGCGGGCGCACGATGGTACTTCACCCTGAAGCCGTGCGCGAGCCGCGTCCACGAGCGATCAACGCACCGCTTCGATCCCGTCTCAACGATATCAATCAACGACATCAAAGTAGAGCAAGACATGAAGAGATCGTATTTCCTGTTTCCGTTTGTGGCAATCCTGCTGTGGGCCGGCAACGTGATCGTGTCGAAGCTGTCGGCGCACACGATCGACCCGTCGGCGATCACGTTTTACCGTTTGCTGCTGGCCGTCGCGCTGATGAGCGTATTTACGCTGAAGCCGGCGTGGCGCAACCGCGCGGCGATCGTGCCGCAACTGCCGAAACTCGCGGTGCTCGGCTTTCTCGCGATGGCGCTGTTCCAGAGCCTGTCGTACGAAGCGGCGAAAACCACCCCCGCGACCAACATGTCGATCATCACCGCGCTCGTACCGCTGATGACGATGGTCGCGAGTACGGTGCTGCTCGGCGAAACGCCGACGTCCGGTATGGTTGGCGGCGGAATGCTGTCGTTGCTCGGCGTGGTCTATCTGATTACGCAAGGCAATCCGGCGACGCTGCTCGCGAACGGCGTGCATCTCGGCGATCTGCTGATGATCTTCGCAGCGCTCGCCTACGCGCTGTATGGCGTGCTGCTCAAGCGCTGGCACGTCGGTCTGCCGACCTGGCAATCGACGTACCTGCAGGCGCTGTTCGCGCTTGTCTTCATGCTGCCGATGCTGCTGCGCCTGCCGGCCGCCGAAGCGTTGCCGACGCGCGCGAGCGTGCCGCTGATCCTGTATGCGGGCGTGCTCGCTTCGGTCGTGCTTCCGTATCTGTGGATGCAGGGCGTCAGGCATCTCGGCCCGAACCGTTGCGCGCTGTTCATGAACGTGCTGCCGATTGCTACCGCGCTGATCGCGATCGTGTTGCTCGGCGAAAACCTGCATCTTTATCACCTGCTCGGCGGCGGTACTGCCTTGCTCGGTGTGGGCGTTGCGCAGGGGCTCGGCCGCTCTGTGCTGCGCCGGTCGGCCGTCGTGCGGGAGTGATGCGTTCGGGCTTCGGGCTTCACGCGAGTGGTCGATGGCGCGAAACGTGTTGAATCGACCACTCGCCCTGTACGAGCCCGGTTAGACGGATCGCTTCGTTCTCGCTTCGTCGGCGCGCAGAGCCAGGTCTTAATCCCGTGGGACCACGTCAGTACCGTCAATAGACGAGTACGGTGCGCAAGTCCCGCCTCACTGCCCGCCCGAATTGCTGGAACGCAGGATACTGGGCTGGCTCGATCAGCGCGGTCGGCAGACTGATGTCGAGGTTGCGCGTAATGGTGACGGTCCGGCCGTCGGTCTGGTACGAGGAGCTATAGGTGCCGAGCGGGGAGCGGATCTCGGCCGGGCGTGGCAGCCTTGGCACCGTGATGCCCTCCGGCAGCGTAATGGTCGTGGTTTCCATCACGTGGCGTCCGGGGAACGGCATCGCGAAGTCGCGCGTGTCGACCATGATCGTCTCGAATGCGGTACTGATTCCGGAAAAACTACCGAGGCCGAGCGGCACCTGAAAAGCGCCCGGGCCCGGTAGCTGCGCATAATCCGGCAACGTGAAGCGCGTCTCGTATTGGAACGGTTCGCGCAAATCGAGCAAATCGCCGTGCAGATAGGTACCGTAGCCGTCCTGACCCGTTAGCGTAAGCATGCGCGCGGCAAATTGCGACTCGGTGCCGGGCGGCAACGGGGTCAATATCCGGCGCGCTGCCCAGTCGAACGTACCGGTGTTGTCGATCCGGCTCGTTCCGGAGCCGTTGCCTTGCGCGTCGAGCGAAATCTTCGTGGTGACCTGCACACGCCCGGTGTCGGGCGTCGAGAGTGGCAGCGTGATGACGTGGGCCGTGCCTGTACCATCATCCGTCAGGAGTGCCTGTTTGCCGAGTTCGGAACCCGGCAGCACGCCGAAGCGGGCAACTTGCGCGGTCGAATCGGCGAACAGTTTGAAGGCCGGCAAGTACGTGATCACGTGATTGAATACCGCGAGCGGATCGGCAACGCCTGGCAGCCAGTACATCGTGCCGAGATTGACGAGCACCGGCGCGCTGGCAATGCCTTTCGCAGCAAGCAGCGCTTCCAGCAACGTCACGTGGTCCTTGCAGTCGCCATAGGTGGACGCGAGAATCGCATCCGCTTCGTGAGGCACGACGCTGCCCGTGCCGAGATTGATCGCGACGTAGCGAATGTGCGTGCTGACCCAGTCGTAGAGAATTTCCGCCTGACGTCGCGGATCGTCGACACCTTGCGTGAGACGGTCGGCAAGGGATCGGATCGCCGGTGTGACAGCCGACTTCGGACGCGCACGCTCCAGATAGGCGGCGCCGGCAGCCGCAAAGTCCGGGAAGGTCGTCATCACCACACGCGGACTGTAGTCGAGGTTGCTGACCGAACCGAACTCGGGCGGATGCGCGGGACGATTCGTCAGCGTCCATTGCCACACTTGCCGGTCAGGCTGGTTGGTGTCGATCCGCCCGCCATCGAGCCCGATCGCGTCCGCGTGAAGCGCCATCGACGCCGGGGCATGCACGGTCAACCGCATCGAATCTCGCTGAATCGCGTTGCTGAAGTACTCGCTCATCGAGAACTGGCCGGGGAACAGCGGCTTGTTCCGGGTCAACTCGTAGCGCAGCGTCAGCACGGCGCCGACCGCGACGCCGGGAAATACGATGACCTTGACCTTGTCGTCATCGAACATCGGTGCGCCTGCGCTTTTCGGGCTTTGTTGCGTCAATATCCTGTCCGGCGTGACATCGAGACGCACGCCATCTTTCGTCGTGGTGTAGGCCTCCTCGACCTTCAGATTCTGCTGCGATTCGCTGTAACGCAGCGAAATCTGCCCGCTCTGCGTGACACCCTGCTCGGTATTGATCCGCATGCGTCTCGCAACGGTCCGCGTACTGGCGCCGTTCTCGCTGATGTCATACACGATGTCATCGGAGAGGTTCGTGATGTTCGACTGAAAGCCCGCCATCGCGGCGGCACAATGAGTCGCGAGCAATACGACCGTACACAGGGAAGGGATCAGTCCGCGCATGGAATTCCTGTCTCGCAACGTGTTAGAAAAGGTGCCGTGGCCGGTTGGGTGCGACGACGGTTCGCGTGTGATTTTTCCGGTCCGGCTAATGACTGCACATCGAACATACTGGTATCGTTTTTAACGATTTCCTTTCTATATATTTAACATTGCATGAATAATTTCCATGTTTGATGCATTGAATTTGTATTAATAAATGGTTGGGAGATTGATTGCACTGGAAAGGCGAATGGATTTCATCGAATCAGCTGGTTTTTACGGATCGTAACGCCTTATTTAAACCGGAAATGCTTGCATTTTCAGTTTATGTTAGCAGTCGCCGGGCATGTGTCAAGAAAATGAAGATCGGTTTTATGGTGGTGTTTTTATGAAGGATTAAATGATTTTAAGTAAATATTTTTTAGATGGTATTTATGTATTTTTTAATATTAATTCGTGTGGGTTTATCAGGTAACTTCCGGGAAATCCGGCAGTCGGTATGATTTCCCGCGAGGCAGAGGCTGGTGGCGCGTTTGAGCCTCTCGATCTGGTTGACGACTCTTCCATTCCAGCACGGCGATGCCGCAGCAGTTCCGTTTGCGCACTGTGACTTTTTAGAACATCAGTGTGAGCGATAGGAAGTGTTCAACGCAGGCTGTGCGCGCCAAACTCTGCGCACCTATCCGCTGTCTTGAAGCCAGATTGACGTAGGGGACACCGGAAGAGCGATAACCGCCTCAAAGGAGACAATGTGTCAGACACCCTATCCACAGCCGAGGCAACGGAGGCCTCGACCAGAGCGTATCTTCGAAGTCGCATCGCCGGGTGTATCGGGCATGCCATCGAATGGTTCGATTTCTCGATATACGCCAATCTCGCCATTTTCTTCGGCGCGCAACTTTTTCCCGCCGACAACCAGAGCTCCGCGCTTCTGGCCGCTTTCGGCGTATACGCACTCGGATTCGTGATGCGGCCAGTCGGCGGATGGCTGCTCGGTGTCGTCGCCGACCGTTACGGCCGTAAAACGGCGCTCACCGTGTCCGTCACGTCAATGGCCTTCGGTTCGCTCATGATTGCCGTCTTGCCGACGTACGCGACGATTGGACTTGCCGCACCGCTCATCGCAACGGTCGCGCGTTTGTTGCAGGGCTTGTCGGTGGGCGGCGAATTTGCCGCGGCCTGTTCTTTCCTCGCCGAGACAGCGCCGCCTGATAGACGCGGTTATCACGGCAGCTTCCTGTTTTTCGGCACCGGGATCGGACTTATTCTGGCATCAGGCATTACCTGGGCGCTGACGCAGTCGCTGAGCCATGACCAGATGGCGAGCTTCGGATGGCGCATACCGTTCGTTATCGGCGCCGCCGGAGGTCTGTTCGGATACTGGCTGCGTACCCGGGTCGCCGAAACGGAAGCGTTTACGAAAGCCGCGGAACAGCAGAACCAGCAAACCAGCGGTTCGATCCGGGCTCTGCTCGCCGATCATCGGCGCGAGGTGCTGACGCTGATCGGTACCAGCATTCTTGGCGCTTTCGCCTTCTATCTCTTCATCGTCTACGTTCCCGTGTATGCGATTCACCGCTCGGGTGCGCTGCCCGCGACCGCCTACGCGGCCAGTACCTGGAGCCTCATCGCGTTCACGGTGGTTCAACCGCTGTTTGGCATGCTCTCGGACCGGTTCGGCCGCCGCCCTCAACTGATCGTGATGGCCGCAGCGTACACGGTGTTTCTCTATCCGGTCGTACTGTCGGTCGGCGATACCTTCTGGTCCATTTTGCGCGTCGAACTGTTCGGCATGGTGCTCTATGCGCTGTACACGTCCATCGCACCAGCGGTAATGGCCGAGCTGTTCGATACCGACGTGCGGGCGCTGGGCATCGGCTTGCCGTTCAATCTCGTTGTCGCCGTGCTGGGTGGAACGACGCCGTATCTGATGACCTGGCTTCAGGAGCGCAGCCTGGAACGGTTCTTTCTGATCTACGTATGCGTGGGGTCGGCGATAAGCCTGGTCACCTACCTGGTAATGGCCGAAACCAACGGCAAGCGCATCGAGCGTTCGACGGTGGAGTCATGATCGCAGCGGCCTTCGAGCGACTGTCGCGACAGGCGAGGCAACAGACCGCGGCGAACGGGAGCCTCAGCTATGTGGACCTCGGCAAGGGCCAGCCGGTTGTCTTCGTTCACGGCGGGCACGGCGGCTGGTATCACTGGATAGCCAACCTCGAGGCACTCGCGCAAGGGCGGCGAGTGATTGCCTCCGATCTTCCGGGCTTCGGCGCATCGTCGGCTCCCGCCGAAACTTTCTCGCTCGAAGTTGCCGGGCAACGTGTCTTCGATTTGCTGGACGAACTCGACGTCGGGCAGTTCGACCTCGTGGCATTCTCGTTCGGCAGTTGCGTTGCCGGATATATGGCGGCGAGCAGGCCTGAGCGGATTCGCACGCTCACACTGGTCAATCCCGCGGGCATGGGGCCGGTTTCGGCCTCACTGAGCCAGATTCAGAAAGAGGCTGCCGAGGTCGCTCGCAGTGTGGGCATGGCGGGCGGCGTGGAAGTCTCGCTGAAGAAAATCATGCTGTCGGATCCATCGCTGGTGACACCGGAACTCACGGCGCTCGCGGCGCGGCACGTTCGCGCAACCCGGGTTCTGACCCGGCCCATTGCCCGCAGCAATCCTACCCGGGCGCTTATCGAAAGAGTTCAGGCGCCGGTATGGCTGGTGCTCGGCTCGAAGGATCCGCATCAGGCTCACGAGGTGGCTGCGCGCGAGGGCTGGATTCACAGCCTTTCCGCAAGGAATCGTGCGTCGGTGCAAGCGGCCGCTCACTGGCTCCAGTACGAGCGCGCCGAGTGGTTCAACAGACATCTGAGCGAATTCATCTCCTAGCTCTTCACCGCTTTCATCGGGCGTAAGCCGATATTGCCCAACTCATCTCGGAACAGGCAGCCATGATACTGGAATCATTTGCAAAGTATGTTGAAGGGCAGGCGACAGCGGAGTTGACGCCGAACACGCTTCGCGCGGCCAAACGCGTGCTGATCGACTGGTTTTCAGCGCTATTGCCGGGTACTCAGGTCGCGCCCGGCATCCAGTTGTTGCAAGCGCATCGCGCCGAACTCGGACATGGACGATCGAGCCTGCCCGGCAACGAGACGACCGCGTTCGCGGCGACGGCAGCATGGCTCAACGGGAGCATCTCGCATGCGGTGGAATTCGACGACATTTTCCGCGACGCCATCTACCATCCAGGTTGCCCCACCATCGCGGCCGCTCTCGCACTCGCCGAGGATTCGCATGCCTCCGGTCTGCTGCTTCTGAAGTCGATCGTCGCGGGCTACGAGGTATCGACACGCATCGGAGCGGCGATCCAGCCGGCTCACTATCGGTTCTTCCACACCACCGGAACGGTCGGCTGCTTTGGCGCGGCAGCCGCGGGTGTTCTCCTGACCTCTCCCGGCGACGCTCAGGCGGCGTTGCACGCCATGGCCACATCGGCGACGTTTGCGTCGGGTCTGCAGCAGGCTTTCAGGTCCGATGCGATGACCAAGGCGCTTCACGCGGGACATGCGGCCTGGGTCGGCGTGACGTCGGCGCAAGGCGCGTCGGCCGGCGTGACGGGCGTGGCCGACATTCTCGAAGGAAGCGCCGGATTCGGCGCCGCGCTTTGCGACTCGCCCGATTGGCGTTCGGTAACGGACGGACTGGGCGACGTATTCAACATCGAGCGCATCACTCAGAAGAACCATGGTTGCTGCGGCCACACATTCGCAGCTATCGACGCCTTGCTCGATGCGATGAAAACCAGCGGACTACGCTGGGAGCAAATTGCCCGGGTGGTCGTCAGAACATACGCGCCTGCTCTTGAAGTCGCGGGTATTCGTGAGCCGAAGTCGGCATTTGAAGCGCGCTTCAGCTTGCCCTACGTTTTGGCACATGCGGCGGTGTACGGCTCGGTCCGTCTGGAGGCTTTTTCGGACGAACGTCTGCGCGATGGTCACGTGCGGGAGTGGATGAAGAAGATCGAACTGGTCGCGGACCCGGAAATAACCCGGAATTTTCCGAGGATGCGTGCTGCCCGCGTCGAACTGGCGTCCGTCGATGGCAAGACAGTCGAGGCATTCGCGCCTTACCGGCGCGGTGACCCCGAAGCGCCGCTCAGCGACGCGGACATCGACGACAAGTTCCGGGAACTCGCCGAGCCCGTGATCGGCTCGCAAGCCGCTCACGAACTTCTGGAAAAACTGTGGCGGATGGAAGAACTCGACGTATCGGATCTGAACCTGTCGAACCTGTTGCCGGCAGGATTCAAGCGAGACCGCGACGGTCGCTAGAAGTGTGTTCCACCGGGGCCGGCGTGATTCGCCAATCAACTGGGCCCCGGATACGTTTAGCCCGGCATCGATTGAATTTCAGAACGAAGCCATGCTCTGAACGCCTCGACCTTCCGGGAGTGTTTCCGGTTGTCTGGAACCAGCAGATAGTAAGCGAGCTCGCGGGTTACCGGCCGGTCAAAAGGCCGGACCAGAACGCCGGTGGTCAGGTCGTTCGCAAGCAGCCGCGTTTGGCCGATGACGATGCCCATCCCTTCGATTGCGGCCTGGTACGCAAGCAGGGAATTCTGAAATCCTCCTCGCTGACGGCTCACCAATCCTTCCAGGTCGCCGCGGCCCACCGCTCGCAGCCAGTCGAACCAGTCGTTGCGCCGGTATCGCGACTGAAGCAGCCGATGATTGGCCAGGTCGTCGATAGTGGCGAGAGGTGGGCCGTTCTTCAACAGTTCCGGACTGCATACCGGTTCGATGACGTCATCGAACAGACGTTCGCAGTTGATGCCGGGCCAGTTGCCGTCTCCGAACTGAATAGCCGCATCGACCTGAACTTCGCTGAAATTGATCTTCGCGACGGTCGTGCTGAGTTCGACCGGGATGTTCGGCTGTGCCTTCTCGAATCGATGCAGCCGATGCATGAGCCATTTTGCGGCGAACGTGTTGTAGACCGATAACCGTAGCGGCTCTCCCTCCACGCGGCCGACGATCGTCTCGGTCGCGCTCACGATGGACGCGAACGCCGGCCCAATCTGCTTGTAGTAAGCCGCTCCCACCTTCGTGAGCTTGACGCCTCTGGGTCCCCGGTCGAACAGACTCACGCCGAGATAGTTTTCGAGCGTGGCGAGTTGCCTGCTCACGGCCGAATGTGTCACGTACATCTCCGCGGCGGCACTCGTCAGACTGCCCAATCGGGCGACGGCTTCGAAGACGTGAAGAGGGTTCAGGGGCGGGACTGTCCGGGGCATGAGATGTTCCAAAAAGTCACAGAAACGTACCGTATGCGAAGTAGTGTGTCAATCGACCGGCTGGAATAATCAATCGCATAGCAGTTCCACGGTCAAAGAGGAAAACATGGACTTCGCACTTACTGAGGAGCAGACCGCGTTCGCTGATGCAGTGCAGCGATTCGCGCGAGACACGTTGGCGGAAGGCGCACTCAAGCGCGCGCATCATGCCGGTTTCGATTTCGACGTTGCAGGGAAGCTTGCGGAGCAAGGCCTGCTCGGCATCACGATGAACGAAGAGGATGGCGGCCAGGGCGGCACCCTCATGGATGCGGTCATCGCGATTCAGGAAATCGCGCTGGTTTGTCCGAAGAGCGCGGACATCGTGCAGGCCGGGAATTTCGGGCCGATTCGCACGTTCGTCGAGTATGCGACGGCCGAGCAGAAGAAGCGCTATCTCAAGGATCTGCTCAGCGGGCGCAAGGTGATTTCGCTGGGCATGACGGAGCCCGGTGCCGGCTCGGCCGTCACGCAACTCAAGACGTCGGCACGGCGCGAGGGCGACGAGTACGTTATCAACGGGACGAAAATCTTCTCGACTCATAGTCCGGATGCCAGCCTGTTTCTCGTCTATTGCCGATTCGGTCCCGGTGTGGAAAACATCGGCTCCGTGCTGATCGAAAAGGGTACGCCCGGATTTACGGTCGGTCAGCCGTCCAGCTTCATGAGCGGCGAAGAGTGGTCGCAGTTGTATATCGAAGAGTGCCGTATTCCCGCCGAGAATGTTCTGCTGGGACCGGGCGGATTCAAGAAGCAGATCTCGGGCTTCAACGTCGAGCGCGTCGGCAACGCATCGCGTGCGTTGGCGCTGGGGCGTTACGCTTTCAATACGGCACGCGAGCATGCGCTGATCCGCGAACAGTTTGGCCGGCAGCTTTGCGAGTTCCAGGGGATTCAATGGAAGTTCGCCGATATGGCGCTGAAGCTGGAAGCCTCGCAACTGCTGCTCTATCGCGCGGCCAATGTTCCGAACGGCGAGTTGCCGACCGCGTACAACACGGCCATTGCAAAAGCGCATTGCAACCTGACGGGCTTCGATGTTTCGAACGAGGCACTGCAGGTCATGGGCGGCATGGGTTATAGCCAGGAGTCGCTGGTCGAATACTGCGTTCGTCGCACGCGTGGCTGGATGATCGCGGGCGGCTCGATCGAAGTGCTGAAGAACCGGATCGCCGAGAACGTGTTCCAGCGCCGCTTCGATCAGCGCAAATAAGAGGGGCGTCTAACATGGAGAACAGCATCATGCCCCAGGGCGAATCGCAGCGCAGGTCGCTGGCCGACGTGCTCCTTGCACCGCGCAGCGTTGCACTTGTTGGCGCATCGGACGACCCCTCGAAAACCGCGGCGCGTCCGCTCCGGTTTATCCGCCAGGCCGGCTTCGACGGTGACGTCTATCCCATCAATCCCAACCGCGACACCGTGCTGGGTGAACAGGCCTGGCCCAGTGTTCGCGCACTGCCGGTCGTGCCGGAGCATGCCTTCATTCTCACGCCGACCGACGCCGCGATCGACGCTTTGCAGGAGTGCGCCGAACTCGGTGTTCCCGTTGCCACGATTCTCGCCGCGGGCTTCTCTGAAAGCGGTCCGGAGGGCGAGGCTCGCGAGGAACGCGTACGGGAGATCGTTCAACGGACCGGGATTCGCGTGCTGGGCCCGAGCGGCCTCGGTATGGTCAACGTGCGCAGGAAGCTTGCGCTGACCGCGAACGCGGCGTTCGCGGAACCGGACCTGCCGGTGGGCGGAATCTTTGTCGCGTCGCATAGCGGCAGCATGATCGGGGCGCTCGTATCGCGAGGCAAGGAGCGCGGAGTCGGCTTTGCCGGGCTCGTTTCGGTCGGCAACGAGGTCGACCTGAGCGTCGGCGAAATTTGCGCGGCGACGCTGGACGACCCCGAGGTCACGGGCTACATGCTCTTCCTCGAGACCTTGCGGCACTCCGACAAACTTCGCCAGTTCGCCGTTCAGGCTGCGCAGAAAGGCAAGCCTGTCGTCGCCTACAAACTCGGCCGTTCGAGTGCGGCCGCGGAGTTGGCGGTCTCGCATACGGGAGCCCTCGCCGGCGAGGACGATGTCGCCGATGCTTTCCTGAGAGATTGCGGTATCGCACGCGTCGAAACGCTCGATGCGTTTCTCGAATGCCTGCCTCTGCTGGCATGCGTTCCCGTTGCCCAAGCCGCCACGGCGAGCAAGCCGCGCGTCGCGGTCGTGACGACGACCGGCGGCGGCGCGGCCATGGTCGTCGATCAGCTCGGAGTCCGGAACATCGAGGTCCAGCATCCGAGCGCGCAGACTTACGAGCGTCTGGCCGCTGCGGGCGTGAAGGTGAACAGCGGCCGCATCGTCGACCTCACGCTCGCGGGCACCCGCTATGACGTGATGAGCGCGGCCCTCGGCGTGCTGCGATCGGCGCCGGAATTCGACCTGGTCGTGGCGGTCGCCGGCTCCTCCGCGCGATTCTCTCCCGAGCTTGCGGTGCGTCCGATTATCGATAGCGCAACGCAGTCACCGGCGTTGCTTCCGCTCGCCGCGTTTGTCGTGCCGGATGCCCCCGAAGCGCTGCGGCGTCTGACCGCGAGCGGTGTGCCGTGTTTCCGCACGCCCGAGTCCTGCGCGGACTCGATCGCATCGGCCTATGCGCGACGCAGCCCGCTCGCGATCGTCGAGCCGGCCGCAGTCGACGCGGGAGGTGCGCCGATACTTCTGGACGAGTTGGCGGCTTACGAACTGCTGGCGAAGGTCGGCGTCGTTCATGCGCCCGCCGTGGCGATCGACGTAACAGGCGACGGCAGTCTTCCGGATAACCTGCCGTATCCGCTTGCAGTGAAGGTGCTATCGGCCGACGTACCGCACAAGACGGACGTGGGCGGTGTCGAACTCGGCATCCGTGACGCCGGGCAACTCGATGCCGCGATCGAAAAAATCCGCGCGAACGTGGCCCGCAACGTCGAAGGGTTCGAACTGCAGCGCGTTCTTGTCCAGCAGATGACCCGGGGACTGGGCGAAGTTCTCATCGGATACCGTCGCGATGCGCAAGTGGGGCCGATTGTGATGCTGGCCTCAGGCGGCATCTTCACGGAGATTTACAGGGATCGCGCGCTGCGCCTCGCCCCCGTTACGCGGGAAGCGGCGCTCGAAATGATTTCCGAGGTCAAGGCCATGCGTGCGCTCGACGGCTATCGCGGCAAGGCACGCGGCGACCTCGAAGCACTGGCGGATGCCATCGTCGCTGTGTCGAAGCTGGCTACACTGCCCGGTGCCCCGGTTCTGGAGGCGGAAGTCAATCCGGTGATGGTGCTCGAAGAAGGACAAGGTGTTCTCGCGGTGGATGCTCTCGTGAAGATCGGGGGCTAGTATGGACAGACGTTCAGGCCCTGAGTTCGAGGTGGCGGCGCAACCGGTTCGTTGTGAAAAGCATGGCGACATCGGTTTTCTCGTGATCGACAATCCACCCGTGAATGCAAGTTCGGTGGAAGTTCGCCGCGGACTGCTCGAAGGCATTCTTGCCCTCGGGAACGACGCCACGCTGCGCGGCATCGTCATCATTGGCGACGGAAGCACATTCATTGCCGGCTCGGACATACGCGAATTCGATGCCCCGATTCAGGCGCCGTCATTGCCCGAGGTGATTCTCGCGATCGAGAATGCAGCCGTTCCGGTCATCGCTGCGATCCATGGTCATGCGCTCGGTGGCGGCTTTGAGCTGGCACTCGGTTGCGATGGGCGCATTGCGGTTTCCGGGGCGACGATGGGATTGCCCGAAGTCAGCCTGGGCATGATTCCCGGCGCCGGCGGAACCCAGCGCGTCGCATACATCACGGGCAAAGCGAAAGCCGTCGAGCTTGTCGCTTCCTCGCGCCGGCTGACGGCAGCCGAAGCGTTGCAGCTCGGGCTCATCGACCAGCTCGTCGACGACGATCTGGCCGATGCCGCCGCACAGTTCGCGCTGACGTTCGCGGCAAGGAAGCGGCGGATTCGCGACCGCGAAGTTCCGCTTGCATCGGCCGGGGAAATCGAGTCGGCCATCGGCGCCGCCATGCGGCTGCGCAAGAACCTGCCTCATATCCAGCAGGCGGTCGACGCGGTCAACATGGCAGGCGATGTGCCGTTCGATGAGGCACTCTCACGGGAGCGCGCGGTTTTCGACGTGCTGCGCACGAGCGTTGCCGCGCGCGCATTCCGCCATCTGTTTTTCGCCGAGCGGGAGTGCCAGCGTTTGCGTTATGGCGGTCGTCCCGACACGGTGGGTATTCGTCGAATCGGCGTGGTCGGCGCGGGCACCATGGGTGTCGGCATTGCCGGATGCTTTGCCGACGCGGGCTATGAAGTCGTTCTGTTCGACACCCATGACATCGCACTGGCGGCAGTCGCGGAGAAGCTTCAGCGCACCTACGACACACTGCTGAAAAAGGGCAAGCTCGACGAACGCGAGATGCGCGAGCGGCTCGCACGAGTCCGTACGGTCAGCGATCTCGGGCAATTGAACGAGGTCGACCTCGCTATCGAAGCTGTTTTCGAAGATTTCGACGTCAAGCGCGACATCATGGCAAAGCTGCACGATGTCTTGCCGCCCGATGCCATTCTGGCTTCGAATACTTCGTATCTCGACCTCAACCGGCTTGCGGCGGACGCGGGTCGTCCACGCCGTACTGTGGGCCTGCATTTCTTCAGTCCGGCACAGGCGATGCGGCTTCTGGAGATCGTCGAAACGGAGCACACGGATGCCGCGACGGTAGACATCGCGATTGCAATCGCGAAACGTCTGGGAAAGGTGCCGGTGGTCGCTCGGGTCGCCGAAGGTTTTATCGGCAACCGTATTTTTGCGGCCTACCGCAAGCAGTGCGAGTACATGCTGGAAGAGGGCGCGTTGCCCGAGCAGATCGATGAAGCACTGGAGGAATTCGGCTTCGCGATGGGCCCGTTCGCCGTCGCGGATCTTTCCGGGCTCGACATCGCCTGGAAGATGCGTCAGCGCCTGAATGCGGTGAGCAGGCCCGCCCGCTATGTGACGATTCCGGACGCGTTGTGCGAAGCCGGCCGGTTTGGCCGCAAGACCGGTGCCGGGTATTACCTGTACGAGGCCGGTGGCCGGCGCGGTGTTCCCGATCCGGAGGTGCTCACGATCATTGCTCGTGAGCAACGGAAGAGGGGCATCGTTCCGCGCTCGCTGGGCAACGATGAAATCGTCGAGCGTGCGATGGCCGCCATCGTCAACGAAGCGGCGAAGGTGATGGAAGAGGGTGTTGCCTCTCGTACCAGCGATATCGACGTGGCGCTCGTGCATGGCTACGGGTTCCCGCGTTACCTGGGCGGCCCCGTTTTCTGGGCGCGGCAGCGCCGTGCTGACGAGATGCACGACATGATAAAGCGCGTGCAAGCCGCATCCGGCCCAGACTTCGTCGTGGGCGATATCGACGCGATGCTTGCGAAATGAAAGATCGGGCGAGCGTCGATCTCGCTCTGAACGACCGGACAGTAGAGGTGATGGAGTGAAAATTGTCGTGGCAGTGAAGCGTGTCGTGGACGCTAACGTGAAAGTGACGGTCGCCTCGGACAATTCGGGGGTGAACCTGAACAACCTGAAAATGGCGATGAATCCATTCGATGAAATCGCCATCGAAGAGGCTGTCCGCCTGAAGGAAGCCGGCGTGGCGAGCGAGGTGGTCGCGGTGTCGGCAGGCGTCGTGCAATGTCAGGAGACGTTGCGTACGGCGCTGGCGATGGGCGCGGACCGGGCGGTGCTGATCGAGACCGACGTGGAGTTGCAACCGCTTGCCGTTGCCCGATTGCTGAAGGCTGTGATCGACCGGGAGCAGCCCGGGCTCGTGATCCTTGGCAAACAGGCCATCGACGACGATGCCAACCAGACCGGCCAGATGGTCGCGGCACTCACGGGATTTGCGCAGGCCACGTTCGCTTCCAGAGTGGTGCTCGAAGAGGGGCGGGCCATCGTATCGCGCGAAGTCGACGGGGGAATCGAGACGCTTTCAGTGCGATTGCCCGCGGTCGTCACCACCGACCTCCGGCTGAACGAGCCGCGCTACGTCACCCTGCCGAACATCATGAAGGCGAAGAAGAAGCCATTGGAATCCCTGAAGCCTGAGGATCTGGGTGTCGACGTCTCGCCTCGCCTGAAGACGCTGAGGGTCAGCGAACCGCCGAAGCGTGCGGGAGGCGTGAAAGTGCCGGACGTGATGACGCTGGTCGACAAGCTCAGGACCGAAGCCAGGGTGCTTTGAAGACAACCGCAGGTGGTGGAGAAAGGGGATATGACGATTCTGGTGATTGCCGAACACGACGGCAGGCAACTGAAGGCCGCAACATTCAATACGGTCGCCGCGGCCCAGAAGATCGGCGGCGACATACACGTACTGATTGCAGGCCACAATGCCCAGGCGACGGCTGATGCGGCAGCGAAAATCGCGGGCGTCAGCAAGGTGCTGCTCGCCGACGCGCCACAACTCGCTGAAGGTCTCGCGGAAAACGTCGCGGCGACCGTGCTGAACATCGCGAAGGATTACTCGTACATCCTGGCGCCGGCAACGGCCTACGGCAAGAACGTCGTACCGCGTATCGCGGCGAAGCTGGACGTGGCGCAGATTTCAGACATCACAGCGGTCGATTCGGCCGACACATTCGAGCGCCCGATTTACGCTGGCAACGCGATCGCGACGGTGCAGTCGAGTGATCCGATCAAGGTCATCACGGTGCGCGCGACGGGTTTCGACCCCGTTGCGGCAGAAGGCGGTAGCGCATCGATCGACCGGGTCGAAGCGGCAGCGGACGCTGGCGTGTCGCAATTCGTGAGCCGTGAAGTGACGAAGCTGGACCGTCCGGAACTGACGGCAGCAAACATCGTCGTGTCGGGCGGCCGAGGCCTCGGCAGCGGCGAGCACTACACGAAGGTGCTGGAGCCGCTTGCCGATAAGCTGGGTGCTGCTTTGGGTGCCTCGCGAGCCGCCGTTGACGCGGGGTACGTTCCGAATGATTTTCAGGTCGGACAAACCGGCAAGATTGTCGCGCCGCAACTGTACATCGCGGTTGGCATTTCCGGCGCGATCCAGCATCTGGCAGGCATGAAGGATTCGAAGGTCATCGTGGCCATCAACAAGGACCCCGAAGCGCCGATCTTCAGTGTCGCCGACTACGGTCTCGTGGGCGACCTGTTCACAATCGTTCCGGAGCTTGTCGACGCGCTCGGGTAAAGCGGTGTCCATCGCTATCGAGCGTATTTGATTCTTGCAACGTGGCAGCCGGAGGGGCTCGTGAATGCAATGACTGGCTTTGAGATGCGCCGGCTGGCCGCGGCAGCTTCCGCGAATCAGGAGGATGCCTGTCTGTGGAGAACATTTTCACAACTGTACGAGGAACGGCGTATTCGCTGGTGTAACTCGCCGCAAGGATGGCTCGTATCGATCGATCACCGCCACCTCGCAAGCGAACCAAGTTTCGACGAGGCCATCCGCCGCGCCATCTCCCGACTGCAGTGGGCCGCAAGCCAGGCGCAATCGCCCGTAAGGAAGACACGTCGCGCTGTCGAAGGGAGTCCGTCATCGTCGCGCAGCTCTTCAGGCCGATAGTCTGCACGCCTGAACCGGCATGCTCGGGCGAGAACATGATCGAAGCGCCTGCATTGCGCAAGCGCTTCATGCTTTGAAATTGTGCGCCCGCCGGAACAGCTTTGGCCGCCAGCGGGCGCACACAGGGCGATCGCCACAGGTACCGCGCTCAGGCGATCTCCGTGACCTTGATCAGCTTGTGATTGAGAAATTCGCCGATACCAAGTTCCGAAAGCTCGCGCCCAAAGCCGGAATTCTTGGTGCCGCCAAAGGGCGTTTCCGGTGCATCCATGAAGCAGGTGTTGATGTACACCATGCCGGAATCGAGCTGTGCCGCGACCTTTTGAGCATGCGCGGTGTCGGCGTCGAAAACATAGCCGCTCAGACCAAATCGCGTGGCGTTGGCGAGCTTGATGGCCTCTTCCTCGCTATCGACGACATAGAAGGACAGGACCGGACCAAATGCTTCCTGGTCGAACAGCGGATTCTCGGGCGAGATGTTCGTCATGATCGTCGGCTCCAGGAAAAAGCCGGGCCGCTCGACGCGCTTGCCGCCGAACACGACTTCCGCGCCCGCTGCCTTCGCATCGGCGATCTGCTGCAACAGCGTTGCCAGTGCGCGTTCGCTGACGAGCGGGCCGATATCGGTTGCCGCGTCGGTCGGATCGCCTACCCTGATCGCGGAGAATCGTTCTTTCAAGGCGGTCAGCATCTGTTCGCCGCGCTCCTTGCCGACCACGATGACGCGCTTGATGTTCACGCAACCCTGGCCTGAATTGAAGGTGCGGCCCATCACGACCTGCTCGATCGCGTGTTCGAGCGGCGCGCCCGGCAGGATCAGAGCGGGGTCGCTGCTGCCCAGTTCGAGGATCGTCTTCTTGACGTTGCGCCCGGCGCGTTCACCGACCGACATGCCGGCGCGTTCGCTACCGGTGAGCGCCACGCCGCGCACACGGAAGTCGTCGATGAGGTCCGCTATCTGCTCGACGCTGCAGAAGAGGTTGGTGTATGCGCCGAGCGGAGCGCCGGCTTCCTCGAACAGCCGCGCAAACGCAAGCGCGCACTGCGGCACGTTCGGTGCATGCTTCATCAGCACCACGTTTCCTGCGACGAGTTGCGGCCCCGCCACGCGGGCCAACTGATAGAAGGGGAAGTTCCACGGTTCGATCGCGAGGATGACGCCGATCGGCTCGGACACCACCATGGCGCCAGGCGCGTCGGGCAAAGTCCGCGTGGCGAGGAAGCGTTCGCCGTTCCTGGCGTAATAGTCGAGGATATCGGCGGCGAGATCGACTTCCATATAGCCGAAGCGCGTCACCTTGCCCATTTCGAGCGTCAGATAGCGCTGATATTCGTCGCGCTTTTCACGCAGGATCCGGGCGGCGCGGCCCACGATCCGTGCCCGCTCGGCGACTGGCCGCTTGCGCCAGTCGTCATGGAAGCACGCGTTCGCCGTTGCCAGCGCCGCGAAGACTTCCTCGTTCGAGAGAAACGGAAATTCCGGACCGGCTTCGCCGGTTGTCGGGTTGATTGTCTGAAAGCTCATGATTTCGATTCCTTTCCTTTTCCGGAGTCCTTGTTACTGGGCAGGTGGGCTCTGCTCGAAGCGGGCCGCACCCGTGAGCGGCGTGAACCAAGGCGCCGCATGGTCGGTATAAATCTCGACCTGTGGCCGAGCCGTTTCCATATGTTCGAGCGTGCCGGCTTTTACGATGGCGATGCCGGGCAGGTTCTCCGCTTTCGTCATGATCGGAGAACCGCACGTCGGGCAGAAATGACGGTGGAGCGACAAGCCGCTATCGCCGCGATCGACGAAGAAGCGAGTCTCGCCGTGCAGTTCGAAGTCGCTCTCCTGCATCAGCAGGTTGACCGAAAACGCACTGCCGCTCTGCTTCTGGCAGTGCGTGCAATGGCATATCACGGTTGTTTGCGGCTGGCCTTTGAGCGCGTAGCGTACGGCTCCACACAGGCAGCCACCTTGCTGGTCTTTCACGATTTCCTCCTTATAGGCCAAATGATCGAAAACGATTTCGTCAAAATACGGCCGAGATGACCCATATCAAGGGCGCTACGATGAGTTCAGGTTCTGGCGGCCGCTTTTCGAACCGGTTCCTGCTGCCCGCCGTGAGAGGACCGCAGTATCATCTCGGGCGACCAGACCTCCTGCAGGTCTTCGGCCGGACGTCCCGCCATGTGCGCGAGGAGCAGTTCGACCATCCTGCGTCCCGCGTCGAGAGCGGGAGCGGAAAACGTCGTCAGAGGCGGATTCAGATAGGGGCCGAGCGGATGGTTGTCGCAGCCGATCACCGCGACGTCGGTGCCCGCACGTTTGCCGACTTCGGCAATCGCCTGCATGGCGCCGGCCGCGATCAGATCGTGGCCGCACATGATCGCCGTCGGCGGATGCTTCATGGCGAGAAGCTGCCGCGCTCCGTTCAGGCCGCCGCTCTCGCCGAAGTCGGCTTCGATCACCAGGCCGGCTTCGTAGGGCAGCCCCGCGGCGCTTAGCGCGGCCCGGTAGCCTTGCCGCAGATGGTGGCTCATCATCAGATAGCCTGGCGTATTCAATAGCCCGATGCGTCGATGGCCGAGGCCGATAAAGCGTGCGGTGCCGTTCCTGCCGGCCACGGTCCTGTCGATGTCGACATAGGGAAAGGGCGCGCCTGTCTCGCTTCTGCCCAGCGTCACGAACGGCACTTTCTGTTCCTCGAGGTAGCGTATGCGGGGATCGGTGCGCCGTGTCCGACCGAACATCACCGCATCGACGCGATGCTTTTCGACAAGACGGCGGAAGCTGTCAATCTCCGTCTCCACGGTCCGCCCGGTGACGATGACGAGCTGGAACGGCGAATTCTCCAGGCCCTGATCGATGCCCGTCAGCAGATCGAGAAAGAGCGGATGCGCGAGGCCGCTTTGCTGAGGCGACAGGACAAAGCCGATGGTTTCGGACGTCTTGGTGCGTAGCCGCCTTCCGCTCGGGTCGGGGAGAAATCCGAGGTCTTGCGCCGCGGCCCGCACCCGGCGTTTGGTTGCGTCGCTCACGTCCGGGCGGTCGTTGAGAGCCTTGGAGACCGTGGACACCGACAGCCCCAGTTGCTGGGCCAGTCCGACGATGTTGATACGCTGTGTCATGGCTGCCTTACCGAATCCGTGATCTGACGTTCAAGATGATCGGATTATAATCGAAATCGTTTTCGGTCGTTTGTCGGTGGGGTCGTGGGGTGAGTTATGGTTGCCGCGGGCAGTTCATCGAGGGATAAGACACGCGGAAGAACCGGCATTAGCACGGCAATTTCGAGATGTACTGTACGGCGGTCGTGCTAAAAGGGCCATTCCATAGACCCTTTCTGAAACTGCATGAGCGCACAAAAATTATCCGTCTATACGCCGAGCGATGGGGAATGGCGGGAACAACCTGGAGACATCGCGTATGTGAAGACCCCCGCGAAGGGGGATCGCAATGGCCCGTCCACAATAGCGATTTCCGGCGTTGGCAGGACGCACACAACGCGGGCGGCGATAGGGTTCTATTCTCCGATTACCGGGTTGTGAAAATCAATCCGATCAAGTTCGGGGTGCCGAAATGAGGATACTTTCGCGAGTGCGTCGCATCGGTGTCGATGTCGTCGTGGTAATCGTCGGGTTCAATGTCGTCCAATACATTGTCGACGCGCACGCAGGTACAACAGCATCCGAATGTAACAGCGTGATTTCACAAAGTGGCTTATATCGCGCCGAATCGTGCGTCACTGGCGGGAACGGGGACAATCGACATCCCGCCCAACTGGCGTGATCGGCTGCGCGCCATCCTGCCTTGACTTATACCTGTCCACGCCGTGCCAGCGCTTCAACATGCCTGACGCACTAAGGCCGAGCCCCGAGCGCCTGATACAGCGCCGCAGTATCGGCATAACGCTGCGCGGCGATTTTCGTGCGATCGAGTCCGGTCTGCAATTCCTGCCGCTGCGTATCGAGCAGCGTCAATTGACTGATGCCACCCGCCGCATAGCGTTCGCCGGCGATGCCCGCGCTGCGTTGCGCGCTGCGATGCGCATCGTCGAGCGCCTGCAATGCGAGCGCGTCCTGATCGAGCGCGCGCAGCGCATCGGCAACCTGCTGCAGTCCTTGCAGGACGGTTTGCCTGTACACGGCAAGCGCCGCTTGCAAGGCCGCTTCCGAGGAACGCTTGCGCGCCAGCAATTCGCCGCCATGAAAAAGCGGCTGCGTGAGACCCGCGCCGAAATTCCACACGTTGAAGCCCGTCAGCAGATCGGACACGCTCACGCGTTCCGTCGCCGCGCTGCCCGATAACGTGATGCGTGGATACATATTGGCGGTCGCGACACCGACGTTCGCGCTGGCCTGATGCAGCAGTGCCTCGGACGCACGGATATCGGGCCGCTGCTGCGCGAGCGTCGAAGGCAACGTTAGCGGCAGATCGGTGGGCAGCACGAGCGTATCGAGATCGAGCGCGGCGAGGTCGTGCGTGGCTGCCAGTTCCGCTGGTGCGCGTCCCAGATAGATCGCGAGTTGATGGTCGGTCTGCGCGAGTTGCGTGCGCAAGGGCGGCAACGTCGCACGGGTCTGCTGCACGAGCGTGCGCTGGCTCAGCAGATCGACCTCGGAGATGCCGCCCGCGTGATAGCGGCGCTCGGCGATATCGAGTTGCTGCATTTGTACCGCGAGCAGCGCTTCGGTGAGCGCAATCTGCCGTGCGAGCGACGCGCGCCGGATCGCCGCCGTCACGACATTGCCCGCGACCGTCAAACGCGCGGCCTCGAGTTCGTATTGCTGATAGTCGACCTGCGCGGCCACGGCTTCGAGCGCGCGTCGATTCGCGCCGAACAGATCGAGCGTGTACGACACCGTAACCTGCGCGCTGTACAGCGTGAACGGCGCAAACGACCGGCCCTGCGTCAGTGCGCCGAAGCCGAGTGCCTCAGGATCGATTTTCTCGCGCGTGGCCGACAGGTTCGCATCGACCTGCGGCCACAGCGTGCCGCCTGCCTGCGCGCGATAGTCCTGCTGCGCTTCGTCGAGTTTCGCGCGGGCTTGCGCGAGTGTGGGGCTGTCGTCGAGCGCCTGCTGCACGAGGGCGTCGAGTGTCGGCGAACCGAAGGCGCGCCACCAGCCGTCGCCGGGCAGATCGGCCGGCACGAAGTGCTGCGCGCCGCCGCCGGGGCCGTCGGATGCAACCGTGCTTGCCGCAAGCGGTGCGGCGGTATAGCTCGATACGGCGGTGACGTCGGGGTGATGAAAATCCGGGCCGACCGTACACGCGCACAATGCCGCGCTCGCGGCGAACACGGCAAGCCGGCGTGCGTCGAAACGGCAAGCCGCGACCTTAACAATCACAGCACGAAAGGCGGTAGCGGCAGAAGCGATGAGAGCAGTGGCGGCGGAAGCGGAACACATGGCGGGCCATCCTCAATCGAGCGTACGCCGGTAGAACTTCACGGCAATACCCATCACGACGCATAGAAAGATCAGCAGCGGCCATACGTGCGGCCACATGTCGGCCCAGCCGACGCCCTTGAGCAGAATGCCGCGCACGAGCCGGTTGAAGTAGGTGAGCGGCAGCAGGTTGCCGATGATTTGCGCCCACTTCGGCATGCCCGCGAACGGGAACATGAAACCCGACAGCAGGATGTTGGGCAGGAAGTAGAACATCGTCAGCTGCATGGCCTGCAACTGGTTTTGCGCGAGCGACGACAGCGTAATGCCGATCGTCAGATTGGCCGCGACGAACAGCAGTGCCGACAGATACAGCGCGATCAGACTGCCCTCGAACGGCACGCCGAATACGAAGCGCGCCGCCGCGAGAATGATGCTCACCTGGATCAGCCCGATCGCCACGTAAGGCACGATCTTGCCCGTCATCACTTCGAGCGGCAGCACCGGCGTGGCGAGCAGATTTTCCATCGTGCCGCGCTCGCGTTCGCGCGTGATCGCGAGGCCCGTCATCATGACCATCGTCATCGTCAGGATCACACCCATCAGGCCGGGCACGACGTTGTATTGCGTGACGCTTTCGGGGTTGTAGAGCCGGTGCAACTGCACGTCGAATGCGGCGGGGCCGACCGCGAGCGCCGACAACGGACCCGTGAGGTCCTTCTGCAACACGGATTGCGCAATCGACGGCAGCGCACCGAGCGCGGTGCCGACTGCCGTCGGGTCCGTCGCGTCGGCCTCGACGAGCAGCGAGGGATGCGCACCCTTGGCGAGATCGCGCGTGAAGCCGACGGGGATGTTCAGCACGAACAGCACCTTGCCTTGCGCGAGCGCACGGCGGCCGGACTCTTCATCGGGCAGCGTCGAGACGATGTCGAAGTAGTCGGAGTTGCGCATCGCCATGACGAAGCTGCGTGTGAACTCGCTGTGATCGGCGGCGATCACGGCGGTGGGCAGATGCTTCGGGTCGGTGTTGATCGCGAAGCCGAACAACGTCATCTGCATGATCGGCAGGCCGATAATCATCGCAAACGTGATGCGGTCGCGCTTCAGTTGCAGAAACTCCTTGCGCACGATGCTCCACCAGCGTGTCAGCGAAAAGCGCGGAAAGCGGCGGGCGGCGTTCACGATGCTTGACCCGTAGAAGGCGTTGCGTAGTTGTCGGTCGAGCGGCTCATCATGAAGATGAAGACGTCTTCCAGGCCCGTTGGCTGTCTTTCGATTCGCAGCGTCGTATTCGAGCGGGCCAACTGTTCGAGCGTCGCATGCAGCTCGGGCGTATCCGGGCCGCTCACGTGCAGCGACGAACCGAACGCGACCGTCTGTTCGACGCCGGGCGAGCGGCGCAGTTGTTCGCCGAGCTCGACGAGATTCTGGCCGTACACGGCCCATGTCGCGAGCCTCTGCGAATCGATGACCTCTTGCGACGTGCCTCGCGCGAGCAGCTTGCCGTATGCGATGTAGGCGAGCTTATGGCAGCGCTCCGCTTCGTCCATATAGTGCGTGCTGACGAGCACCGAGATGCCGCTTGCGGCAAGGCGATGCAATTCTTCCCAGAAGTCGCGGCGCGCGCTCGGGTCGACGCCCGCGGTCGGCTCGTCGAGCAGCAGCAGTTCCGGCTCGTGCAGCATGCACGCGGCCAGTGCGAGACGCTGCTTCCAGCCGCCCGACAGCGCGCCGGCCAACTGTTTGGCGCGGCTCGCGAGGCCGAGCTGTTCGAGCGCGCGATCCACTGCGTCGCGGCGGTTCTTCATCTCGTACATGCGCGCGACGAAGTCGAGATTTTCGCGGATCGTCAGATCGTCCCAGTAGGAGAAGCGCTGCGTCATGTAGCCGGCGTGCCGCTTGATCTGCGCGCTCTCGCGCACGATGTCGTAGCCGAGGCAGGTGCCGCTGCCGGAGTCGGGCGTGAGCAGGCCGCACATCATGCGGATGCAGGTGGTTTTGCCGCTGCCGTTCGGACCGAGAAAGCCGAAAATCTCGCCGCGCTGTACGCGCAGCGAGACATCGTTGACGACGTGCTTCGCGCCGAAATGCTTGTTCAGCCCGTGCACGTCGATGGCATAGGCGGGGTCGGCCGTGTTGCCGGCGGTGGCGGGTGCGTTCATTGCAGCGTCACCGTGACGGGTTGGCCGGGCCGCAGTTTCGGCGCATCGGCGGTCTGGGGTTGGGCTTCGACCATGAACACGAGCTTCGAGCGGCTTTCGTTGCTATAGATCACGGGCGGCGTGTATTCCGCCTGGTCCGAAATGAAGCTGAGCGTGGCCGGTATATCGGCCGCGCAGCCGTTGCAATGGATCGATACGCGGCGGCCCGGCGCGAGCGAACCGACTACGGCCTCGGGCACGAAAAAGCGCACCTTGACGTTTTCCGGCGGCAGCATGCGCACCACGGGACTGCCAGCCGGCACCCACTCGCCGCTGCGATACATCGTGTCGAAGACGAGGCCGCCGTGCGGCGCGTGGATGCTTTTCTGATCGAGCTTCCATTGGGCCTGGCCGAGTTGGGCCTGGGCCGCGTCGACTTGCGCCTGCTGCGCGCGAATCTGTTCGATCCGTCCCGGCAGACGCGCGACGGCGAGCTGGCTTTGCAACTCGCGTACGTGCGCGGCGCTCGACAGAGCGTTCGCGCGCGAGTCGTCGAGCTGGCTTTGCGCGATGCCGCCCGCGCGTAATTGCTGTTCGTCGCGATGGTACTGGGTCGCGGCGCGCGCGGCGTCCGCCTCGGCCTGCACGAGTTGGGCGCGCGTCACGTCGACTTCGGACGGGCGCTTGCCGGTTCCAAGATCGGCAAGCTGGGCGCGTGCCGCGCGCAATTGTTCGTTGGCCTGTGCAACGGCCTCGGTTTCGTTTTGTGCTTCGAGCGCGAAGAGCGGCGTGTTCTCCGTGACGGTCTGCCCGCGCGAAACCGCGAGCTGGGTCAACTGTCCCGCCTGCGACGATGCAAGATAGAGGTACTCGCCCTCGACATAACCTTGCCAGGTGTTCGCCGGTTGCCGCGAACAGCCTGCACACGCGATGCAGAGTGTCAGCACGACGGCAAGCGACGCTTTGAGCGCGGACGGAGTCATGACGGCTTCCTTTTCGCGTGGGGCGCCGTGGGCGTCGATGCGGGCGTTGGGGTTGCGTTCATCCCGCACGTGAGCAGCGCGACGACATGGCGTTCGAGCGTTGCGCGATCGAACGAGGTGCTCGGGTTCAGGCGCTGCCAGATCTTCGCGGTTGCCTGCGGCAGCATCACAAGGGCAAGCACGGAATTGAACAGCAGCGACGGTTCGAGTTGCGCGTTCAACTGGCCCGACGCGCAGCCGCGTGCGATGTTCCGACCAAACCCCGCGAGCTTCTGCAAGGGGATGTGGACAAACGCGCGCTCGCGCAGCAACCCGCCTTCATTGACGATTTCGCGCAGCCACAGCGAGGGCAGCCAAGGCATTTTTTCGGTGACGTCGAACATGCGCTTGACGATGCCTTGCGTCAGCGCAAGCGGATCGTCGTGCTCGGGGTCGACCGGTTCCCAGATCGCCGCGAAGGCGGCGACGAGCTTTTCCTCGAACAGTGCGTCGAGCAGCTTTTCGCGCGTCTGGAACCAGTAATGCACCATCGCGGACGTCACGCCGCTCGCCGCCGCGATTTGCGCCACCGTCGTGTTGGCGATGCCGCGCTCGGCAAACAGCCTGACTGCGACATCGAGCAGATGTTCGCGCGCGTCGAAGTCCTGCGGATGAGGACGGCGACCCATGCGGGAGCGGATAGGTTGGGGCATGCTCACGTCACTAATTGATGAATTAGTTAGTTTTAAGTCATTGATAGTAGGTCGCTTTCGCGGATGTTGAAGGAGGGAAAACCCTGGCGCGTGGGCCGCGTGGTGGCGAGGGCCTGTGTACCGGGACCACGGTTTGTGGGCAGGACGCGTTGCCGCTTACCTGCTGCATGGCATGCCGCGATTACGTCGCATGTAATTGGCGCGTGCGGAAGTGGCCTCTACACGTCGGCTATCGCACGATCAATCCGGTGGTGGGCGCCGTCAAGGAGATGCCATGTTTCGGCGTGCCATGTGACTGGAAGGTGCATCGCGGTTCGACCGTCACGCCCTCGATGCCGGTCATCCCGCTCGGCTTCGTTCGCGCAGGGGAAGTGTTGCGCTATTTCTCGATGGTTTCGACCGTAGGCAGGCCGCAAAATATTGGGTCGGCGCCGCGCGCAGAGAAGCCGCGAGAATCGTGTCGTGGCTGGGCAGGGCGCGCAACGCGGTGGCGAGAGTCGCGTCGGGCGCCGACAGATTGTCGGCCACTTTGTCCGGTGAGGTCTGATCGGACTCGGGCATGTAGATGTCGAGGCCGATCGCGAGCGTCTCTTCATCGATCTCGACGATGGTCACCGGCGGAGCGACGGGATGCGCAGGTGGTGCCGCTTGCCCACTGAAGCTTGATTTGCGGTTGCAAGGCACTTTGATGTTTTTCTGTGATTACGAGCCTCACTGAACGCGTCATCTATCTCCGTGGATATTCGCGTTTCGCACACAAATTTCGCTACTCTTTTTTTCTTGACCCTGCAAAGAAGATAGTGTTTGTATGTTTTCTCGAAATCGCGGCCCTTCATGATCATCGAGGCGTTGCGCAGGGTTTTCTTCGTATCGCACGCGTTGACTTCGCGATTCAATTGTCGCTGACAAACGGCCACACATTAATTTCGATGACGTTTATGTCAAAGATTTCCACCATCTCTTCTCAAAGGTGAAATGCATGAGTTCAACAATTAATAGAACGGGGTCATCCAGCCATAGTCCAGGCGGCATAGCCGCGAATACTGAGCGAACACACGAGACTCGGAATCAAGGTCAAGCTCCTACAATCAGGCGCCAGGAGAGCCAAGGGGTCATCATAGGGGGACTGCAGAGTCTTCGCCGCATGGGAAGCGGACTATTGAGATCTAATCGTCAACCAGGAGGGGAAGTACCACCTGTTCCACCGTTGCCGCCAGAGTTTGCGGCATCTACCTCGAACCGGAGACACTCCGTTGACTCTGTTTCAGTGACGTCGACGTTGATCGAAGGCCTGAATACGTTGGGGTACGATGAGCAACGGCCATCGCGGGCCTCCGGCGACGGTCAGATAACAGGTCCATCCCGGGAGTCGGGCGTATCCAGAATGGGGCGAGCGATGAAGCGGGTTGGCCACACTCCTCAGGAAAAGTTGAATGCCACGTCACGCGATGAAACCGCCCGCGGGGATAGCGCTAAACTTCAGCAAGCGCTCGCGAATGGAGCCGATCCGACCGCCCAGTCCTCCGAACATAAGAACAATGCTTTCCACTTTCTTGCAAAGAACCCAACTACGGACACGATCCGGCTCCTGCGGGATTGGGGACTCACAAACTCAGACCGGAAGCGCCTGCTAGGCCCCGCACTGCGGGCCCTGAATTCGGAGGGCCGATCGCCGCTTCACGTCATGCAATTCAACATCGGCCGAGCGCACGAAGCTAATGATGGAAAAAGCGCGCGGCTTCTCACGGAAGCGTTTAACCAGCTTTCGCCTTATGCCGAAAACCTTGAGAACCTTGTCGATAGTGCCGGCAGACATCTGAGCGAAATGCAGGCTCTTGGGCAAACTGCTCAATTACGAAGCCGACAGGCGGATCAGCAGATCAGAAGGGGTCTGCAAGATGCCGGGCTTGTTTAACACCCGGTTTTGCTTTTGGTGACAGTAGCCAGGAAGGAGTATGACTAAGCGTCGGCGTGCGGAATGAACCTTGGCGATGCGCCGAAACAGCGGCGCATCGCCCGCAGCATAGTCTCTGCTTCGGGCTTGCGTTTAAAGCGAAGACATTACCCTGCCAGACAATGGGCCGACTGGTGCTACACGTCAAGCTACCATTGCCGACAGTGCTGTCTTCTTTGACATCGATCTTGCCCTCTCAACTCCTTTGTCATCATCGCCTCGCTCAAAATCGGGGCGAAGACTGACGCCGGGCCATTACGTCATATCCAATCATCCAATAGCCGGAGACTTCGCACCACCAGCGACGCAGGCGGAGCAGCAAGGCAGGCGCGACGGCTGGGATGAACGTGGAGGCAGCGCAACCCGCCGCCGGGACGATATCGATCGGCACACTCGCCATCAAGCCTATAGCCTTCGCAGCGCAAACGGGCCGGCAGCCAGTTGCTGGCGCAGAAACTCGATCGCCACGCGCACCTTTGCCGAAGCCGAAGAACGTGCGGTCGACACGGCCCACACGTCGGCCGGGCGCGAGTAATCGGGAAGGATACGCACGAGCGCGCCCGACTCGATGCTCTCGGCGACATCCCACTCGGATGCCATGATGATGCCGTGTCCATCGTGCGCCCATTCGCGCACGATGTCGCTCTGGTTCGACGCCATCGGCCCCGTCACCTTCACGAACTCCGCGCCGTTCGGCCCGTTCAGTTGCCATACGCCGAATGCCTGCTGGCGATCGCGAAATGCCAGGCAGTCGTGCTGGACCAGGTCGGGCAGCGATTTGGGCGCTCCGTGCTTCTCGACATAGCTCGGCGACGCGCACAGTACGCGCGTACTCTCGGACACCTTGTGCGGAATGACGGCCGCTTCCTGGACTTCCCCCACGCGGATGTCGAGGTCGAAGTTCTCCCCGACGAGGTCCACGCGCCGATCGACGAGTTCGAGCCAGATTTCGAGTCCGGTATGGCGCTCGCGCAGCATCGAGAGAATCGGCGTGACATGCAGCCGTCCGAGTCGGAGACTCGTGCTGATCCGCAAGGTGCCGCGCGGTTCGCGCTCGCCGCCGGCGAGCAGGTCGTTCATCTCGACCACTTCCTCGAGAATGCGACGCGCGCGGCTGTAGGCGATATCGCCGTCTTCCGTCACGGCGACGCGCCGCGTCGTGCGATGAAAGAGCTGTACGCCCCACATGGCTTCCAGTGCGGCGATGCGCTTGCTGACGTAGGGCGGCGAGGTGCCGAGTTCGATCGCCGCCGCAATGAAGCTCCCACGCCGGGCGACCGCGCAAAGCACGCGCAGATCGCGAAGATAAAGTTCATTATTCATCTTCAGGTTATTTATGTGATATCAGATCGATAAATAATAACCGATCAAGTTCATAGTAATGTGTCGCCATACGATCCGGCGCGCATCGTGCGTGGCCGGCAACACAGGAGACACGTCATGGCCGCGGGCCACGCATTCCTTGCCATCTGGCACGACATCGAAACAGGCGAGACGCAGGCGTTCGAGCGCTGGCATACGCGCGAGCATATGCCGGAGCGCATCGGCATTCCGGGCTTTCTTGCCGCGCGCCGCTACGTCAACTGGTCGCTGCCGAAGCATGGCTGCTTCACGCTGTACGACGGCGCGCATATCGAAACCTTCCGCTCGCCGGGCTATCTCGCGCGCCTGAACGATCCGACCGAATGGTCGAAGCGCATGCATCCCGTCTTCCGTAATTTCATTCGCGGCGCCTGCGTGGTGACCGCGGGCATGGGCGATGGGGTGGGCGGCGCGTGCTCGACCTATCGCCTGACGCTCGACGCAAGCCGCCGTGACGACGTCATGCGCGTTTGCGCCGGCGCGCTGTACGACATCGCGGCCATCGACGGTGTGATCAGCGTGCGTCTCGGCTCGAACGTCGCCGACGTGACGAGCGTGCGCACGAAAGAGACCGAGCTGAAAGGCCCCAATCGGGAAGACGTATTCGATGCGGTCGTCATCGTGGAGGGTCTCGGTCTCGACGAACTCGGGGCGGCGCGCGAACGCGTGCTCGCTGCGTTGCGCACGGAAGGACTACTCGATATCGAAGCGGCCGATTACCGGCTTTCGCAATTGCTGTCGCACGCTCGCTGAACTTCGCATGCACACGCTTTTCTGAGCGCAGCTGGTGCTCAGGATTTCAAGCGGAAAAAAGGAGGAGACCCATGTCTAAAGCAACCCCTGCAAGTTTTCGCACTACCGACGATTCCCCGTTGCAGCGGGAAACGATGTCCGTTGTGATCCGCAAGATATCGCCCTTTGTCGGACTGCTGTTTTTCGTGGCGTTCCTGGATCGGGTGAACGTCAGCTTCGCCGCCATCACCATGAAGACCGATCTCGGACTCTCCGACGTCGCGTACGGCACGGGCGCGGGGCTTTTCTTCATCGGCTATTTCCTCGCGGAGATACCGAGCAACATGATGCTGGAGCGCTTCGGCGCGCGTCGCTGGCTGGCGCGCATCATGATCAGCTGGGGCCTGATTTCGGTGGCGATGGCCTTCGTGAATAGCGCCACGTCCTTCTACGTGTTGCGCTTTCTTCTCGGGCTCGGCGAGGCGGGCTTCTATCCGGGGCTCATGCTGTACTTTACCTACTGGTTTCCGATGCGCTACCGCGCGCGCGTGGTCGGTTTTCTGATGTTCGCCATTCCGGTGGCGAGCTTCGTCGGCGCACCGCTTTCGACCGGCCTCATGACGCTCCTCGATGGCGCTCACGGCTTGCCGGGCTGGCGCTGGCTTTTCGTGCTCGAAGGGTTACCGGCCGTGATTCTCGGTATCGCGACGATGCGCTATCTCGCGGACAACCCGCTCAAGGCGCGCTGGCTGCGCGACGATCAACGCGCCTGGCTCATCGAGGTGCTGGACGGCGAGCGCGCGCTCGCCAAGGTGCACGCGAAGGGCGGCTGGCTCGCGGCGATCTCGAATCCGAAAGTGCTGTGCGTCGTGCTGATGCTCGCATTGAACGGCCTCGCCACGAATGGCGTGAACTTCTGGCTGCCGCAACTCGTGAAGAGCTTCGGGCTGTCCACCTTCCAGACCGGCCTTGTCGCATCGATTCCTTATGGCTTCGCCGGCATCGCAGTCGTGTTCTGGGGGCTGCATTCCGACTTCAAGCGCGAGCGCGTCTGGCATTACGCGATCGCCGGATGGGTCGCGGCCGCGGGTCTCTTTATCGCGGGATACACGCTGAATCAGCCGGTGCTCAACATCGCGGCGTTGACGCTCGCCGTCATCGGCGTCAACGCGACGCAGCCCGCGTTCTGGACCATGACCGGCCTCGTGCTGGCGGGAACCAATGCGGTGGCGGTCGGTTTCGCCTTCGTCAATTCGCTCGGCAATCTGACGGGTTACGTGGGCCCGGTACTGGTCGGCTGGCTCAAGCAGAGCACGGGCAGCTTCGGCACCGCGCTGTTCGTTCTCGGCTGCACGACGGTGCTGATGGGCGCATTGCCGTTCACGCTGCGCCGCTACATCGTCGAGCAGGAGCACGGTAGCGAGACGGTGGCGCATGCCGTTTCCGACGAGGTGCGCGCGGGCGACCCTACCGGACGCGCGTGAGCGTTTCCAGAACGATAGCGAAGGAGCGACTCCATGAAGGTACTGATTACGGGCGGCGGCGGCTTTCTCGGGGCGTGGCTCGTGCGCGCGCTTATCGCGCGCGGCATCGACGTGCGCCTGATGGAATGGCGTGACGATCGCAGCATCGCGACCGCCGTGCTCGGGGCGTCGGCGGCAACGCTCGACTGGCGCGTGGGCGACGTGCGTCGCGCGGAAGATGTGCGCGCCGCGATGCGCGATTGCGATCACGTCATCCATCTGGCGGGACTGCTGACGCCCGCCTGCAAGAGCGATCCGCTGCTGGGCGCGGTGGTCAACGTCATCGGCACGCTGAATGTATTCGAGGCGGCGAAGGGAGCCGGTATTCGCAAGGTTCTGTATTCGAGCAGCGGCGGCGTCTACGGACCCGATGATCCCGAGGTGCCTTTTCCGACCACGCACTATGGCGCGTTCAAGCTCGCGAACGAGGGATCGGCGCGCGCATATTGGCTCGACCACGGCATCGCGAGCATCGGCTTTCGCCCGTTCGTCATTTACGGCCCCGGTCGCGAGACGGGACTCACGGCGGGCCCGACGCTCGCCTGCCGCGCGGTGGCGCGGGGCGAACCGTATGTCATTCCCTATACGGGACGCTCGGGCCTCGTGTTCGTCGGCGATGTCGCGGCGGCCTACGAGCGTGCGCTACTGCGCAGCTTCGATGGCGCTCACGTGGTTAATCAGCCGGGGCATAGCACCGACATGAGCGACGTGATCGACGAATTGAGTCGCATCGATCCCGCGGCGGACATTCGCGCGGAAGGTCCGCCGATGCCCAGTCTGTCGACGGCGATTGGCGCGACCGGCGAGGACGTGCTCGGCGCGCTGCCTCTGACGCCGGTTCGCGAGGGTCTGCATCGGACAGTCGAACATTATCGCGTGGCGCTCGTCGCCTGACGATCCAGCTTATCCGGGAGAACATCACATGAAGTTATTGGGCGCGCATACCTTCGGCACTGTATGGACGCATGATGCGGCAGGCGCCATTGCTGCGTTTTCTGAGCTTGGCTTTCGCGATTTCCAGTTGATGGCGATGGCCCCGCATCTGGACCCGTGGACCTGGCAGGCCGCGTTGCCGCCGCTGCAGCGTGCGCTCGATGCGTGCGGCGCACGCGTGATCGCCGTCGATCTGCCGAGCAGCGACATCAATATCGCAAGCTCGACGCCCGCTGCCGTGGAGTTCGCGATGGCGACCTACGAACAGGCGATGTCGCTGGCGCATGCGGTGAACGCGAAGTGGCTCACGATCAACTCGGGCCGCAAGCATATGCTTCTGCCGCCGCCCGACGAGCGTCCTCTTCAGGTGTACTCGCAAGCGCTCGAACGGCTTGTGCATCGCGCGGGCGAGCTCGGCATGCGCATCCTGATCGAGAACATTCCCGGCTGCCTGCTGGATACGGCTGCGGCGCTTGCGCAGTTTCTCGACCGACACGACTTCGGCAATGTGGACGTGCTCTATGACGTCGCCAACGCGGCCGCGATAGGAGAAGACCCCGTGGACGGACTCGCGTTGCTCGCGAAGCGTGTCGCGGTCGTGCATCTTTCGGATGCGGGCAAGGGCAAATGGCAGCATGCGCTGATCGGTTCGGGCGACATCGACTTCGAGGCGATACGCCGGCAACTCGCGGATATGCAATTCGCGGGGGACGTGGTGCTGGAGATTATCAGCGCGCGCCCCATCGAGGACCTGCGCGCTTCTCTCGAGAGGCTGCGCGCGCAAGGCTGGTGATAACGCGCGCGGGGAGAGGCTGAGACCGGCAAGCACGGGCGGCAACCGCAAGGCCGGCCGTCTGCCTTGCGCGATGCCGGGTCAGGCTCCGGGTGCTGTAGGTACTGTAGGTGCCGTATGCATCTCGTTATCGGATGGCATTCGCGGTGCTCAGCTTTGCGGCCCGGACGGCTGGTTTGCCGGCGCGCCGTGGTCGGTGCGCTGCTCGATCGCGCGAATGACCGCGATCATGTCCTGTTGCCCGTGGCCGAGTGCTTCGGTTTCGCCATAAAGCGCGTGGCAGAGGTCGAGCAGCGGCGACGCAATACTCGCGTCTCTCGCGGCCTCGGCCACGAGGCGACTGTTCTTCAGTACGTCGGTGATGGCGGCCTGCACCGAAAAGTTCTGCGTGGCCAGCTTGTCCAGCTTTACGCGCGATACGTCGCTGGCCATCGGTCCGGCATTGAGCACATTGGCGAACTGCGCAAGATCGATGCCGTGGCGCTCAGCGAAGTGTGTGGCCTCGGTCAAACCCGTGACCATGGTGATGAGAAACAGATTGACGGCGAGTTTCATCGTCAGGGCCGACGGCACCGCACCGCACACGAAGCTGTCGCGACACAGCGGCTTGACGAGCGCACGCACTGCTTCGACATCAGCGGCGGCGCCTGCGAGCATGACGACGAGCTGGCCCGCTTCGGCGGGCTTGCGCGAGCCCGAAACGGGCGCCTCGACGTAACGGCCGCCCGCCGCCTCGATCTCGGCCGCCAGCGCCTGGGAATATCCGGCCGACGTGGTCCCCATGTTGACGATCGTATGGCCGCCGACGCGCGCGCCGAATGCCGGCGTGCCGCGGCCAAGAAGGGCATCGATCGCGGGATCGTTGGCGAGCATGAGGATCACGGTCCGGCACTGCGCGAAGACCTCGCCGGCTTCCTCGACGACTTGCGCACCGGCGTCGCGCACCGTGCCGTAGTGTCCCTGGGAGCGGCTCCAGGCGACGAGTGGCGTGCCGGCCCGCACGAGGTTGAGCGCCATCGGCGTGCCCATGACGCCGAGACCAATGAATCCGACTGCTGTTTGCATAGGACCGCTCCAGGGTGAGGGAGATAACGGGAAGATGCGTGCGCGTCAATACGGCGGCATTTCCAATGCGTGCCCCGCATTGTGAGGCGTATCGGCATTTGCGTCAGCGATTCGCACAACGGCAGGGGCAAGCCGATCAGACCATCACGGCCGCATCGCGCCTCGAGCAGCGGGCAGTGGGCGCAGCGGCGTTACTCGTCGTCCGTTTGCTGCTGCGCGGAGCGCAGCCTGCGCATTTCCGTGTCGTCGAGATGTTCGAGCATTGCGCGGTGCGCGCCGGGCCCGTCACCCGCGAGAATGGCGTCGAGAATCGCCTTGTGAAGCGGCAATGAGATCGCGTGGTTTTCTTCCGCGCGCGAATTGGTCAGATGCAGCGATGCCAGCATCGTCGCGCGGATAGCATGGGCCAGCGGCAACAGGAAGCGGTTGTGCGCGGCGAGCAGGATGGCCGTGTGGAACTCCAGATCGGCTTTGATGAAGCCTTCGGTGTCGTCGGTGTGCGCGCCCGTGGCCATCGCTTCATACGCCGACGCGAGCCGCGTCTTGTCTTCCGGTCCGGAGCGGGTCGCCGCCAGGGCCGCCGCGGACGGCTCGACGAGCCGGCGCATTTCGATCAGATCTACTAGCACCGGTGCGTTTGCGCTGAGCTGGCTGTGCCAGCCGAGCACGGCCGGGTCGAGCTGATGCCAGTTCGGCGGTGCTGTCACCAGCGTGCCGCGTTTCTGGCGCGACTCGATCAGCCCTTTGGCGGCCAGAACCTGCAGCGCTTCGCGTAACACCGTCCGGCTCACGCCGTACTGCGCCAGCAGGTTCTCTTCCGCCGGCAGCGGACTGTCAGGCTCCAGCTTCCCGGAGACGATTTCGCGCCCAAGCGCATCCACTACCTGTTCGGTGCGCGTTTTGGGCAAGGGACCTTTCAACATCATGGCCTGGGGTTTTCCCGCTTAAAAGGTGAGTGAATTATATAATAATATTTAATAAATCGATCTAGGCTTGCCGCACCGAGGCGATGCCAGTCAATCAATTCGCCAAGGAGCCCAGATGAAAATCAGCGCCGTTCGCACCCATGTTCTCGAAGCATCATTATCCCAGCCGTTCGCTTATTCGCGCGCCTGGTACGCCAGCCGCACCGCGATGCTGGTCGAAATCGAAACGGATACCGGGCTGACCGGCTGGGGGGAATGTTATGGACCGGGACGCATGACGTCGGCCGTCGTGCAGGCCATGTCGCGCTGGCTGCTGAACCAGAATCCGCTGCACACGGACCGGTTGTGGCAGCAGATTTACGCCGATTTGCGCGATCACGGCCAGAAGGGGCTCGTGGTCGAAGCGCTCAGCGGCATCGACATTGCGCTGTGGGACATCAAGGGGAAGCACTTCGGCGTGCCGGTCTACGACTTGCTCGGCGGCCCGTTGCGCAATTCGGTGCGCGCGTATGCCACGGGGCTGTATCGGCGCGAAGGCGGCAACCCGCTGGAGTATCTCGCCGAAGAAGCGGCCGGCTATGTCCGCGAGGGATTTCATGCCGTCAAGCTGAAAGTCGGCTTCGGTATCCGTGACGACGTCCTCGCCGCGCACACCGTGCGCGAGGCCATCGGGCCGGAAGTCGGCCTGATGATCGACGCGAATCATGCGTATGACGCGGTCGCGGCGATCCAGTTGGGCCGCAAGCTCGAACATCTGGATATCGGCTGGTTCGAGGAACCGGTGCCCCCGGAAGACCTCGACGCCTATCGCGAGGTGAAGCGCGCGCTGCCGATTCCGATTGCCGGCGGCGAGTGCGAATTCACCCGCCTCGGTTTTCGCGACGTGTTCGCCTCGCACGCGCTCGATATCGTTCAGCCGGACACGTGTGCCGCGGGTGGTATCAGCGAATGCAAGAAGATCGCCGACATGGCGGCAACCTTCGGCATTCGCTACAACCCGCACGTCTGGGGTACGGGCATCGGCATCGCCGCCTCGCTGCAACTGATGGCGACGCTGCCGACGCATACGCCGACCTCGCTGCAGCCGGTCGAGCCGATTCTCGAACTGGACCAGACCGAGCATCCGATCCGCCAGGCGATTCTCAAGACGCCGCTCGTGCACTCGGGCGGCGGCATGGCTATTCCGGACGGTCCGGGCCTTGGCATCGAGATCGACCGCGACGCGCTCGAAGCATTTCGGGTTCGCTGATTCATTTCCAATCCGCCATTTCCCAGGCATTCCGATGACCTGGCGACCGCTCGCGCCTGCGGTCGGGCAACGCGCACCGGCGCATCAGGCGCTACAACAAGGGAAGGAGAAGCAGCATGCAAACACAGCGACTGGAGCCGTCAGGCGGGAGCGCGGCGGTGCCGGCACCGTGGTGGTCGATTGGCGGCACCTTGATGATCGGGTTGTTCGTCGCTTACCTCGACCGCTCGAATCTGTCGGTCGGCCTGCCGGGCGTGGCGCGGGATCTCGGTTTCGATGGCCCGCAGTTCGCGAAGGTATCCAGTTGGGCGCTGACGGCCTTTCTGATCGGCTATACGATTGCGAACATTCTCGGCGGCCTGTTGACGCGCCGGCGCGATCCGAAGTGGATCATGATCGCCTGCGTGGCGATCTGGTCGGTTGCGACGCTCGTCGTAGGCACGACGGGCTCGATCGCCACGCTGCTCGTTTGCCGCGTCGTGTTGGGCGTGACCGAAGGCATTTACTGGCCGCAGCAATCGCGCTTCGCCAAAGCGTGGTTTAGCCCGGAGCAGCGGACGACCGCCAATAGCCTGATCCAGTATTACGGTCAGTTTCTGGCGCTCGGTCTTGGCTTCATGATCCTGACGCCGTTCTACGATCTGCTGGGCTGGCGCGCGCTGTTTCATATCACGGGTCTGCTTGGACTCTTGATTATCGTGCCGTTGTATCTGTGGCGTTTGCCGCGCAAGGACGCCGCGCCGTTCCCCGAGCCCGCGGTTTCGACCGGGAAGAAAGAGCGGTTGACGCTCGCCTCGCTGGGCGGCCCCGCGTTCCTGCTTCTGTTGTTCAGCTACCTGACGCAAGGGGCGCTGTTCTGGGGCATCACGCTGTGGATTCCGCTCGCGGTCAAGACGCTCGGCTTTACCGGCTTCGAACAGGCATTCGCGAGTTCCATCCCTTATCTGTTCGCCGTCGTGCTGGCGATTCCGCTTTCACGCCTGAGCGACAGGACGAAGCGGCGCACCCTGATCGCCGGACTCGGGTTGCTCATTCCTGGCCTGCTCGTCGTGACTCTCCCGTTCGTGGGCGGCGCGATGGCCAAGATGATCCTGATTACGCTTTCGCTGGGGTTTTATGCGAGCGCGTTCTCGCCGAACATCTGGTCGATCGTGCAAAGCACCGTGCACCCGGACGCCGTGGGTCCGGCCGCGGGCATCATCAACGGTATCGGCGCCGGCGGTGGCGGCACCATGGCCGGCTTCGTGGTGGGCATGCTGTATCAGTCGACGGGTTCGTATATTCCCGGCTTCGCGACGTTGGGCGCGTTTGTCGTGCTAGGCGGTATCTCGCTGCTGCTGTTTGGCCGGGTGACCAGGCAGGGGTGAATCTGGTCTTCGCGCGATGGCGTTGCGGTGGCGTTGCGGTGGCGTTATATCGCGCTGATGTGCGGACGTGTATGCATGCACCATGCGGACGCTCCGCGCCGCCGCCTTCCGGTCGAGGCGCGCGGCGAAACAGATCGGTCGGGTTCAGGCCAGGTTGAGCATCGTGCCACGGCAATCCTTGGTGTTGCAGTGGCATGCGTAATCGTTGCGCGCCTCGTCGGCTTCTTCGGGCGGTATTTCGAGCGAGTAATCGATAAACAGCTCCTCGCCTGGCGCAATGTCGCGGATCGCGTCAATGTAGACGCGACCGTCTTCTTCGGCGGCTTCACAGTTTGCCATGCACGCGTGATTGAGCCACCGCGAGCCATTCCCGCCGCGGCCGCCGTCGATCACGCGTCCGTCGGACAGGCCGAACAGGAACGTGTGCCCGCTCTCCTCGCGTTTCGCGTAGTGGCGGGCGGCTTCCCGCCACGAGGTCACCAGACCTTTGTACTCGAAGATGCGCTCGCCCGTGGAAATCGCCCGAAGCGCAAAAACGCCCTTTCCATGAACAGAGGATTGCCGTACGGAGACACGCTTCATACCGGGCCACGCGAGGAGGAGAGAGGCTCCGAGTATAGCCGGAGGATAAGTCATTGGGCGGCATTTGAATCGTGCGAAACATGAGCATCGTCATGCGGTGTCCGGAGTCGTCCATTCCGCCGATGTCCACTATTTTGGATATTTAAGCATTGCCGTGGACGTACTCGTACTTTCGCCTTGACGATGCGACCGGCACCCTGACTTTGGACATTCCTTCGTGTCTTCCGTATCCGTTGGGCGCGCAATCGTAACGCGCACGACAGACAACGCCGCGTCTCTGCCTTTCGCGGACCTCGACGCAACGATTGCGCGCGACGTGACGGCGTGACGCCGCGCGCGGGTGTTGCCTGGGCCCGTCAGGCGGTTTGGTGCTTCAGGAAGCTTTCGACGACGGTGGCGAAGTAGGACGGACATTGCTGCATCGGGTAATGGCCGCTGTCAGGAATAACGTGCAGCTCCGCGTTCGGATGCCATGCGAGAAAGGTGCGCTGCATGGCCAGCGCATCGAGCCCCGGATCTTTGTCGCCAATCATGACCAGGAAAGGGGTTTCGAGTCCCCGTACGTCGTCGACGAAATTTGCCGTGACCAGCATGTCGAGGTATTTCTTCCGGCAGGCTGGCGCTACGGTGTCGCGGTTATATTGCACCTTGCTATCGACCCACTCGTCGGAAAGCCCGCCGGAGACGAACTTGAATAACCGCCGAAGGGCGTTGTCGTCCTCTACGGTGCTGGCAAAGAAAGTCAGGGCTTCCGGACTCAACCGGTTTCCGGCAGCGGAAACCGGACACACGGCGATTGCGCTGATGACGCGAGAAGGCGCGTCTGCCGCGAGGCGCTGCGTCATCATCCCGGTCATCGAGTGACCGATTACGTGGAAGTGCTGCCAACCGAGCCGATCGGCGAGCATGAGGCAATCGGTGGCAATTTCCTCCAGGGTGAATTCACCCGTCAATGCGATGGATTGCCCGTAGCCGCGCAAATCGGCGAAAACGTAGGTGAACGCATGACCATCGAGCCAGGGTATGACTGCATCGTAGCTGGCGTGGTCCCCGAGCCAGTCATGCATGACCAGTACATGAATCGGGCCCTGGCCGTACTGTACATAGCCGAGGCCGGCGTCCGAGCCCGGACGGATTTCAAGGGGTACTTTCATTTCAGGGTTCCATTCAGATGGCGGAACCAAAACGAAACGCCCTCCCGGCGAACCGGGAGGGCGTTTTGAAAGTGAGGCCATGCTATCAATCGCTCGAACGAGAGTCAATAGGCGGGCACGTGTTTCCGTACGACAGCAGTGGCTGGAATTTTGGAGCAGTGGGGTCGACAATCAGAACCGGTGCGTAATCCCTATGCGTAGCGCAAGCTGGTGGTTGCTTGCCGATGGCGTTTGCCCGGTCAGATACGCAACCGCCGGCTGACCGAGCGAGTCGGTTCCACTCGCATGCTGATAAACGACGATGAAATACACGTCGGTGCGCTTGGACAGGAAATAGTCGGACCCTGCTTGCAGCTGGTGATACAACGCTCCGCTCCGGTTTTCGGCGCCGCTTGCATTCGTATAGATATAGGCGATGCCGGCGAGCCATGCAGGCGTTAGCTGATATCTGCCGTTCACTTCGACGTTGTTAAACCGCGCATTGCCTGTGTAACCCAGCGGATTCGGCCCGCTCGTGGAGCCGAGTCCGCGAAACTGCACGTTTGAGTAAGTCAGTCCCAGCGTTGCGCTACCGATCTGATACGAACCCGCTGCACTGATGATCTGCAACGTGGAGGCCGATGCATAACCGGCATAGATGGGATTGGACTCCGGCGTCGTCGCCGACCCCAGCGAGCCAAGATTGTTGCTCGCGGCAGTCGTACCGTTATTGGGATTGCTGCCGTAGAACCCCAGGTTTGGATTGCGAGCGTTCAGATAGGCCATCCCAAGTCCGAATGGACCGTGCGTATACCCGCCGCCCAACGACCACACCTGGTTACGGGAAACACTGCCGGGCACCCCGCCGAAACTGTATAAACCGCCGAACCGTAGCCCGGAATAATCGTTGCTGGCGAACTTCACGGCATTGTTGATGCGTCGGGTGTTCAATGCGTTGTCGACGTCGCCGGCGTGGGCACCCATGTATCCCGCCCATTGCGCTCCAGACTGGAATAACTGGGTATAGTCGACCACGGAGTCATATTGACGTCCCAGTGTCAGGGTGCCGTATGAGCTTTGCAATCCGACGAATGCCTGGCGTCCGAACTCCGCGCCACCTTGCGCCAAGGCGCCGTTTCCAATGCTGAAGCCGTTTTCGAGTACGAATACCGCCTTAAGTCCACCTCCCAGATCCTCGACACCCCTGATTCCCCATCGGCTACCGCGAATACCGCCCGTCGCGCCATCCTGGAACGAGTATTGGTGATTGCCTTGCGGACCGCTGGCGGGCCGTGCGGTTTGCACGTTACTCGTGAAATTGATGCCGGCGTCGATCAGTCCGTAGAGCGTGACACTGCTCTGCGCAAAGGCTTGCGCGCTATATCCGATCGTCGCTAACGCAACGACTGCGGATAGTTTTTGAATCTTCATTCGCGTCTCCTTGAGTTGTCGTCTTTCTGGAATTGAATAACCTTATTCAAATATCTATAAATTAGACATGCTAATTATCTGGAAGAAATTTTTAGCGAAACGGTTTCGGCGGTTGACGTTAAGCCATGTCGAAACATCGTCGACATGACTGGGCATCGACTCGCCGGGCGGAGAGCGTCCTGCGTCACGTTGCACGCCTTGCCGCCCAGGCGGCATCAGCGTATCCGCGCATTTGCCACATGGCGTCGGCGCCCGAACGGCCATTCGCCGCGACGCCAGCCCACCGCTGAGAGCGCGGCGCCGCTGATCAGCGCCGCCATCAGCACGTAATAGCTCGGTGCCAGCGTGTCGCCCGTGACGCCGATGACCCAGGTCACGAAGAAGGGCGAGAAGCCGCCGAATAACGTGACCCCGAGGCTGTAGGAAAACGACAGGCCGGTCGAGCGCGTTTCGACTGGAAAGATTTCCGATACCAATGCCGGCATGGGTCCGGAATAACCCGCCTTGTACAGTCCGGCGATCACTTCCAGCCCGAGCAGCCACGCCATGGTCGGGTGGTATTTGAGCCAGAGAAACATCGGATAGACCGAGACGGCCATTGCCATCGCGGTAGTCAGCATGACGCGTATGGGGCCGACGCGATCCGACAGCGCTCCCATGACGGGCGACAGCGCGAACTGGAGGAAGCCGTTGAGCGCCACGATGCCGAGCGATTGCGCGGCCGGCAGGTGCAACTGCCTGACGGCATAGAGCGGCATGTACAGTTGCAGCACATAGGTCATCACCGTGGAGAGCGCCACGATGCCGGTAGCGATCAGCAGCTTGCCCGTCTGTCCGCTGCCGGCGGTGCGCGACCGCGGTGTCGTGCGTGCGTGGACGGCGAGAAATTCCGGCGATTCTTCCAGCCGACGGCGGATGTAGTAACCGACCGGTCCAATCAGCAGGCCCAGTGCGAAGGGTACCCGCCAGCCCCACGATTGCAGCTGCTCCGCGCTCAGTGCGACGGTCAACGCACTGCCGATGGAGGCGGCAAGGATGGTGGACATGCCCTGGCTGGAGAACATCCAGCTGGCGGCATAGCCGCGCTTGTCCGGATTGTGTTCCACCATGAAGGCGGTGGCGCTGCCGTATTCCCCGCCGACCGCGAAGCCCTGGAGCAGGCGCGCGCACAGGATGCCGAGCGGTGCGAACAGGCCGATCCGGCTGTAGCCGGGCATCAGCGTGATCACCAGCGTGCCGGCGGTCATCATGAAGATCGATAGCGTGAGCGCCGCCTTGCGGCCGCGACGGTCCGCGTACAGACCCAGCACCACGGCACCGACCGGCCGCGTGACGAAGGAGACGCTGAAGGTGCCGATCGACAGCAGCAGTGACACCCACTCGTCGTGCACCGGAAAGAACACTTTCGCGATGACACTGGCGAAGTAGCCATAGACCAGAAAGTCGTACCACTCCAGCGCATTGCCGATCGTCGCCGAGACGACGATGCTTCTCAGACGCGCACGACTGGTTGCGGCAGAGGCTCCGCCGTTGTTTGATTGCATGTCCTTTACCCTTGCACGAGTTGACGTATCGAACAGCGTAAATTAGTATCCATGTATGTATTGTTGTTTGGATACATTATTGTGTCGATTACATCCAATAGCAACCGAGGGTTTTCCCATGGCAACCGTCGAGCTTCCGTCCGCTGCTGCCGTACGCGGGATCGATAGTTATCGCCCGCCCGTGACGGGCCGGCGTCATGCAGTAGTGGCCGGCCACTATGGTGCCGCGCACGCGGCGATGCGCGTGCTGGAAGGCGGTGGCAACGCGGTCGATGCCGGCGTCGCGGCCGGCATTGCATTGAGTGTGTTGCAGAGCGATCTGGTCAGCATGGCCGGGGTTGCACCGATCCTGATCTATCTGGCCGCGCGGCGCGAGGTGGTGTCGATCGCGGGCCTGGGCGGCTGGCCACGGGCGGCGTCGGCAGAGTATCTGCGGCGCGAGCATGGCGGGCGCATCCCCCCGGGGGTGCTGCGGACGGTGGTGCCGGCCGCGCCCGCGGCGTGGATCACCGCGTTGCGGCACTACGGCACGCTGTCGTTCGGCGACGTGGCGCAGGCCGCCATCGGTTTCGCGCGCGATGGTTTCGCCATGCATGCGCTGATGGCCGAAACCATCCGCGAGCACGAGGACGGCTACCGCCGCTGGGAGGCCAATGCGCGCATCTATCTTCCAGGCGGTCGTCCGCCGGCGGTGGGCGAGCTGTTCGTGCAGGCCGATCTTGCGCGCACGCTGCAGTTCATGGTCGACGAGGAGCGGCGGGCGGCCGGCCGTGGCCGTCTGCATGGTCTCGCCGCCGCGCACGACGCGTTCTATCGTGGCGACATCGCCGCGGCCATGCTGAGCTATCACCGCGAGCATGGCGGCTGGCTGGCGGCGGAAGATCTGGCGTCGTTCGACGCGGAAGTGGAGCGGCCCGTCATGGTCCGCTACAAGGGATACGAGCTCTATAGCTGCCCGCCATGGTGCCAGGGGCCACTCCTGGGACAGACGCTCAAGGTGCTCGAAGGCGTGGATCTCGCCGCGCTGGGACACAACAGCCCGGCCTACGTGCACACCGTGGTCGAGGCGCTCAAGCTGACGTTCGCCGATCGCGAGCGATACTTCGGCGATCCGCGCTATGTCGACGTGCCGCTGCAGCGGCTGCTGTCGGACGACTACACCAGCCGCCTGCGCGCGCGTATCCGCGCCGATCGGGTGTTCGACGGCATGCCGGCGGCGCAGCCGCTGGAGAGCGGCGTCGACGTGTCCGCGCTGGACACCTCGTACGTGTGCGTGGCGGATCGGCACGGCAATCTGTTTTCAGCCACACCGAGCGACGCGACCTGCGAGAGCCCGATCATTCCCGGCACCGGCATGATGCCGTCCAGCCGCGGCGCGCAGTCGTGGACCGATCCGGGGCATCCCTCGGTGCTGGCGCCCGGCAAGCGGCCCCGGCTCACACCGAGCCCGATGATCGCGTTCGGCCCTGCGCATCCCGACGACGTACACGGCGAGCGTGGCCGCCGCGCGCTGCCGTTCGGTTCGCCGGGCGGCGACGTGCAGATCCAGGCCATGCTGCAGGCTTTCCTGAACGTCGTCGATTTCGGCATGGACCCGCAGCAGGCGGTGGAAGCGCCGCGCTTTGCCACTTACGGCTTCCCCCTCACGACCGATCCGCACGCGTATACGCCGCGCAAGATCAAGCTCGAGGCACGGCTGCCGCCGCAAACCGGCGACGCGCTGGCTCAACTCGGGCACGAGGTGGACTGGTGGCCGCAGTTCGGCTGGAAGGCCGGCGGCGCCTGCATGATCGTCAGCGATCCCGGGCGGGGGGTGTTGACCGCCGGTGCCGATCCGCGGCGGCCGAGCTATGCGCTGGCGTGGTAGGCATGCACCGAACGCGATGAGCGCCGTCGTGCCGTGCGGCCATGACGGTCGTTACCGCCTGCCGCAGCCGCTATGGCTGCTGTAGATAAATACGCGCGAGGCCAGCGGTGATGGCTTCGACGATCTGGTCGGTGCGGTGCGTAATATGAGTGCGCAGCAGCGCCACGCACGCATCGGCGTCGCGTTTGCGCAGTGCCGCAAGGATCTTGCGATGCTCGGCCTGGGTGTGGTCGCGGCCGATCTTCTCCATATTGATCCAGCGGATGAAGCGTATCCGGTGATTGAGATTGATCAGGATGCGCATCAACTCGGCATTGCCGCTCGCCCGCGCGATGCGCTCGTGGAACGCTTCGTCCAGTTCGACCAGATGCGATGCCGACGTGTCGGCCGGCACGCCGGCACTGGATTTGAGAAACGCGTCGATCTCGTCGAGCGCTTCGTCCGACGCGCGCTCGGCGGCCAGCCGCGCGCATTCGGCCTCGATCGCACAGCGTGCTTCATACAGATCCAGCGTTTCCTTGACGTCCAGTTGCCGACGGCTGTAGCCGCGGCCCGATTCGACCAGAAAACCTTCCTGGGCCAGCCGGTAGAGCGCTTCGCGCACAGGCGTGCGGCTCACGCCCAGACGTTCCGCCAGATCGACTTCGTTGAGCCGTTCGCCGGGCTTCAACTCGTACTGGATGGCCATGTCCCGCAGACGGCAGAAAACGTCCTCGGCAATATTGACCCGGACCGGTGGCGTTTCCCGAGGGGCGGCTGTTCGCGGCATGACGTGAGGTGCCCGCAGGCATTATCCAAAGCTGTATACATTAATGAGCCGCGGGCGTCCGGTCAACTTGCTGGCCGCTTCAGAACCGGCGTGGCGCGAGGCCGAGCTGGAACCAGCTGACGAGGCTGTAGATGTCGAACACCGGCAAACCGGTCGCGCATCGTACCGCGTTCGCGTACGGGCACATATTGGTGCACTCCAGTACGATGGCGCCCACGTCCGGATGGTTGCGCGTCAGCGTGATGGCGGCCGTCACGACGTCGCGCTCGGCCAGGTCGCGATCGAGCGTCAGTTCGTTGCCGAGGATGACGCGCGAAAACTCGGCGCCCTCGTCGGTGCCGGCGATCGGCGTATCGGGTGGCACGCCGGCCGCGCTCAGATGGCGCGGCGTGAGGGTCGCCGACGAGATCGTCACGATGCCCACCCGTTTGCCCGGCGCCAGCGTGCGGCCGACCTGGGCGACCTGCAACAGCGAGGAAGTCAATACCGGGACCGGTACGGTTTGCTGGAGCTCGCGCTGGAAAAGCGCGAGGAAGCCGCAGTTGGTGGTGATGCCTTCGGCGCCGAGATCCACCAGTTCGCGCGCGGCGTCGATAAAGCGTTCCAGCGTGCCGCTCGCCTCGCGCAGCACGACGAGGTCGGGCGAGGCACCCTTGACCACCTTGTAGAGCACCGGGAACGGCCAGGTCGTGGCATTGCCCATGTCGCCCGGAATGCGCGGGAAGCGTGCATCCAGCATCAGGATGCCGAGCGGTGCGCCATAGACGGATTTGCCGCCATGGTAGAACCGCTCGGCCGTGCTGGCGGAAGAAACAGCGTGTCTGTCTGAGGACATGGGGTGACTCCGTGTCGGTAAGAGGCGGTGCTTCAGCGGAAGCGGTCGATCGAGTAGGGGGCGAGGTCGATGGCGGCCGGCCGGCCGGCGATCAGACTCGCGACGAGCCGGCCTGTGACCGGCGCGGCCGTGAGGCCGACGTGACCGTGGCCGAACGCATAGACGGCATTGGCGTGGCGGCGGGAGCGGCCGATCACCGGCAGCGAATCCGGCGTACTGGGGCGAAAGCCCAGCCAGCGTGCCATATGCGCGCTGCCGTCGCGTTCGGCGCCGGGTGTCAGCCGTGGGTACATGCGGCCAAGCAGCCGGGCTAGCAGATCGGCGCGGCGCCAGTCCGGCGCGGCGCGCAAACCGGCCAGCTCGACCGTGCCGGCACAGCGGACCCGGCCGTGCATGGGCGTCACCACCACCTTGCCTTCGCCCCACATGACCGGCAGGCGCGGACCGGCCTCGGTCTCCGGCGTTTCGACGTGATAGCCGCGTTCGGTGTCGAGTAGCACGCGGTCTCCCAGCGTTCGCGCAAGCGGACCCGACCAGGCACCCAACGCGATCACCACCGCTTGCACAGGCAGCGTCTCGCCGGTCAGCACGACTTCCGTGACTGCGGAGCCATTGCTCCGTAGTCCGGAGATTTCCGCGCGGCGAAACTCCACGCCGCGTGTCGCCAGCCAGTCGGCGATGCGGGTCAGGAACTCGCCCGGATCGGTCAGGTGCGCATTGCCGGGCATCAGATAGCCGCGCGTGAAGACCGGTGCGAGGTCGGGCTCCAGGTCGCGCAGCGCGGCGGTATCGAGCGTCTCGACGGCGATGCCGTGATCGGTTCGCAGGCGTATCGCGCGCTGGTCGGCCGCGTGGCCTTCCGCGGTCGAGTAGACCACCAGGTTGCCGCGATCGTGCAGCAGGTCCCGCGCGCCGGCTTGCGCTGCCAGCGCCTGCCAGGCTTCGACGTTGCCGGCCAGCAGGCGTTGCAAGGCGGCGGCCGAGGCCTCGACGGTTGCCGCATTGCCCGCCCGCACGAAGCTCGTCAGCCACGGCAGCATGCGCGGCAGCCAGGCGGCGCGCAGCACCAGCGGACCATCCGGTTGCAGCAGCCAGCCGGGCACTTTCCGCACCACGCCCGGCATGGCGACCGGAATGATCGACGACGGGTTGATACAGCCTGCGTTGCCCAGCGAGGCGCCGCCCTGTGCCGGCGCCGCGCGGTCGATCACGACCACCGCGTAGCCGGCTTCGCGCAGCGCGGCGGCGGCGCATAGGCCGACCGTACCGGCGCCGAGCACGGCGATTGGCCGGTTGTCTGTCCTGATTGCGTTGTTCATGTTCCGGTGGCCCGTGCGTCGCTCAGCCCATCCACTGGCTGACCGGCGCGGCGGTTTCCTGGAGCGGCTGCGTGATGATGTCGACCAGCGCCGGTCCGCCATGTGCGATGGCGGCGCGCAGCACGGCATCGAGCTGTCCGGGGTCCTCGACTTTCCATGAAGCGACGCCATAGGCGGCGGCTACGCGCGCATGGTCGGTGCGGTCGAAGTCCACGGAGAAATAGCGCTCCTCGTAGCCGGCTTTCTGGCTGGCCTTGATCCAGCCGTAGACGGAATTGGAGAACACGATCATCAGCAACGGTACCTTGTGGCGCACCACGGTTTCCAGTTCGCCGACGGTAAAGCCGAAACTGCCGTCGCCCATGACCGAGACGACCTTGCAGCCCGGGCGCCCGATCGACGCACCGACGCCGGCCGCCATCGAGAAGCCGAGCGCGCCGTGCGCGCGATTGGTGATGAAGTGCCGGCCGGAGTGCGCGGCCGAGAAATAGGCGGAGAAGTAAGGGCAGGGGGTGCCGGGGTCGGCCACCACGATGGCGTCGTCGGGCAGCAGGCGGTTCAGTGCGTCGACCACGCGCTCGGGCTTGATCGGCGTGTCGTTCGACGCGGCCAGCTGCAGGAAGGCTTCCGACTTCGCGTGCCGCGCCGCCCGCGCGAGCGCATGACCGTCGCTGGTGTCGCCGCGCCGTTGCGGCAGACGGTCCCGTACTTCCTCGTTGAGGATTTGCAGCGCCAGCAGAGCGTCGCCCACCATGCCGACCTCGGTGCGGTAGTTGGTGCCGACCACCATCGGGTCCGAATCGATATGCAGGATGGGCACCGACGCATTGGGCACCTTCCAGTGTTCGGTGGAAGTCGAGCCGGCACGGCAGCCGATGATGAGCACGACATCCGCGGCGGCCAGCACCTCGCGGGTGGCGAGCACGCCGCCGTTCGAACCGACGACGCCGACGTTCAGCGGGTGGGTGTCGGCGAGGCTTCCCTGGCCGCTTACCGTGGTGCAGACCGGCGCATTGAGCGCTTCCGCCAGTTTTTGCAGCTCGGCGCAAGCACCGGCGATGACCACGCCGCCGCCGCAGAGTATCACCGGGGTGCGGGCTGACAGCAGATGTTCGGCGGCGCGTACCAGGTCGTCGCGTGCCGGGGCGGTGCGCATGGCCGGAAAGCGGTCGTGACCCGGCTGGGCCCACAGGTCCGGGTAATCCATTTCGTGTTTCTGTACGTCGTACGGCAGGCATAGATGAGCCGCGCCCGGCCGGCCGGTGGTGGCCGCGCGGAAAGCGCCGCGCACCGCGCCGGGAATCTGGTCGACGCGGTCGATGGTGGTGTTCCATTTGGTGAGCGGACGGTATAGCGCTTTCTGGTCGAGCTCGGTCAGCGGATAGCGGCCGCGCGAGCCGACCGAGACGTCGGACGTGATGCCGATGACGGCAATCGACGACTCGTTGGCTTCCACGAGTCCCGGCAGCAGATACGTGGCGCCGCCGCCGCTCGGGCCTTCGCATATGCCCACCTTGCCGGTGACGCGGGCGTAGCCGTCCGCCATGTAGGCGGCGCTACGCTCGTCGCGGGTCAGAATGTGCTGCATGCCGTGATCGAGACGGTGAAGCGCGTCGTAGAACGGCAGGCTGGTGTCGCCGCACAGTCCGAATATATGTTTGACGCCATTGAGTTGCAGCATGCGCACCATGGCTTCGGCGCCGGACAATTTACTCATGAACACTCCTCTGGACAGGTAGGCTCCGGAGCGTCCCCCGGCGTTTGGTATTCAATACTATATCCAAATTTGGATACATACAAGGATAAGGCGTATCCCTTAGATGTTCGGTTCGCTTGGGTGGGGATGCGGAAACTGCGGGGGCGTGCCGGACTGACGAAGGCGGGCAAAGGCGCTTCGAATTTGACGGGCAAAAGAGATAACTCTGGAATCCGAAGCGTTGGGTCCTGGTAGTCTGCGCGGGAGTCGCCCGTTGCGGGCGCCATGAAGGAAGAGATCAGACGCCTCCGGCAGCAAGGGGGCAGCGCGCGGACTTAAGCGACGAAATTGTCTGCATGACGGGATCGCGTCGATTGAATCGGCGATCCAGCAGGCGACAGCCGCGCTATCGGAGTTGATGTTCGGTTCCGGGAAAACCGGTGCCGTGATGGGCGGGCAGGCTTGAATGATGTGCCGGTCAAGCCGGGCGGGAGACAGCGCGAAGAGCGGTGCCCAGCAATGTCTTGATCGCCCGTGGTGAATGGTAGAGAAGGCGTTGCCCGGGACTCGGTTGGTTGTGCGATTCCGCGTGTTGGCGAACGAAGCGATCCGCCTCGCTCTCCAGCCGGCGCGCAATCACGACTCACGACCGATCAAGCCGCAATAAACCGGTGCGATTCAATTTGCCTCAAGACTGCTGATCGTTTTCTTCAGCAACATCATGAGCGTCTCGGTCTCCTCAGGCGTCAGATGAGACGTCCCCCTTTGGTAATGCTTCCATGCAAGTTGCCAAAGGTTCTGATAAAGATCCTCACCGCTTGCGGTGAGCGACAGGCTCAGGTATCGGCTGTCCGATTCCCGCGCGGCGCGCTCGATCAAGCCGCGCTCGTGCAATTGATCGACGACCCGGCTCAGCGTCGGCTGGTCGATTGCGGTTTTCGCCACGATTTCCCGCAGCGCCAATCCCGGCTCGCCGTGCAGCACGGCCAGCGCGCGCCATTGCATGACCGAAATATCGAGCTTGCGCAGGTCTTTCCTGAATTGCAGGTTGAACAGGCTGGCCGCGTGGTTGATCAGATACGGCACGAAGCGGTCGGTGAAGTACGAGGCGTCGGGCGGTATGTCGGCGCGGCCTGTCTTTTCCTGTGATGAATGAGGCCCCGTGCTTTGGGGCGCCGCCGTCGCGCCGCTCTCCTTTTTTCTGCCGCTCGAACGATTTCCCTTTGCCGTATTCATTGCTTTTTCTCCTCGAGGAAACATCCCGCTGGTGGTTTCCGGCCGGTCTTTTCGCAACGCTATGCGTGGCCCGTTGACATGCAGAAATTGGTGGCCTAAGGTGTGTTCACATACATATGAAATTACATGTATTTTCCATGTTTCTGCCGGCTGATGCAACATCGGCACGCTTCGGCGTGATGTCATGCTAACTATTATGGGGACAAAAATGGGGGAAGCAGGTTGGCGCGGCGCTCCCGCCGCGTGGCCGGTCACATTCGTGCCGGGCGCGCCGAGGATCGCTTTTTCGGAGCGAGGCACAGGAGAACTCGTTCTGTTTCTGCACGGTATCGGTGGAAACCGTTCGAACTGGTATCGGCAACTGGTTTCGATCGGCACCTTCGCGCACGCGGTCAGTTGGGATGCTCGCGGTTATGGCGCGAGTGACGACTATGACGGCAAGGTGACGATCACCGACTTCGCGCACGATGTCCTGCGGCTCATCGATCACTGTGGCGCGGCTCGCGTGCATCTGGTCGGGCTGTCGCTCGGCGGGCGCATTGCGCAGCGCTTTACGCTGCAGTATCCGCAGCGCGTTGCCTCGTTGACGCTGGTCGACACGCGTCCGGATACGCGCGACACCCGCACGCCGGAAGAACGGGAGGCTTTTCTCGCTGCCCGTGCGCAACCGCTTCTCGCGGGCAAGACGCCGGCCGACATCGCACCGGCGGTTGCGCGCGGTCTTGCCGGTCCGAAGATTACGGAAGCCGCGCTCGATGAACTGGTCGCCAGCATTTCGATCCTGCGTACGGACAGCTATCTGAAAACCATTGAGGCCAATCTGAACGACGATTTCGTCGGCGACCTGTCGCGGATCGTCGCGCCCACCCTCGTCATGGTCGGCGAGCACGACACGCTGACGCCGCCCGTGCTGGCGCAGGAACTGGCCGCCAGCATTCCCAACGCGACGCTCAAGGTGATTCCCGAATCGGGTCACCTTTCCAACATCGAGAATCCGGAGCAATTCGATCTGAGTCTGACGCAATTCCTGCAATCCGCTTTCAACCGATCCTCTCGCGTTTCCTGACACATTAAATTAAATCGTCGTTTTCCTGACATAAAAGGATGCTTCGTGAAAATTAAATTAGGTATCTTAATTTATTCGATTTCGATGATCTCGACGAGCGCCTGGGCGCAGAACAGCGTCACGCTGTACGGCATCATCTCGACCGGCATCGGGTATGTGAGTAACGAAGGCGGAAAAAGTGCTGTTCAGATGTTCAGTGGTGCAAATCAGAACAACCGGTGGGGATTGAAGATTCACGAAGATCTCGGCGGCGGGTTTGCCGCAGTCGCCCAGCTCGAAAACGGGTTCAGCTCGACCAACGGCTCGCTCGGGCAGGGCGGCCGGATGTTCGGGCGGCAAGCGTTCGTCGGCCTTGGCAGCGACCGCTACGGCACCGTGACCTTCGGCCGTCAGTACGACATGATGTGGGACTACCTGGACCGCTACGAACCTCAGGCGTTCGGTCCCGGGTTCGGAACCACCTTTGGGGATAGCGACAACGTCGAAGGGAATTTTCGCTACAGCAATTCGGTGAAGTACGTCAGCCCCAATTTCAGCGGATTGACCTTCGAAGGTCTCTACGCGTTCAGCAACAGCGCGGGCAATTTTTCGCAGAATCAGGCGTGGAGTGCCGGCGCGGGTTATGACAATGGCCGTTTTCGCTTCGCGGCCGCCTATCTGTATCTCGATCGGCCGGGTGTGGGCAATCCCAACGGCGCGGTGACGGACGACTATGCCGGCGCACCGTTCGCGCTGTTCCATACGAGCCCGCTAAACAGCACGGTCGGCGTCAAGCATCAGGAGGTGGCGGCAGTGGGCGGGCTCTACCGGTTCAGTGCATTGAGCGTCGCCGGCATGTACTCGAACGTGCATTTCACGTATCTCGACAATAGCGGCGTCAACCTGAACAACTTCGACGTGATCGGTCTTTACCAGCTCACGCCGGCCTTGACGGTCTCCGCCGCGTGGCTCTATACGAGCGGCAACTACCAGGGTGTCAGCGCGAATCCCCATTGGCACCAGGGCCAGGTCAGCGTTGACTATTTCCTGTCGAAGCGTACGGACGTATTCGCTTTTGCGAACTATGTGAGAGCGTCCAACGGGCCGCTGGCGCCGGCCGTTATTTTCCAGGCCTCGCCATCGAGTTCGCGTAACCAGCTGCTGCTGCTCGGCGGAATGCGACACCTGTTCTGATCGTTGCCCGATCGTTGCGTTAACCGCCGCGCGGGCGGTCGTGTGCAGGCGGTTCTGATTTGCCGGCTCAAACCACGGCGGCCGTCATGGTCGCCGTTATCTGGAGATTGGTATGGAAGTATCGGAAACGTTGTCTGGAGGCAGGGAACGGTCCGTTTCCCTGCAGGGGCGCGCATTGCAACGCATCGTCATATCGAGCGCGCTCGGCAATGCCCTGGAATGGTATGACTTCTTTCTGTATGGCACCACGGCCGCGCTGGTGTTCGGGCAGATTTTCTTTCCGAAAGGAACGCAGCCGCTGGTTGCTGCGCTGGGTGTTTTTGGCGGCTTTGCCGTCGGCTTTCTGGCCCGCCCGTTTGGCGGCGTGATCTTCTCGCACATCGGCGATCGCTACGGGCGCCGTGCCGCGCTGATCTGGACGCTGACGTTGATGGGCAGCGCCACGTTTCTGATGGGGCTTCTTCCGTCGTACAGCCAGGTCGGCATCCTCGCGCCCATGTTGCTGGTTGCGTTGCGGATCGTGCAAGGGCTCGCGGCCGGCGGCGAGTGGGGCGGCTCGGTGCTGATGATTACGGAAAGCGCGCCGTCCGGCAAGGTCGGTTACTTCTCTGCATACGGGCAGGCCGGCCTGAGTCTGGGTTTCCTGTTGTCGGCCGCGGCGGTATGGCTCGTGCGGCAACTGCCGGAAGCCGATTTCATCGCATGGGGATGGCGTATGCCGTTTCTCGCGAGCATCGTGGTTTTCTGCCTTGGCATTTACATCCGCCGTTTCGTTCCCGAGACCCAGGCGTTCAGGGAACTCGCCGCACGCGGCGGCCGGGCGAAGCTGCCGGTGCTGCAGGTTCTGCGCGAGCATCCGCGAGCGGTACTGACGGCCATGGGCCTGCGGGTGGCGGAAAACGGCAGCTCGTACGTCTTCGTCGCGTTTTCGCTGACCTTCGCGAAGTTCGCGCACGTGCCCGACGGGCAGGTGCTCGGCGCGATGATCCTGTCGTTTGTCTTGCAATTGCCCGTGATCGTATTGATGGGGCGGCTTTCCGATCGCATCGGCAGTCGTCCTATCTATCTGTTCGGCACCCTGACGATGATGGCATTTGCCTATCCGTTCTTCCATTTCGTCAGCACCGGCAGCCCGACCTTGACGCTGCTCGCGTTTCTACTCGTCAACACGATCAGCTACGCGGCGCTGGTTGCGACACAGCCGACGTTGTTCAGCAGCTTTTTCGGCACGAGCATGCGCTACTCGGGCCTCGCGCTGGGGCATGAGATCGCCGCAATCTTTAGCGGAGGATTGTCGCCGTTCATTGCCACTTCGCTGCTCGTCTGGTCCCACGCGTACTGGCCGGTGGCCGCCTATCTCGTCGTCCTCGGCCTGATTACGACCTTCACGGCCCTGACGATCCGCAAGGGGCCCACCCCCGGCGAGCGAGAATCTGCTTGACAGCGAAGATTAATGACATAACATATGTAAATACATCTAATTGAGGAGACTTCAGATGTCAGCTTCGCAGGTCGAATTTGGGTTCATGATTGCCGCGTCGGACGTCGAGCCGACGCCCGATCTCGAACTGTATCGCCACATGATCGACGATGCCCGTTTTGGTTACGAAGCGGGTTTCCGTACGGTATGGACTCCGGAGCATCACTTTTCGAGCTATTTCCCCACGCCCAGCCCGTTGATGCTGATGTCGAACATCGCGTCGCGCTGTCCGGGTCTGGGGCTCGGTACGATGGTGCTCGTTACGCCGTGGCATAACCCCGTGCGGCTTGCGGGCGAGATCGCGATGCTGAGCCTGATGTCCGACGCGCCGCTCCATCTCGGCCTTGGCCGCGGTGCCGCCCCGCTCGAATACGATGCGTTCGACCTGAAGCTCGAGAATGCGAAGGCCCGCTTCCAGGAAGTCTGGGAAGTACTCGATCTGGCCTTGTCGGGCAAGCCGTTCACCTATGAAGGCCAGCATGTGCGCGTGCCGCTGGAAGTGCGGCTGCGCCCGGATGCACGACGCGAGAACATCAACTTCTACGGCGCGATTGGCAGTCCTGATAGCGCGACGAAGATTGCCGAACTCGGTTTGCCGCCGATTTCCAACGGTACACTGCCTCTGGCCGTGCAGCGGAAGGTGCTGAGCACCTGGCATGACGTCACGCTGCAACGCGGCGGCGATGTGGACGTGACGAAGCCGGTCGCCATCAGTTGCATCATTGCGGACAGCGACGATGAAGCCGAAGCGCTCGCGCGCAAGTACATGCCGCGCTGGTTCGAGCTGCAAGTCGAGCACTACCGGCCGGATGAAGGCGGATTCCCGTCGATTCCCGACTATCAGTCGTTCGCGGCTGTTCACGAACGCCGTGTCTCGATGTGCAATCCTGACAATCTCGGGCCCTTCAATCATCTGCAACTGTTCGGTTCTCCGGCAACGGTCTGTGAGCGCGTGCAGGAATATCTCGACGTCGGTTTCAATCACCTGATCGTGATGGCGGCAACACCGGGTATCCCGCAACAGCGCCGGCGCGAGTGGCTTGGCCGCTTCGCGAGCGAAGTGGCGCCGCACTTCTCCGCGGAATTCGCGCAGCGAGCCCGCCTGGCTGAAGTCTGATGGCGAGTTCATCCACGAGAACCCCGTGCTTTGCCACCTGGAGAAAATCATGATGCAGCCATTCGTTCCTCATATCGTCGGCATAGGCGGCACACTCAGATACGGGTCGAGTTCCGAGCGGGTCGTGCGCGCCGTGTTGCGCGAAGCTCAAAGGCTCGGTGCGTCGACGGAAGCCATCGTCGGTCCCGAACTGGTGATGCCGATGTATTCACCCGAAGCCCTGGAGCGCACGCCGCAAGCCGTGCGTTTTCTGGAGGCGCTGCGGCGCGCCGACGGGGTGGTCATCGCTTCGCCCGCCTATCACGGCTCGGTATCGGGACTGGTGAAGAACGCGCTCGACTACACGGAAGACATGCGCGACGACGAGCGCAGCTATTTCAGTCAGCGTGCGGTAGGGTGCGTTGCGTGTGCAGGCGGCGTTCAGGCGGGCGCTTCGACGCTCGCGACGCTGCGCTCGATCGTGCATGCGCTGCGCGGATGGCCGACGCCGCTCGGCGTCATGCTGAACACGTCGCAAACGCTGTTCAATGCCGAAGGCGTCTGTGTCGATGTCGCGGCGACGGAGCAATTGCGTATTATGGCCGGCGAGATCGTTATGTTCGCGAGAGCGAACGCGAGTGCGAGAGAGGAGCGGGAAGCTCTATCCGAAGTGTCTTGCGAGTCGGTCTAGCGGTTCGCGATAGACCGATAGGTCCCGCCGCATTGCACAGCGTATTGCACAGAAATATAGTCAAGATTCCAGATAAAAAAGAGCCGCACGCAAAAGCGCACGGCTCTTCAGAACATCGGGAATAAAGGCTCGGCGAAAGCAGCGCCGGCCCATCATCGCACTCAGCCCGCCGCGACCGTCTGCAATCCGTTTTCCGCGGTCAACGCATCCAGGCTGCCCTGCTCCAGCGACACATTGCGTGTTTCGCGTCCTTTCCACCACCAGAGCGCGGCCGCAACCGGCCCCGGTGCCGCGATCACGAACAGCGTGGTCAGCGCGCCGGCCGGCGTGCCGGTCGAGGAGAAGGCGCTGGTCAGCAGCAGCGGCGTAATCATCGCGCCGACGCGGCCGACCGCCACCGAGATGCCGAGACCCGAAGCGCGCAACCGCGTCGGCAGGATTTCGGAGGACACCACGTAGGCCGAGATATAGGCCCAGGTCACGCCGAACTGGATCAGGCAGTAGCCGATCACCATGCCCGCCAGCGTGTGCGCCATGTAGACCACGAGGATCGAGAGCAGCGTGAAGGTATAGCTCACGAACAGCGAGGAGCGGCGGCCCCAGGCCTCGACCAGAAACGACGCGGTCAGCCCGCCGAGCAGCGCGGCGAGGTTGCCGTACGCGTAGTAGATCGGCATCGACCCGGCCGGCACCTTCATGTACGGCAGGATGACGAGCGCCATCAGCGACAGCACGCCATACACGACCGCCGCCTGCGAGAAGTTCAGCGCGCTCGCGAGGCCGCACGGCGCGCGGTACTTGCCGAGCAGTTCGCCGACGTTGCGCCAGAACATCGGATGAGCCGGTACGATCGTGGTCGGTTCAAAGCGGCGCTGAGCGGCCAGCGCATCGGGGCCCGTCGCCGCCGCCGCGATCCTCGTGACGATCGCCTCGGCTTCCTCGACACGACCCTGCTGCAACAGCCAGCGCGGCGATTCCGGCACCACGCGGCGAATCCAGAAGAAGATCAGCGCCATCGTCGTGCCCAGACCGAAACCGACGCGCCAGGCGATGCTGGCCGGCAGATGATTCAGCACGAAGTACGACACGCCCGCTGCGATCAGTGCGCCGAGCGGAAAGCCCGACAGGATCAGCGAATCGGTCCGGCCACGATGCTTGCGCGGGATGAATTCGCCCATCGTGGCGGTGACGGCCGAGTATTCGCCGCCGACCGCGAGCGCGGTCATTGCGCGGAAGAACAGGAACGAATCGAAATTCCACGACACCACGGTCGCAACGCTGAAGAGCGCGTACCAGAGCAGCGTCGCGAGGAACAGGCGCTTGCGGCCGAAACGGTCGGCGAGATAGCCGAATGCGATCGCGCCGACCAGCATGCCGAACACCCAGATGCTCACGGCCAGCGAGCCCTGTGTCGAACTTAGATGCCAGTACGACTGGATGCCGCCGAACACGCTGCCGATGATGTTGGTCTCGAACGAATCGAGTGCCCAGCCCACGCCGAGCGCAGCGATGATGAGCGTGTGGAAGCGTGTCCACGGCATGTTGTCGAGGCGCGCGAGCGCATCGGTCGAGATGGAACGTTGCGTACTCAAGACAATCTCCTGGAGGGGGCAATCGGCGGAACCGATGCGAAATCGAATTTCGGAAAGTGGCTGCGGTTGCCGATGAAGTTGCGCCCGCGCGCGCCGTCGAACGCCTGATCGACGATTGCGTACCATTCGCCTTCAGCGAGGCCGTACGAGCCCGGATGCGTGGCGACGCCGAGCGAGTCGAGAAAGGCCGCGAGACGTGCGGGCGCGGTTTGCGTGTCGCCGAAGATTTCGGCGAGCGCGGCGTCGCAGGCCGGATCGATGCCGAGCGCGGCCTGCATCACGGCCGGCAGCGTGAACGAGCACGCGATGCCATGCGCGACGCCGTGCGACAGCGTGATCGCGTACGAGATGTTGTGAGCCAGCGCGGTACGCGTATTCGAGAACGCGAGACCCGCGCGCAGCGCGCCGAGTGCCATTGCGCCGCGTGCCTCGAGGTCGGACGGATGCGCCATCACACGCGGCAACGCGGCCATGATCTCGCGTGCCGCATGGATCGCGAGGCCGCGCGTGACCGGGCTCGCGTGCACGTTCCAGATACTTTCGAGCGCATGGGCCAACGCATCGAGACCGCTCGCGAGCGTCGGACCTTCGGGCAGACCGACCATCAGTTCGGGATCGATCAGGACTGCTTCCGGGTACAGATCCTCGCGCGACAGCGACAGCTTGCGCGCATTGTCCGGGTCCCAGACCGTGGCCCAGCAGGTCACTTCGCTGCCGGTGCCGGCGGTGGTCGGAATCGCGATGATCGGCAGCGGGTTCGCCGTCGCGGGGCCGCCCGCGCTCAGGTAGGCGTAGACCGGGTCGAAGTCGCCGCGCCCGGCGGCCAGCACCTTGGCCGAATCCATGACCGAACCGCCGCCGAGCGCGACCAGCACCTCGGTTTCTTGCGGCAACGCCTTGAGCTGTTCGCAGGCGCGGCGCAGCATGCCGACCGACGGATTCGGCTCGACCGAATCGATGCGCAATTGCGCGGGACCGGCGATCGCCTCGATACGCGCCGAGAGGTCGGCGAACACCGCGTCCGGATAGGTGACGATCACGTAGCGGCGGCCCGCGATGGCCTGGCCGATCTCGCCGAGCGAGGCGGCGCCGAAGCGCACGCGAACCGGGTTGTGGAACTGCCAGGCGCTGTTCACGGACGCTCTCCGGCGGCGAGCAGCGCCTCGATCGCGTCGATCACGGCCGGCAGATCGGCGATGGTATCGATCACGAAGTGCGCGCCGGTCCGTTCGAGCTTCGCGCGCGCGGGCGTCAGATGCGCCTGCTGTTCGGCCGGGCTCAGCGCGGTCCACTCGGCGAGCGACAGGCCGACTTCGTTGCCGCTCGCGGCGATGCCGACCGCCCACATGCCCGAGGCCAGGCCGGCCAGCAGGCCGGTCGGGCTGTCGTCGACCACCACGGCGCCGCGCACATCCGGCGTCGCGAGCGCGAGCGCGTTGGCGAGGATCATGTCGGGGAACGGCCGGCCGCGTGCAACGTCGCTGACCGTGCTGACGAAGTCGGGCTTGTAATTGCGTTCGGCCGCGAGCGGAATCAGGTTCTTCATGACTTCGCGCGGATAGCCGGTGGTGCTGCCGACTGCGATGCCGCGCGCGCGCAGATGCGCGATGGTGTCGAGTGCGCCCGGGATCAGGTCGGCGTATTTCGCGACGTTGATTTCGTCCACGCGCAGGAACTCCTTGTACAGCGCATCGACGTCGGCTTCGTTCGAGGCGTGGCCGGTGTGCGCCTGCCAGCGGGCCTGCACGTCGGCCTCCTTGAGGATCAGCGCGATGTGCTCGCGCTTGGCCGCGCCCATCGGCGCGCGCGCTTCGGCGATCGTGATCGGCACGCCGGCGTCGGAGAAGACCTGACGGAACGCCTCGACCGGGGCAATGCAGCCGAAGTCGAGCACGGTGCCGGCCCAATCGAAAATGGCAGTGGTAATCGGACCGCGGTACTGACGGTGCGACGCGTTCGAGGTCAGTAGACTGGGTTGCATGGCGGTGTCCTTTTTGAAGAGGGCTGATGAGTCCATGCAGAATAGATTTGTCGCGTGACGCTCGTATGATCGAAATACCGGGTTGAATTCGTTGAATCAACCGAAAAAATTGATCGATTGGCCGTATAACGCGTATACGGATACGTGCGTTGCTCGCCGTCGTGCGGGGCTATTGGGCGTGGGGGTGGCGTGCCCGGCGGCCGCGCGGTAAATCGCGGGCCTCGGGCGCCATGCGTGTTCGCCGCCGCGGGACAGCGGCGAACCCGTACACGGCGTGCGGAATGTGCTGAAGATTGATGCGGCGGGGAGATATCACATCGTCGGCCATCGGCATGATCGATGGCCTGTCGCGCTCAAGGGTTCCGGTCAGAGCCGGCATTCATTCCCGATAAGCGTGAGTGTGAGCGTGCTGCGCAAAGTCAGGAATGGTTTTTCAACGACGGGGCCGACTGTCAAACAGCAGTTCGATCAGCGAATCGGCGGTATGCCGCAGCCGCTTGGGGTCCTGGTACACCCGTTCGATCACCACGATTCCGCGCGTCAACGTCAGGACCAGCCGCGCGGCTTCCGCGGCCGGAATCCGCAGGTGCGCCGTTTTTTCGACCTTCGATAGTCGCTCCAGCAGAATCGTCTCGAAGTCATCGAGCAGCGACTGGATCGCCTCGCGTATCGGCGCATCCATGTCCTGCGTCTCGACCGCGGTCTTGGTGCTGAGGCAGCCGCGCGTGGGGGCATCCGCAGCGATGGTCGTCGTCATCGACGTGATGACGCAGTCGAAGAAACTCTGCAACGCGTCGCGGACCTTCGGCTTATCGAGCGACCGGCGGATTTGCTGCAGAAAGCGCTCCCGGTACAGATCGAACACGCGCAGGAACAGCGTTTCCTTATCGCCATAGGCGTTGTATAGCGAGCCCCGCTGGATTCCCGTGGCGGCGGCGAGATCCTGCATCGTCGTCGCGGCAAAGCCCTTCTGCCAGAAGAGCGGAAGAGCTGTTTCGAGGGCCGCGCCCTCGTCGAACTGGCGAACGCCTGCCATGTCTTGCTCCGTGTCGTGAATCGGTATCCAGTCTGAATTTAATCTCATTCTTGACGTTGATGTCAAGTTTGTCTAGAGTGTCAAAATTGACAATGATGTCAAAGACTGGTGGAGGCTTGGCTATCCGCCGGATTTCTTCCGCTTGCAAAGACACATTCATGACTTCCATGACAGGTTCACTCACGCCGGCGCAGATCGACCGAAGGCTCGTCTCGCGCTATATCTTCGCGGGGCTATGCGCCAGCCTCGTGAGTATCGGGCTGGCCCGCTTCGCTTTTACGCCGCTCATTCCGGAGCTCATTCGCGCGCACTGGTTTTCGACCGCGAGCGTGATCTATCTTGGCGCGGCCAATCTGGCGGGCTATCTGTGCGGCGCGCTTCTGGCCCGTCCGTTGGGCAGCCGGTTCGGCAAGGAGCGCACGCTGCGCGTGATGATGCTGATCATTACGGCCACCTTTCTCGCGTGCGCCTTTCCGTTGTCGGTCGGCTGGTACTTCGGCTGGCGAGTCCTGTCGGGCATCGCGGGCGGCGTGGTGATGGTGCTGGTCGCCGCCACGATTCTTCCGCACGTGCCGCCGGCGAGCCGGGGCATGGCGAGCGGTGCCGTGTTTCTCGGTCTGGGGCTCGGTATCGCAGGGTCGGGAACGCTGATTCCACTGCTGTTGAAACTGGGGCTGGCCCAGACCTGGATCGGTCTCGCCATCGTCTCGGCCATCCTGACGTCGGCGAGCTGGTTCGCGTGGCCGTCGGCGCGCCTCTCGTCGGAGACGCCGGCTCGGGGCGCGGACAGTCGGGCCTCGCGCGCGCATTTCGGATGGCGCGTCAATCTCCTGTACGCCCAATATGCGTTGATGGCGGCCTCTGTCGTCGCGCCCATGGTGTTTCTGGTCGACTTCATCGCGCGTGGGCTCGGCCTGGGCACGCATGAGGGCGCCATCTTCTGGGTGCTCTACGGGGTAGGCGCCATTGCCGGTCCGCCTCTCTATGGCTTTCTCGCGGACCGGATGGGTGCCCGGGCGGCCATCGGACTGGTATCGCTTACGCAGGCCGTCGCATTGGCGAGTGTTTATCTGACGGGGAATGTGCCGGCACTCGGTGTGTGTGCCGTTGTCATCGGCACGTTTGCGCCGGGCATCGTTCCGCTGGCGTTGGCGCGCATTCATGAGCTGGTGCCGAAGAATGCGCATCGGCAGAACATCGCGTGGAGCAGGGCGACGATTCTGTCGGCCGGGGTCATGGCCGTTTCCGGCTACGCGTTCTCGGCGCTATTCAACGCAAGCGGCGGCAACCATCGTCTGCTTTTCCTGGTGTCTGCCTGTCTGGTGATGATGGCGCTGGCCTGCGAACTGGCGAACGGGTTCAGGTCCGCGGCGAAGGGGGCCGCCTGACGAGGCGGCGCGAACAGGCGGCGCGGCTTTCACATGGAAATTGGAGAGGCTGCGCTCATGCGGAGCCAGATGCAGAGCCGAAAAACGAGGGCTCGCGATTCAGGGCACACGGGGCTCTATCGCACCTTGTTTTTCCGGCCCTTTGAAGAACTTCGTTATTAATCGGCTGTGTATACCCGGCGTTTCCTGATTCAGAAGCTAACTCAGGAAACGCCAGGCATTGTCCGCACATCAGCAGCCAAAACGGAAATCAAAAAGATCCACCCAACTGCCGTAGCCAGTGAGCGCCCCTCAGGCGATCCCACCCATGCACAGGTATTTCATCTCGAGATAATCGTCGATCCCGTACTTCGATCCTTCACGGCCGAGCCCGCTTTCCTTCACGCCGCCGAAAGGCGCGACCTCGGTGGAGATCAGACCTTCGTTGATGCCGACCATGCCGTATTCGAGCGCTTCGGCAACCCGCCAGATGCGCCCGATGTCGCGACCATAGAAATACGATGCGAGGCCGAACTCGGTATCGTTAGCAAGGCGAATCGCTTCTGCTTCGCTCGTGAAGCGGAACACCGGCGCAACCGGGCCGAACGTTTCTTCGCGGAAAATCTTCATGGCCGGCGTGGCGCCCGCGAGCACCGTCGGCTCGAAGAACTGCGCGCCCGCCGCATGACCGTTGCCGCCGACGACGACCGACGCACCGTGCGCGAGCGCATCGTCGACGTGCTCGCGGACTTTCGCCACCGCGTTGCAGTCGATCAGCGGCCCGATCTTCGTGGCGGCATCGAGGCCGTTGCCGACCGTCAGCGCCCGAACCGCCACGCCGAGCTTCTCGACGAACGCATCGTAGACGCTGTCCTGCACGAAAAAGCGATTCACGCACACACAGGTCTGCCCCGCGTTGCGGAACTTGGCGGCGATCGCGCCCGCGACGGCCGCATCGAGATCCGCGTCGTCGAAAACGATGAACGGCGCGTTGCCGCCCAGTTCCATCGACGTTTTCTTGACGGTGGCCGCGCATTTCTCGAGCAGCACCTTGCCGATTTCGGTCGAGCCGGTGAACGAGAGCTTGCGCACGACCGGATTGCGGCACAGCTCGTCACCAATCGCGGCAGCGTTGCCCGTCACGCAGGAGAGCACGCCGCGCGGCACGCCCGCGCGCTCGGCGAGCACGCACAGCGCGAGCGCGGAGAAGGGCGTTTGGCTGGCGGGCTTGAGCACGATCGTGCAGCCGGCGGCCAGCGCGGGACCGATCTTGCGCGTGAGCATCGCGGCCGGGAAGTTCCACGGCGTGATCGCCGCGCATACGCCGATCGGCTGCTTGAGCACGACGATGCGGCGGTCCGCCGTATGCGCGGGAATCGTATCGCCGTAGACGCGCTTGGCCTCCTCGGCAAACCACTCCAGAAAGGAGGCGGCATAGAGGATTTCGCCGCGGCTCTCGGCCAGCGGTTTGCCCTGCTCGCATGTCATGATGGTGGCGAGGTCGTCCTGGTTGTCGAGCATGAGCTCGTACCAGCGCCGCAGAATGGCCGCGCGTTCCTTGCCGGTCTTCGCCGACCAGGCCGGCAGCGCCGTCCGTGCGGACTCGATGCAGTGACGGACCTCGGTTGCGCCAAGACGCGGCACTGTGCCGATCAGCAGATCGTTGGCGGGATTGGTCACGGCAATCGCCGACGAGGCATCGCCGGCGTGCCATTCGCCCGCTATGAAACAGGCTTCGCGCAGCAGCGAAGGGTCGCGCAAAGGCGGCAGGGCCACCTGATTTTCTGACATTCCAGTCTCCATGGAACAATGACAATTCGTTCGGTCAGGCTGCCGCGTTCTGGCGGCGTGGCCTGGCGGGACTCCGCGCAGGCGCGGGCAGGTCGGTGGCTGCCGGTTCATCGGCGGCATCCCGTTTGGACTGCGAGTCCACCAGGATGCGGATCACCGCCTGGACGTGTTCGACGGACGCCCGTTCGGCCGCCGCGCCGTCTTTGGCCTCGATCGCATCGAGCAGTTTCTTCATTTCCTTGAACGACGCCTTGTCGCGGCCCGGCGAGCGGATCGTGTGCGCGCGCAGCTGGTTGATGCGCGCGTTCAGCGTCTCCGCGAGCTTCCACGCCACCGTCTTGCCGCCGCTCCCGAACATGTACTCGTAGAACTGGCCGACCTTCAGCAGGACGTTGTCATAGTCCTTGTTGCGGAACGCTTCCTGTACCGCATCGAGTATCAGCGAGAGATAGGCGACGATTTCCGGCGTCGATTTTTCGGCGCAGGCGCGCGCCGCGCTGCCTTCGAGCAGCGCGCGAATCTCGTAGATCTGGATGGCCTCGTCGAGGTCGACCTTCTTGACCACGGGGCCGAGGTTCGCAATGTTCTCGACCAGCCCCTCGGTTTCCAGATGCCTCAGCACTTCGCGCACGACGGTTCTGCTCACGCCGAGTTCGTCGCATAGCGGTCGTTCGACCAGTCGTTCCCCCGGCAGAAAATGCGATTGCAGGATGGCGTTGCGCATGCGCTCGAGTGCGAGTTGCCGGAGCGTTTTCACTTCGCGTTCGATACGCAGCGATTTTTTCTCAGTCGTCATAGCTTGTTCCGTTGTCCCGGTACGGCGGCATGCCCGCTTCAGTTATCCATCATGCAGGCCGCTTGCCCGCGTAGCAAGGAAGCTTACCCAGGGTTCTTCCCTAGTCGAAAACTCCCCACGGCGTTTTCAATTGACTATAGCATGGTATACCAACATAGATGCTACAAGAATATGGAATCGCATATTCTTGTCGAGTGTGGCGTAAGACCGGCGCGCAGCTGCGCGGCGCAGTGCCGGTACTGCTTAACCATGTCAGGGATGAATCCCGCCAATCTGGAGCGTCAAGATGCACAAACTGATTCGCAAGACAGTGACCTTTTTCGAAGACATTACCGTCGACGGCGGCCGCGAAGCGGCTGTTCCGCTCAAGCTGGTTGGCGTCGCCGCCGTGCTGACCAATCCGTGGGCGGGCCGCGGCTATGTCGAGGACCTCGGGCCGGAGATTCGCGAAATCGGCCCGGTGCTCGGCGAGTTGCTGACGTCGCGCATCCTCGACATCACGGGGTCGGGGGAGAACGTGGAAGGCTATGGCAAGGCATCGATCGTCGGCCTGAACGGCGAGATGGAGCATGCATCGGCGCTGATCCATACGCTGCGTTTCGGCAACAAGTATCGCGAGGCGGTCGGCGCGAAGTCCTATCTTGCGTTCACGAATCTGCGCGGTCCGGCGAATTGCCCGGTCACGATTCCGCTCATGCACAAGCACGACGAAGGCATGCGCTCGCATTACCTCACGGTGCAATTCTCGATCACCGACGCGCCGGGTCCGGACGAGATCGTGGTCGCGCTTGGCGCGTCGATCGGCGGCCGGCCGCATCACCGCATCGGCGACCGCTACAAGGACATTCAGGAGATGTCGTCGAATGGCTAGTCACACAGAGCCGGGTGACGGCAAGCGCATGCTCGACGGCACCGCATACCATGTCAGCGGCAGCGGCGAGCCGCTCGTCCTGATTCACGGCGTCGGCATGAATTCGTCGATCTGGGCGCCGCAGATCGCGGAGTTCGAACAAGACCATACGGTGATCGCGCTGGATTTTCTCGGCCACGGCGGCAGCAGCATGCCGCGCGAGGACGCCACGCTTGACGATTACGTCGAGCAGGCCGCGCGCTTGCTGCACACGCTCGGTATCGAGCGTGCGACGGTGGTCGGGCATTCGATGGGCGCGCTGATCGCGATCGGTCTCGCGGGCCGTCATCCGGAGCGGGTTGGACGCCTGATCGCCATGAACGCCGTTTTCGAGCGCACGCCCGAGCAGCGCGAAGCGGTGATGAACCGCGCGACCTCGCTCGGCCCGGAAGGCGCGCTCACCGACATGCACGTCACGCTCGGGCGCTGGCTCGGCACGACGAGCCCCGAGCCCGGCCCGGCCGCGGACGCGATCCTGAAGTGTCTCTCGGGCGTCGACGCGAACGGTTATGCGCGCGCTTATCGCGTGTTCGCGAGTTCGGACCGGGCGCACGTCGATGTGCTGCCGCAACTCGACATGCCGGCGCTGTACCTGACCGGCGAGCTCGACGCGAATTCGTCGCCGGCGATGTCGGTGCGCATGGCGGGGCTCACGCCGCGTGGCGTGAGCGAGTCGCTGGACGGCGAGCGGCACATGATGGCCGTGGTGTCGCCGCAAAAGGTCAACCGGGCGATCCGCGCGTTTCTGGACAAATCGCCGCGGCAGGGCGCGACGTCCGCCGCCGCGTCCAGCCCGACGGCCGCGCGTGAAACGAAGGAGGTGTGATGCCTGACGTATTCCAGCAATACATCAACGGACGCTTCGAGAATGGCAGCGAAACGTTCGAGAGCGTGAACCCCGCGACGGGCAAGCCCTGGGCGACCATGCCCGCGGCGACGCAGGACGACGTCGAACGGGCCGTGCAGGCGGCGCATGCGGCATTGAGCGATCCCGCGTGGGCGAAGCTCACGGCGACGCAGCGCGGCAAGCTGCTGATCCGTCTCGGCGATCTGCTCGCGCAGAATGTACCGCATCTCGCCTCGATCGAGACGACGGACACCGGCAAGATCATCCGCGAGACGAGCGCGCAGATTGCCTATATCGCCGAGTATTTCCGCTATTTCGGCGGGGCGGCCGACAAGCTCGAAGGCGCGGTGCTGCCGATCGACAAGCCGGACATGGAAGTCACGACGCGTCGCGAGCCGATCGGCGTCGTGGCGGCGATCGTGCCGTGGAACTCGCAGCTGTTCCTTGCCGCGGTCAAGCTCGGTCCCGCGCTGGCGGCCGGCTGCACGGTCGTGTTGAAGGCGTCGGAAGAGGCGCCCGCGCCGCTGCTCGAATTCGCGAAGCTCGTGCACGAGGCCGGTTTTCCCGCGGGCGTCGTGAACGTGCTGACCGGTTTCGGCGAACCGTGCGGCCGCGCCTTGACGAGCCATCGTCTTGTCTCGCGGATCGCCTTCACGGGCGGTCCTGAAACCGCGCGCCACATCGTGCGCAACTCGGCGGCCAATCTCGCGGCGACTTCGCTCGAACTGGGCGGCAAATCGCCGGTCGTCGTGTTCGACGACGCCGACATCGCCGGCACCGTGAACGCCGTGGTGGCCGGCATCTTCGGCGCGTCCGGGCAAAGCTGCGTGGCGGGCTCGCGGCTCATCGTCCACGCGAAGATTCGCGACGCGTTCCTCAATGCGCTCGTCGCGAAGGCACGCCAGATTCGCATCGGCGCCCCCGACGATGCGGCGACCGAAATGGGGCCGCTCGCGACCGCGCGCCAGCTCGAAAAGATCGAGCAGATTGTCGCGTCGAGCGAAGCGGCGGGCGCGGCCGTGCTGACGGGCGGCAAGCGCCCGGCGTCGATGGAAGCCGGGTATTACTACGAGCCGACCATCGTCGATTGCCCGAACCCGGCGATCCCGAGCGTGCAGACGGAGCTGTTCGGGCCGGTGCTGAGCGTGCTCGGATTCGAGACCGAGGAAGAGGCCGTGCGTCTTGCCAACGACACCGAGTACGGCCTGGCCGCCGGCGTATTCACGCGGGACCTGTCGCGCGCGCACCGGATGATGAAGGCGATTCACGCGGGCGTCGTCTGGGTGAACACGTACCGTGCCATCTCGCCGGTCGCGCCGTTCGGCGGCTATGGCGAAAGCGGCTACGGACGCGAAGGCGGTATCGAATCGATTCTCGAATACACGCGCACCAAGACCGTCTGGCTTCGCATTTCGGACGAACCGATTGCCGATCCGTTCGTGATGCGTTGAGGCCAACGATCAGAGTCATGGGATATGGAAGCAAACGTGAATAATCAGCAGGAATCAGACGAGCGCTTCTCGGGGCCGATTCCGCCGTTCGTTCGCGACCTCGTGAGCGCGGCATGCGGCGAGACGGACGGCGCCCGGGTGCTCGGCGCATTGCGCAGCGAAGACGACGTGATGAGCGCGCACGCGATGCGCGCGGCCAAGGCCACGAGTCTGAGCTTCGCGCACAGCCTCGTCGAGCGCATGAAGCGCGAGCATTGGCGCATCGAGTGCGTGTCGTGCGATGTCGACGCGAATGGCGAAGGGACCGTCGTCTACGAGATCACGGCGGCGGGACACCAGTTTCATTTCGCGGCGTTCTCGCAGGCGAGCGACGGCATCGACCGGCCCGGCCGGTTCACGGAGTGGACGTTCGACTTTCTCGGCATCCTCGTCGACGGGCCGGCGGACCTCGCGGCAATCGAGCACGAGCGCGAGGAAATCGTCGGCAAGGTGTGGCGCGGCCGCACGACCAATCTGTCCACGCTCGGCTGGACCGTCGCGAATCGCAGCAACCGTTTTTACGACTACGTGCTCGGCCGCCTGGAAGCGGGCCAGCAGCCGGAACTCGACCATCTCGCCGAGGGCGGCGGCTACATCATCCGCAACGCGGGCTATTACGCCAACGGGCGGCACGGCACGCGCGCATGGGTTTCGCTGCCGCCGGATCATCCGCTCGCCTATCCGTACCACGTCGATCTGTTCGCGCTGTACATGTGGCGGCTCACGAGCTTCACCGTGGTCGAGGCGCAGGCGCGCAGCAGGAATGCCGCGGCGGCGCGTCTCGAACCGGGTTCGAAGCTCGTGCTGGGCGTCGGCAATTCGTCGGGGCTCGGCATGGTGGCGACGCTGGTGCGCTGGCCCGCATGGCTGAGCGCGTTTTCGCTGGGGCGCGAGCTGGCGCTCGCCTATGCGCTGACGCGCGATACGGAGACCGCACGCGCGGACGCAACGACGCTGGCCGCGCTCCTCACGCGCTCCGCACGTCTTTATGAAACGCTGCCGGACGGCGACATCGACGAAATGGAGCGGCATGCCGATATCGCGCGTGCGCTCGCGACGCTGGCCTCGGCGGCCGAGCGGTTTGCCGCGACCGGCAGCGTCGACGATCGGCAAACTCGGCAAACGGCGTCGCCCTGGCGGGCACTGCTCGCGAAGGCGCGCTCGCTTGGCAGCGACGAGGCGCACGGGCAGCTCGTCGCGCATCTCGTCGCGCTGTATCCGCGTTTTGCCGCGGCGATGGAAGCGGTCATTCCCTCGACCATGAAGATCACTCGCCAGCAGCGCGTCGAAGCGACGGTCGGCGAATTGCTCGACATCGCGGACACGCGCTATTGCTGGGCGCTCGACGTCGACCGGAGCGCGCCCGAGACCGCCATGTACTTCTGGTACAAGTCGGGCGAGAACGGCGAGAACCGGCGCGGCGAGCGCGCCATCGACCCTGGTGTGGAGAACGAAACGTTCGTCGACGTGGTGGGCGCCGTGCAGGCATTCTGCACCGTGCTGCGCAGCCGGCCTCGCGATGAACTGGTGGCGCGTGTGCTGCTGGATCATCCCGAGTTCGTGCACATTGCGAGCCGCATGCAGCTCGCCGCCACGCTGCCGTATTCGGAAATCCGCGAGAACGTGATCGGCCAGTCGTTCTTCCCGATGGACGCGATCCGCTTCCTGCTCACGACGTTCGGCCTCGAAACGTCGCAGCCGGTCACGCGTCAATGGGTGCGCGGCGTCTTTCTTCTCAACGCCGTGTTGCCGGAGGACCTGCTCGGCGCTTCCGCATCCGCGCACATGCCGCAAGGTGCCCGTGTGGCTTTGTCCGGCAGCGTTGCCGGACAGCAGGAGGACGAGCGATGAGCACATTGAGATTGAGCTACCCGGAACTCGCGCGCACCACGCCCGAGATGTTGCGCGCCTGCGGCTTCTCGGTCGGCCAGGCGGACGACGCCGCCGAGATGATCCTGCTGACGGAAGCGCTGTCCGGCGATGCCTACCGCTATCTGCTCGACAGCAAGGGGACGACGCTGAACGCCGCGTTGCGGCCGCGCGTCCTGCATGAAGAGGACGGCCAGTACCGGATCGACGGCGCGGGTTTGTCGCTGTTGCAGATCGGACCGCGTCTTGTCGATCTCGCGTGTGGCGAGGCGTCGCGTTCGGGATGCGCGCTCATGATCGTGAGCCGCACGGACGGTGCGCAATTCGCGCCGTATCTGGCGCGCCGCGCGGCGCTGCACGGATATCGCGCGGTGCTGTGCATGAGTGGACCGGGTGCGCAGAGGCCGGTTGTTGCCGAACCGGATGGCGCGGGCCGCAAGCCCATCGTGTACGCCGGTATGGAACACGCATCGAACGATGGCGTAGCCGCGAGCACGCCCTCGCTTATGGAGCGGCTCGGCCAGTTTCTCGCACTGCATTCCGATGCGACGGCCGGCCACGACGGATGGGTGGCCATTGCCGTCGAGCGCATCGTACAGGGCGACGGCAAGCATCCGGCGCCGGTTTCTCGCGACGCCGATGCTGACACCGAAGCGGTCCAGCGCATCGACATGGACAAGGCGCTCGATCAGGCGCTTCGCCACGGCGTGACGATGGAGGCGTCGACCTTCTCGCGGCTCGGCGAACTGCTGGTGTCGCTGCGCGTTCCCACTTCGGAGCGCAGTCGCCGCCAGGCCGGTTGAACCCAGCATATTCCGATCACGAAGAGAGTATTTCGACCTATGGACTACATCAATTTCGGCAGCAGCAGCCTCAAGGTTTCGCGCATCGGCTTCGGCGCGATGGGTATCGGCGACAAGGCGTGGCGCTCGTGGGTGCTCGACGCGGACGAGGCGCGGCCGCTCGTTCGCCGGGCCGTCGAAGCCGGCATCAACTTCTTCGATACCTGCGACTTCTATTCCGCCGGCGCCAGCGAGCGGATTCTCGGCGAGCTGCTCGGCGAGTTCGGCAGCCGGAGCGAATTCGTCATCGCCACCAAATTCGGCAACCCGATGGGCAAGGGGCCGAATGCGCGCGGCTATTCGCGCAAGCACATCGTCGAGGCGGTGGAAGCGTCGCTGCGTCGCCTGAAGACCGACTACATCGATCTGTATCAGACGCACATCTGGGACGAGTCCACGAACATCGACGAAATGATGGCCGCGCTCGACCACCTGGTGCGCTCGGGCAAGGTGCTCTACGTCGGCGCCGCGGACATGCCGTGCTGGCAGTTCGCGAAGTCGCTCTACAGCGCGCGTTTTCGTGGACAGGCGAGCTTCGTGTCGATGCAGAACCACTACAACGCGGTATGGCGCGAGGACGAGCGCGAACTGCTACCGCTTTGCCGCCACGAAGGGGTCGCGATGCTGCCGTACAGCCCGATGGCGAGAGGCTTTCTGTGCGGCGAGGCGCGGCGCGATCGCAACTCGACCGAACGCGCGCGCACCGATGGCTATACATGGGAGTGGTACGGACGCGCGGCGGATCACGCCGTCGGCGCGGCGGTGGACGCGGTGGCTCGCTCGCGCGGCCTGACGCCCGCACAGGTCGCTCTCGCATGGGTGTTGAACAAACTGCCGTCCGCAACGCCGATTATCGGCGCAACGACGCTGCCGCAAGTGGACGAAGCACTCGCCGCGGTGGGCGTCGTTTTGTCCGCGGAGGAGATGCAAATGATCGGCGCGGCCTACGAACCGCGTCCGCGTAGCGGACACTTCTGAGCGGAGAGCAGGGAAGGGCGGCTGGCGGGTTCCTGAGGCACCGATCAGCCGTCCCTCGATACAGCATGCGCCAATACAGAGATATCGATAAGTATTACAGATTAAAAAAGCGGGCTTGCCCGGACAACCATCGGAGACTGGAATTGAAAAAGATATTCATTGCACTTTCGGCAGCGACGATCGCCGCGCCCGCGTTCGCCCAGAGTTCCGTCACGCTGTATGGCGTACTCGACGAGGCCATACAGCTGAACACGAACGCGAAGCATGTGGTGGGTTCGACCAACGTCGGCGGCCGCCAGTGGTCGCTCGATTCGCTTGCGGGTCCGTATGGAAGCCGCTGGGGCATCAAGGGCAAGGAAGACCTCGGCGGCGGTCTCGCTGCCGTGTTCACCCTGGAGTCGGGTGTCAATCTGAATACGGGCGCGTTCGCACAAGGGGGAACGGCCTTCGGCCGTCAGGCATTCGTCGGCCTGTCGAGCAACCGGTTCGGCACGCTGACGCTCGGCCGCCAGTACGACAGCGTGAACGACTACGTGGGCCAGTTCGGATTCGGCCTTGCCGCCTACGGCAGCGGCGCATCGCATCCCGGCGACATCGACAACGCTGCGCGAACCTATCGCCAGAACAATTCGATCAAGTACGCTTCGCCGAGCTTTTCGGGGCTGCGCTTCGGCGGCACCGTCATGCTCGGCGGGGTTGCGGGATCGGTCTCGCAGAACAGCGGCTACACGGCCGGTGTCGGCTACAACAACGGCCCGCTCGGACTCGGCGTGGTGTACGAGTTCTTCAGGAATCCGTCGAATGCCGGCGCGGTGCTGAACGGTAATGCCAACGCGGTGCCGCCGGCGACCTCGACGGCTTTCGGCTCGATCAACTCGGGCTACCTCACCGGCAATGCGCCCGCCACCTCATGGCAGGTCGTTGCGGCGGGCGGCCAGTACACGTTTGCCTCGGCTGCGATCGGCATGCTGTATTCGAACGTGAAGTACGGAAACATCGGCCATTTCAACGGCGCGACCGCAACGTTCAACAACGTCGAAATCAACGGCATGTACCGGCTTTCGCCGGCGGCATTCGTCTCGGCCGCGTATAGCTACACGAAGGGCAATGCGGTGTCCGGCGATATCGGCGATCAGACCTACCATCAGTTCTCCGCGCTCGCCGACTACTCGCTCTCGAAGCGCACCGACCTCTACGTTGCCGCGACCTACCAGATTGCCAGCGGAACCAGCTCGACCGGCGCGCCGGCCGTCGCGAATATTTCGCTGCTGGGCGACTCGTCCAACACCCGCCAGGCGCTCGTGCGATTCGGCATGCGCCATATGTTCTGACAGCAACGACCCGCTAACAGGAGAGCACTATCATGACCACCAGCCGGTTCGAACTGCCAGCCAGTTCCGACAACGCTTCATCGGGCGACGATCCGCAGTCGCAAAAAGTACAGCGGCTTGCGCGCTCTATCTTTCTGGTTCAACTCGTCACAGTCGGGATCGGCTATCTGATCTACTCGATGAATCGCTCGGCGTTTCCGATCGGCCTGCACAGCATTGCCAAGTCTCTTGGCTTTAGCGTTCAGCAGGTCGGTACGCTGGCGACTATTTTTCTGTTGGGCCAGGCGCTTATCGATGTGCCCGCGGGATTGTGGAACGCGGGCCACGGCAAGGCCGGGGTCACGCCACGCATGAACGCGCTGATGCTGATCGGGACCGCGGGTGCCGGGGCAACGTCGATGCTGCTCGCGTATTTCGCGTACAACTATCCGTTGACGCTGTCGTATCGCGTGCTGTTCGGCGTGTTCGAAGGCATCTTCAATATCAGTGCCTACTCGTTCGCCGGATCGGTACTGCCGCAACGTCGCGCGTTTCTGAACAACTGCCTCGGGTTTTTCTTCGCGACCGGCGCCGTGATCGGCCCGACCGTCTTCAGCCAGATCATTGCGACTTCCGACGAGAACACCGGCTGGCGGCTCGGCCTGTCGATCTTCGGTGCGGTCACGATCGTGCTCGCCGTGGTGATGTTCATCGTCATGGCGCTGACGCTCAAGAAGATGTGGCGCGACCAGCCCGCGGCGAAGGCGGCTTCTCAGGCGAAGCAGCGCAACAGCGAGACGACTGCCGCCGCGTTCCTCGACGTCGCGCGTCGTGGCTCGATGTGGAAGGGGTTGGCTATTCACGCGGTGAACCTGATTTCGTACTGGGAATTCAGCGGCCTCATGCCGACATTCCTGATTCAGTATCAGCACAAGAGCGTGGGTTTTGTCGGTGTCGTGTTCGGATTCGGCTTTGGGCTGACGAGTCTCGTTTCGCCTCTTTTCGGCTGGATTGCCGACCGCTACGGCAGACAGGTGGTCGTCGCAACGCTTGGCATCGTCGATGCGATCGGCCTGTACGTTCTCCTGAATCATCCGGCGGGGCAGGCCATGACGATGGTCGTCGTCTTTATCATCGGGGTCGGCCTCAATACGCTGTATTTCATGGGCTATACGCTAGCGCAGGACGGGGTGCCGAACCATCGCGTCGCGATCGCAACCGGCTTTGCGGGCGCGATCGGCTATCTCGTGGCGAGCGGCGCCGGTCCGGTTTCGGGCTGGCTGACGGGCATCGCCGATTACCGTCTCGCCGGCACGATCGAGCTGATTGGGCCTCAGATCGTCGTGGCGATTCTCGCGATCGTGTTCTTGCCCGGCATCAGGACGTGGCAACGGATGAAGAAGGATGGTCCGCTGATTGATTGAGCGGTTGTCGTATTGCGGCTGGATTGATTGATCGCTGTATCTGCGCCCCGGTCGTAACCGGGGCGTATTCATGACGGCAAGCTCGCTATCGTCGCAAGGTTCGCGAAAGACCTTCGAGACATCAGAAGCGGTAAGAGAGCCTTGGGGAAAACGCTCGCCGCCGCCGCCGTCGCGCTCCATGACGCGAGGACCAACGGCGCCGACTGCCCGACCGATCGGTTCCGATACGACCGGTCATGTCGATGCAAGCTCCATTCTCTTACCCTGCAGGAACCGGCGCGCGGCCGGGTCGCGCTCGAGACCGATTGCCAGATCGTACGCGTCGAGTGCTTGCGCTGTCGCACCGACACGCGCGAGCAGATTGGCGCGTGCGGCCCAGTAGGGCTGGTAGTCGGCCAGTCGTGGATCGTCCGCATAGGGCGCAAGCGCGTCGAGCGCCGCCTGCGGGCCGTCGCGTTCCGCCAACGCGAGCGCGCGATTGATTGCCACTACCGGCGACGCTGCAATGGCGAGCAGTCCATCGTAGAGCTGAACGATTTCGTCCCAATTCGGGCGACGCGTCCGGCAGCGATGCACGTGTGCCGACTGCAGTGCAGCCTCGAGCTGAAAGCGCCCGATTGCATTGAGCGCGCTTGCTCGCCGCAGCAGCGCGTTCGCTGTGTCGATCATCGGTGCGTGCCATGTTGCCGGGTTCTGAGCCGACAGCGGCACGTAGTTGCCAGCCTCATCGCGTCGCGCATTGCGCCGCGCCTGTGCAAACAGCATCAGCGCGAGCAGACCAAGCGCTTCCGGTTCGTCGGGCAGCAGCTCGACCAGCAGTTGCGCGAGATAGAACGCTTCGTCGGCAAGATCGCGCCGCTCGATATCACCGCCGAGCGGGTCCGTCCAACCTTCCGCATACGTTGCATAGACCGCTTCGAGTACCGCCGCGAGCCGGCCAGGCAATTCCTCGCGCTCGGGGACCGTGAATGGAATGCCCGCTTCGCGAATCTTGGTTTTCGCCCGCACGAGGCGTTTGCTCATGGCGGCGGGCGACATCAGGAACGCGGACGCGATCGTCTTCGCTTCGAGGCCCAACACGACTTGCAGCATCAGCGGCGTGCGAATGGCGGCTTCGAGCGCAGGGTGAGTGCACGCGAACAGCAGGGCGAGCCGCCGGTCGGGTAACGCGCCGGCTTCGCACTCGTCGATTTCGTCGGCGAGGATCAGGAGCTGGTTCGCGACTTCGTCGCCGGTCCGGCGATGGCGTGCGCCGTCGATTGCCCGACGGCGCGCGACCGTCATCAGCCAGGCTTCGGGATTCGCGGGGCAGCCGTGCTCGGGCCAATCCGCGAGCGCGGCCGCGAATGCGTCGGCAAGCGCATCCTCGGCCGCGGCGACGTCGCGCGTGCGCATCGCCAGCAGGGCGACGAGCTTGCCGTAGCTGCGGCGCGCGACCGCCTCGGCAACCGAACGCGCGGCGCCGTCATCGCCACGGCCGCCGGCGGACGAACTCATGCAGAGGGCGCTTCGTAGGGCGCGGTCCAGACCGGGCGCACTTCCATGACGCCGTGCGCCGCGCCGGGACAGCGCGATGCCCACGTCATCGCCGCGTCCAGGTTGGGTACGTCGATCAGATAGTAGCCGGCGAGTTGTTCCTTCGAATCGGAATACGGTCCGTCGAGCACCTGCGGCTTGCCGTCGACGAGCCGCACCGTGGTAGCTGTGCTCGTGTGTTGCAGCCGGTTGGCGCCCACCAGCGCCCCCGCTTTCTTCAGCGATTCGGTGTACGCCTGATAGGCGGCAACGCCTTGCTGCCGCTCGCTGTCGGTCATTCTGTTCCAGCCGTTTTCTTCCGAGTAGATCATCAACAGGTATTCCATTTGAGCCTCCGTTATGGGGTTGAGGCGGACGAATCGAATCGGGCCGCCATCACAATGACGCGCGGGCCGCATGCTGATGGACAGGGGGTGTCGAAAAAAGTGTGGAAGGTCGCGGGGGCACATGCTTCATTGCGAAGAAAGCGTTTGAGTTCCACCCGCTCGACCGTGTTGTGCAAAGCATTGTCGATCGGGTGATGCGCATTGTCGAGTTGTGGTGATGAGGCTGGTCTGCATCGGATGCCAACTGTGGCTCGAACCCGGAATTCGAGGTGGTACCGCATCTAGTGTAAACGCCAGGTTACGCTTATGAATTCAAATGTATACTTGTGGATATATAAGAATCCAATATGTATTTCGTGTATTCCCTGAAAAAGCACGGACTTGCTCATCCTGGACGAGCCCGACTGCCCGAAGTGGAGACAGATCGTATGGATTGCCAACCTGGTCGGAGCCGTGGTTGTCTGAGGACGGTGTGGTTCGCCGCCGCGATGTCGATTACATTAATTGCCGGTGCGACGGCGCGAGCGGCGGACAACAGCTATCCGGTCCAGCCGATCCGCATTCTCGTTGGCGAATCACCTGGCGGTGCGACGGACATCATCGCGCGTCTCGTCGCGAAGAACATGACGCGCGAACTCGGGCAGTCCGTCATCGTCGAGAATCACACGGGCGCAGCGGGTTCGATTGCGTCGACTGTCGTCGCGCATAGCCGTGCGGACGGCTACACGCTTGCCGTCGTGTCGAGCAGCTACGCGATCAACCCGAGCTTCATGAAGCTCTCCTACGATCCGCAGACCGATCTGGTGCCGGTCAGTCTGCTGGTACGCGCACCGTTTCTGCTGGTGACGAGCCCGTTGCTGAAGGTCGGTGATGTAAAGGCACTGCTCGCGCTCGCTGCGCAGAAACATGGCGCGCTCACCTATGCGTCGGGCGGCACCGACAGTTCCGATCACCTGGCCGGCGTGCTGTTTTCGAGTCTGTCGAAACAGAAGATGACGCATGTGCCGTATCGCGGTGCCGGGCCCGCGCTTATCGACGTGATGTCAGGGCAGGTTGCGTTTCAGTTCGCCAGCGTGCTGTCCGCGACGCCGTTCGTGAGACAGGGCCAGTTGAAGGCGCTGGCTGTATCGAGCGGAACGCGGCTGCCTTCCGCGCCGCAGATTCCCACCGTTGCGGAGTCGGGTGTGCCCGGCTACGAAGCGCTGACGTGGTACGGACTCGTCGCGCCGAAAGGCACACCACCCGACGTCATACAGAAGTTGACCGCTGCGGCGCACGCGGCCGTCAACGAAGCGTCGGTGCGCGCGCAGATCGTCAACGAAGGCGCGGAGCCGGTCGGCAGCAGCGGGCCGGAATTTGCGTCGTTTCTCGCGAATCAACTGCCGAAATTCCACGGACTCGTTTCGATCGCCAATGGCAGCGGCGGTTGATCGCGCTGTTTTCGCCGGGTTTCGCTACGCCATCGACACCTCAGGAAAAGGTCGCTCACGATGATCATTGAACGAATCGAAGTTATCGTCACCGACTTGCCGGTACGTCTGCAGCGCCTTCGATCCACCGGCATCTACGACACGGGCGCGAGTGGCGCGCTGCTCGGCAAGCCGGTGATGGTGAAGATTCATGCGGAAGGCGTCGTTGGCTATGGACAGATTCGCCCGCTCACACCGCATCATTCGATGGCCGACACGTACGGCAGCATCATTACCGCGGTGCGCGATCTGTATGGCCCGCGTTTGATCGGCCGGCGTCTGACCGAGCTCGAGCAGTTGCAGATCATCTTCGACGAAGCGGCGCCGCAGAACTTCAACGCACGCGCATTGATCGATCACGCGTTTCACGACGCGCTCGGCAAGGCGCTGAATCTGCCGGTCTATGACCTGATCGGTGGTTTGTGTCAGCCGCGAATTCCACTCGAATGGTCTGTGAGCATGGCCGACGATCCGTCGAAGATGATCGCCGATGCCGAGCGTGCAATTGGCGAATTCGGCATTCGTGTGCTGTGCCTGAAGGCGGGACATCGCGACGGCTGGCGGCGCGATGTCGAGAATTTTCTCGCGGTCCGCGAGACAGTTGGCGACGACATAACGATCGGCATGGACCCGAATACAGGCTGGACTGTCAGCGAAACCTTCCGCGTGCTCAACGCGCTCGCAGGCGCAGGTCTCGACTATCTCGAGCAGCCGGTGGGGAAACACGATCTCGATGGCATGGCGCGTATCCGAGCCGCTGCGCACGGTGTACCACTCATGGCCGACGAGGCGTGCTGCTCGCTCGCCGACGCGCACGCGATCATCGCCGCGAAAGCCGCCGACGTACTCTGCATCAAGCTCTATAAACATGGCGGCATCACGACGGCGCGCAAGATTGCCGCGCTCGCCGAGGCGGCGTCGCTGCAGATCAATTGCGGCGGTCTCGCGGTGCTGTCGCAACTGGAAGCGGCCGCGGGCGCGCATTTCTACGCGAGCCGGCCCGCGAAGCGCGTCATGCCTGCTGGTGAATTCATCTTCGGGCTGGGGGTGATGGGATCCGATCCGTTGGTCGGAGAAACGGATTTCGTTGTGCGCGACGGCCATGCGAACGTGCCGCGCGGTCCCGGCTTCGGCGTGACGGTCGACGAACGCGCGGTCGAGCGTACGACGCTTGCCAGAGAGGTTGTCGCATGAGCATGGCTAGCTCGCTCGCAACGCGCGATACGCGCGTGACTGAAGCGCTTGCCGCGTGGACGGCAGCGTTGCGATTCGAGGCGATTCCCGCCGATGTCGTCGCGCACGCGAAACTGTGCCTCATCGATGCGCTCGGCTGCGGGCTATACGGCGCGCGTCAACCGTGGGGCGTGATGGCTGCCGAGACTGCATCGGCATTCGGTGGCCGTGACGCGACGCTGTTCGGCAGTGCGTCGCGCGCGAGCGCGCCGGACGCGGCGCTCGCCAATGGCACCGCGATCCATGGTTTTGAAGTCGACGACGTGCACGTCACGTCGTCGTTGCATCCCGGCTCGGTGACGATTCCCGCGGTGCTTGCGACCGCCGAGTTGCGCCGCGCGTCGGGCGCACAGTTGCTGACGGCGGTCATCACCGGCTATGAAGCGGGCATCCGCGTCGGCATCTGTGCGGGCCTTACGCATTCGACGAGCGGCTATCACGTGACGGGTACGGTCGGCACACTTGCATCATCGGCCGCGGTGGCACACGTGTTGGCGCTCGATGCGCGCGCTACGCTGCATGCACTCGCGATCGGCGCGACTCAGGCCGCCGGTCTCTACGCGGCGCGCATGGGCGCAATGGCCAAGCGCTTTCACGCTGGACGTGCGGCGCAAAGTGGCGTGATCGCCGCGTATCTCGCACAGCGCGGTTTCACCGGCAGCGATGTTGCAATTGAGGCACCGTTCGGCGGCTTCATGAGCACGCTGCGCGGCCAGTTCGATCCCGCGACGATCGTCGATGGGCTCGGCGAGCGGTGGGAAACGAAGCAGGTCGGCTTCAAGGTCTACGCCGCATGTGCGAGCGCACACACCACCGTCGATGCGCTTGATGCGCTGATGAAGCGCGGCCTTACCGCCGAACGCCTTGCGCGTCTTCGCATCGGTTTGAGCAAGAAGGGGTTCACGAATATCGGCTGGCCATACACGCCGACGGAAGTTGTGTCCGCGCAGATGAGCGGCTATTACACCGCGGCGGTCAAGCTGCTCGACGGTGACGCATTCGTCGATCAATACCGGCCGGAACGCATCGCGGATCCGACGGTGCTCGCGTTGATCGACAAGATTGAGATTTATCACGATCAGGCGCTTGACGCGGGTGGTGCGGAAAAACGCCATACCGCGCAAGTGAGCGCGCAACTCGTCGATGGCAGCGAGATGAACGTGCGGATCGAGCATCGTCTCGGCAGCGCACAACGGCCGCTCGGCGCAGACGTGATCCGTGCAAAGTTCGTGAGGCTCGCCGCTTCGGCGCTCGGCGCGCAGGCCGCGCATCGCATTCTCGCTTTCGTCGACGATATCGAAGGCGCCGACGACCTGTCGCCGCTGTTTTCGATGCTGTCGGCAATATCTAACGGCTAAACGACGTTTTGTCGTTTGAGTTGACAAAACAGGTGGCGTCGCTTGCGTGTATACACGAGCGGAGAAGACAAGCTGCACTGCAGCGAAGCTCAATACCATCGGTTGTCGATATCGCAACGCTACAGTCTGCCTGAACACACGTATTTTTGCGCGCTTCAATCATTTCAGTGCAGCAGCGGTTGCCGTTTCGGTGGTTTCCGGCGCATCTTGTGTTCTCCGTGTATACACGAGGTTTGCCGTAAAGAATTCATGTGTATACTCATGTATAAATAAACGTGATTTCCTTCTTACGTCAGGATATGAACGCTCAAACCGCTGGAAGCCGCCTTCGTCAGTTGATGGCGCGTAAGGAAAAAGTGCTGTCGGTGTTGCATCCGCCGTCCGCCGCGCTCGCGCGCATCATGGATCAGACCAGTTGCGAAGCGGGTTTCGTCGGTACCGGCAGTGTGGTCGGTTCGTACACGGGGCTTGCCGACGTCGGCTCACTGTCGATGCCGGAGTGCGTACAGGTTGCCGGCTGGATCGCGCAATCGGTGCGCTTCCCCGTGATCATGGATGGAGACACGGGACACGGTGGCATCATGGCCGTACGCCGAATGGTGCGTGAATGCATACGCGCAGGTCTCGCCGGCGTGCGAATCGACGATCAACCGCTCGAAGGCAAGCGCCGCACGCAGACGGCTGGCATCGAGGTTGTGCCGGTGGAGCAGGCGGTGGCGCGCTATCGCGCCGCCGTCGAGATGCGCGATGAACTCGATCCGAGCTTCGTGATCATGGCGCAGTGCTATGCGCGCGACGCGACCAACAGCAGCCTCGACGATACGATTTTGCGTCTGCGCGCATATCGCGAAGCCGCGGGCGTTGACTGGGTGCAACTGGAGTCGCCGCATTCGCTTGAGGAGATCCGTCAGTGCCGCGCGAGCGTCGATGGTCATTTTTCCTTCATGAAGGGCAAATTGCCGCGCTATCTGAGCGCGCAAGAGCACCTCGAACTCGGTACCAATCTCGCATGGTATCCAGGCTTCACGCACCACGTGATCTGGGCGGCGCTCGGCGATTTCATGAAGGCGTTCAATGAAAAGGGTATGGCGGCCTGGGACGAATTCGAGCAGGCGCGTCGCGACGATCCCTACATCATTCCCGGCCCTGGCAGAAATGGCGAGGGCGCGGAGAAACAGGCGGAACTGGAAGCGCGTTATCAGGCGATCGATCTGAGCGCATTCCGTCGGTGAGAAGTTACTCGAAAAACAATAGATAACGACAACAGATCTGGAGACAGCAGGACAATGAAAAAGTCACTCTTATATGGAGCGCTCGCGTTCAGTCCGATCGCGGCGTTCGCGCAGTCTTCGTCAGTCACGCTGTACGGTATTGTCGACACCGGTATCGTGTTCGAATCGGGCGGACCAAAGGGCTGGGGTGTCAACATGTCGAGCGGCGTGCAGGACGTGAGCCGCTGGGGCATCAAGGGCGAGGAGGCGCTCGGCGGTGGCTACTCGGTGATCTTCAAGCTCGAGGACGGCATTCTTGTCAACAATGGCCAGACCGATACGGCTAATGCGGCATTCAGCCGCGTTTCGTACGTGGGTATCAGTAGCCCTTACGGAACGGTCACCGCTGGCCTCGATTTCACCCCGATCTATCTGGTGCTGTCGCCGCTTACACCGTTCGGTAATGCGTTCGGCGGGTCGCCCGGTCAATTGATGGCCGGCGAAAAGGGCGGTACGCGCGCGCCGAACCAGATCATCTACCACAGCCCGGATTTCTACGGCTTCAAGGCGAATGTCGCATATGGCTTCGGCAATGTGGCGGGCAGCATCGGCGATTCGCAGCAGTTCGGCTTTTCGCTCAGCTACAAGATCGGACCGGCGACGTTCGAATGGGGTCACCAGCAGGTCAACAATTCAACGTCGACCGATACGTCGCGCAATGATCTGATCACTGGCCGCTACGACTTCGGCTTCGCAACGGCGCATGTCGGCTTCGGCATTAGTCGTGGCATGGGCACGACCAACAGTCGTGATTTCCTGATCGGTTTCAGCAAGCGCGTCGCGGCTGTGCATGAGTTCTATCTCGCGTATCAGCACAAGAACGACTTGAACCAGCACCAGTTCAACGCTACCGGCATCATCGCCGATTACGGCTATTTCATATCGAAGCGCACGAATCTGTACGTCGCGGCGTTCTGGCTCAGCAATCACCGCTTCACGACGACGAAGTTCGGCACAGGCGATCGTGAACTGGATATTGGTATTCGCCATCTTTTTTAATAAGCAATTTAGTTCGGTATCTTAAATATGGTGCAGATGCAGGGCAGGCTCGAAGATCGGCCGCCGCGCGAGTCGATGGAATACGACGTGGTGATCGTCGGCGGCGGCCCGGCCGGGCTGTCGGCGGCGATCCGCCTGAAGCAGCGCGCCGCCGCGCAGGGCGTCGAGCTCGGCGTGTGCGTACTCGAAAAAGGCTCGGAGATCGGGGCGCATATCCTCTCGGGCGCGGTCATGGACCCGCGCGCCATCACCGAACTGATCCCCGACTGGAAGGACAAAGGCGCGCCGCTGGACGTTCCCGTCACCGAGGACCGCTTCCTGTTCCTCACCGCAACCGGCGCGAAGGCCGTGCCCAACTGGGCGCTGCCGGATAACTTCAAAAACCACGGCAACTACGTCATTTCGCTCGCGAACGTGACGCGCTGGCTGGGTCAGCAGGCCGAGGCGCTCGGCGTCGAAATTTTCCCGGGTTTTCCCGCCGCCGAGGTGCTCTATAACGAAGACGGCTCCGTTAAGGGCGTCGCGACCGGGAACCTCGGCATCGGCAAGGACGGCGAGCCGACCGAAAATTTCCAGCTCGGCATGGAACTGCACGCGAAGTACACGCTGTTCTGCGAAGGCGCGCGTGGGCATCTCGGGCGTCAGCTGAACGAGAAGTTCAAACTGCGCGACGGCGTCGATCCTCAGGTCTACGGCATCGGCATCAAGGAACTGTGGGAAATCGATCCCGCGAAGCACAAGCCGGGCCTCGTGATGCACACGGCTGGCTGGCCGCTCGAGAACGATACGTACGGCGGTTCGTTCCTTTATCACCTGGACAACAACCAGATCGTGGTGGGCTTCGTGGTCGGCCTCGGTTATTCGAATCCGTACCTGTCGCCGTTCGAGGAATTCCAGCGCTACAAGACACACCCGGCGATCCGCGCGATTCTCGAAGGCGGCAAGCGCGTGTCGTACGGTGCGCGGGCAATTACGGCGGGCGGCCTGATGTCGCTGCCGAAGCTGGTGTTCCCAGGCGGTGCGCTGGTCGGCGACGATGCGGGTTTCCTGAACGTCTCGCGTATCAAGGGTTCGCACGCGGCGATCAAGACCGGCATGCTCGCGGCCGACGCGGCCTTCGATGCCGTGCAGGCCGGCCGCCAGTCTGACGAACTGACTGAGTATCCGGAAGCCTTCAAGACCTCATGGCTTCACACCGAGCTGTATCGCGCACGCAACTTCAAGCAGTGGATGAGCAAGGGCCTGTACCTCGGCACGCTGATGGTCGGCATCGAGCAGAAGCTGCTGGGCGGCAATGTACCGTGGACGCTGCATCACCAGCATTGGGATCATGAAATGCTGAAACCGGCTTCGCAGTGCAAGCCGATCACGTATCCGAAGCCCGATGGCAAGCTCACGTTCGACCGGCTTTCGTCGGTGTTCATTTCGAACACGAATCACGAAGAGAACCAGCCCGCGCATCTGACGCTGAAAGACCCGACCGTGCCGGTCAACGTCAACTGGCAGACCTATGCGGGTCCGGAGTCGCGCTACTGCCCCGCTGGCGTGTATGAATTCGTCAAGAACGATGACGGCAACGAGCGGCTTGTGATCAATGCGCAGAACTGCGTGCACTGCAAGACCTGCGACATCAAGGACCCGACACAGAACATCGTATGGGTCACGCCGGAAGGTGGTGGCGGGCCGAACTACCCGAATATGTAACCAAGCGGCGAAAGCGACTTCGAGCATGACTCGAACATCGTTGACGCTTCATGAATTTTTTAGTATTTTCATGTATACGCGTGTTTTTCGAAGCACGCTAACCAGGACAGGAGAAGTTTGATGACGCAGGCCAAGTACGACGTCGTGGTGGTGGGGGGCGGCAATGCAGCGCTGTGCGCGGCGCTATCGGCGCGTGAGAAGGGCGCAAGCGTGCTCGTGCTGGAACGCGCACCCGAGGATAAGCGGGGCGGCAACAGTGCGTACACCGGGGGTGGCTTCCGCATGGTTCATCACGGCGCCGACGACATCAAGGCGATTGTCCCTGACCTGACGGAAGATGAGATCGGCCGCACGGATTTCGGCCAGTACACGCGCGAGGATTACCTCGACGATCTCGGCCGCATCACGCAGTACTACATCGATCCTGATCTCGCCGAAGTCATCGTCGACAGCAGCACCGACACGGTTCACTGGATGCGCGGGCGCGGCGTCAAGTTCGTCCCGAACTATGGCCGCCAGGCGTACAACGTCAACGGTCGATTCAAGTTCTTTGGCGGCGTGGTGATCTACGCGAACGGCGGCGGACGCGGCCTCGTCGATCAGCTGTACAAGGCGGCCGAAGCGCAGGGCATCGATGTGCGTTACGGCGTGCAGGCCAAGGGACTCGTCGTCGACGAGCGCGGTGTGTGCGGTGTGCGCGTCGTGGCGAATGGCCGCGAGAGCGTCATCGACGCGAAAGCGGTGGTGCTCGCGTGCGGCGGCTTCGAGGCGAATCGGGAGATGCGCACACGCTATCTCGGCCCCGGCTGGGATATGGCGAAAGTGCGCGGCACCCGCTACAACACCGGAGACGGCATCCAGATGGCGCTCGACATCGGTGCCCAATCGTACGGGCAGTGGTCCGGTTGTCACTCGGTCGCGTGGGAGCGCTATGCGACGGACTTCGGCGATGTCGATCATCCGCATGCGGGTTATCGGCACAGCTATCCGATGGGTATCATGGTCAATGCCGACGGCAAGCGTTTCGTCGACGAAGGCGCCGATTTCCGCAACTACACGTACGCAAAATACGGTCGCGTTGTGCTGCAGCAGCCGGGCAGTTTCGCATGGCAGATCTTCGACCAGAAAGTGAAGCCGCTGCTGCGCGACGAATACAAGCTGCGCGGCGCGACCAAAGTGCTTGCCAACACGCTCGAAGAACTCGCCGATCGTCTGCAGGACGTCAACGGCCGCCAACTGCTCGAAACGATCCAGCAGTACAACGCGTCGATCCGCAAGGACGTGCCGTTCGATCCGAACGTGCGCGACGGACGCTGCACCGAAGGGCTCGACGTCAACAAGACCAACTGGGCCAACACGATCGAAGACGGTCCGTTTGAAGCGTATTCGGTGGGCTGCGGCATTACGTTCACGTTTGGCGGCCTGAAGATCGACACGTCGGCAAACGTGCAGGACATCGAAGACCAGCCGATCGCGGGTCTCTACGCGGCAGGCGAACTGGTCGGCGGCCTGTACTATTTCAACTATCCGGGCAGCACCGGTCTGATGGCCGGTTCGGTGTTCGGACGCATCGCGGGCCGCGAAGCCGCCACGCATGCGGCTAGCATGCAGGCAGCCGCCACTGCGTAGCAGCGCTATCGACGGATACGGTCCGGTTCGCGCGCTGCGTCGACGAACAACGCCGCTGCATACACTGATCGAAACGTCATTTAAGGAAATACGCTGACATGGCAACCACATCCACGCGCTCACGCAAGAAGGCAACCGTCGAGGCCGCCGAGCTGGAAGTACGGGACGAAAAACAGCACGGCTCGCGTAGCGACTACGTGTACCAGATGCTGCGCAAGCGCATTGAAAGCGGTGAACTGAAGCCGGGCGACCGCGTCATGGAAGTCGAGATCGCGGAGCAGCTCGAGGTCAGCCGCACGCCGGTGCGGGATGCGTTGCGGCGGCTCGAAAGCGACGGCATGGTGGTCATCGAGCCGCGCGTCGGCTTGCGGATCGCATCGCTTAGCCGCGGCTCGATTCTCGAGTTGTATTTGATGCGCGAACTGCTCGAAGGCACCGCGGCGGGACTGTGCGCGACGCATGCGACGGAACTCGAGCTGATGGAGCTCGAAGAGCTGGTGCGCAAGGAGAAGTCGTTGCAAGGCGACTACGAAGCGCTGGCGCGCCACAACCGGCGCTTCCACGAAGCGATCTATCACGGTGCGCACAACCGCTATCTCGAGAAGAGCCTGAACGCGGTGAACGATTCGATGTGGCTGCTTGGCCGCAGCCTGATGTATAAGCCCGAGCGTGCGGAAACCGCGTACCTGCAGCATCGCGAACTGCTCGAAGCGATTCTCGCGCGTGACAGCGTGACGGCCGAAAAGCTTGCGCGCGAACATATCGCGGCCGCGAAGAAGGTCAGATTGCGCGCTCTTTTCGATAGCCAGGAATAGGGACAAGGAGGCCCAGATGGGTCAGACGATCGCTGAGAAGCTTTTCAGCAAGAACAATATTCACGGACAGCCCGCCTATGCGGGCGACGTGATCGAAGCGCGCATCGATGGCGCGATGATGCACTATCACGCGTCCGAGCCGATGCATGACATGGCGCAGCAAGCCGGCTTCAAGAATGGCTTGCCGCGTGTGTGGGATCCGGAGCGCATCTTCGTGCTGCTCGATCATCATCAGCCGACTCTCTCCCAGAAGCAGGCCGACGAGAACGCGCTGGTGCGCAGCGAAGTCGAGCGTCTCGGCATTCGCTGCTTTCACGATTCCGAGCCCGGTATCGCGCATCAGATGATGGCCGACTACGGCCTGATGCGTCCGGGCGAACTCGTCGTCGGCAACGATTCGCACACGATCTCGTACGGCGCGCTCAACGTCGGCGGCACGGGCATCACGCGTGCCGACATGTTCTACGTGCTGTTGTTTGGCGAATTGTGGTTCCAGGTGCCGGAGTCGATCCGCATCACGCTGAACGGCACGCAGCCGAACTATCCGATCGCGAAAGATATCATCCTGTATCTCGCCGGCCAGTACGGTGACGATTTCGCAAGCGGCAAGTCGATCGAATACACCGGTTCGCTGGTGCCGCAGATGTCGATCGACAGCCGCATGTGCCTGTCGGCACATGGCGTCGAAGTGGGCGCGAAGCTTGCAATGTTTCCCTACGACGAGCGTACGCGCGACTATGTACAGAAGCGCACCGATCGCGGATACGAGCCGATCGTTGCGGACGCTGACGCGAAGTATGTGCGCGAGATCACCGTCGATGTCGATTCGATGCCGTTCGTGGTCGCGAAGCCGCATCAGTTCGGCAATGTCAGTCCGATCGACGAGGTGCGCGGCCAGCGCATCCATCAGGCGCAGATCGGTTCGTGCGCGAATGGCCGGTTCGAGGACATCGAGATCGCCGCGCGCGTGCTAAAGGGCCGTAAGGTCGCAAAAGGCGTGCGCTTCCTGATTTCGCCGGCGTCGCAGAAAGTTTATCTCGAGTGCATGAAGGCAGGCCTGATCGAAACGCTGCTGGAAGCGGGCGCGCAGGTCATCACGCCTGGCTGCGGCATTTGCCAGCCGAAAGTGGGTTTTCTGTCGAACAAGGAAGTGTGCATCACGTCGACGACGCGCAACTTCAAGGGACGCAAGGGCAGCCTCGACGCCGAGATTTATCTGGCGGGTCCGCTTTCCGTCGCGGCGGCGGCGCTGGCTGGCGAAATCGTCAATCCGAAGGAGCTCGTCAATGCGCTTTGATATGAACCGCCCGATCCAGGGCCGCGTATGGAAATTCGGCGATTCGATCGAAACGGACGCTATCAATCCGTACTACCACTATCCGACGATGGACGAGATGAAGCTTCACACCATGGAAGCGTATCGTCCGGAGTTCGCGAAAGAGGTCAAGCCCGGCGACATTCTGGTCGCGGGGCACAACTTCGGTTGCGGTTCGAGCCGGCCGGGCCTCGTGCTGCGCGAAGTCGGCATCGCGGCGATCGTCGTCGAATCGGTGTCGCGGCTCTTTCTTCGCAACAGCATCGCGCGCGCGATTCCGATCTTTCTCGCGCCAGGCATCACGAGTCTGGTCGACGACGGTCAGACACTGCGCATCGATTATCCAGGCGGTAAGGTGATTAACGTCGACAACGGCAACGAGATTGCGATGCGCCGCTTCCCGCCACTGATCGAAGCGATTTTCGGTGCAGGCGGTTTGCCCGAATACGCATACGAGCGCTACATGCGCGAGCAGCAGATCGTTTGACGCGGCGAGGCGTGTCACTGCGCCGCGATGTTCTCAAATTATTTTGGTTGACTAAATAAAAGGAGGCGAGGTGCGTAACCGGTTCAATCACTGCGTGAGAGCAGGATTGTTTTTGCTGGCGCTGCTTGGCGCGATATCGACGGCACATGCCGCCGACGCGTATCCCGACAAGCCCATCCGCATGCTTGTCGGTCAGGCGCCGGGCGGCGGCACCGACGTGGTCGCGCGTCTGGTGGCGAAAGAAATGACGCAAACGCTCGGTCAGTCGGTCGTGGTCGAAAACCGTACCGGCGCCGCGGGCTCGATCGCCGCGAGCGTGGTGTCGAACAGCGCGCCGGACGGCTACACCGTGTTGCTGGTATCGAGCAGCTACGCGATCGATCCGAACCTGATGAAACTGCCGTTCGATCCGATGAAGGATCTCGTGCCGGTGAGTCTGCTTGCACAGGTGCCGTTCCTGCTCGTCGTGAATCCGAAACTGCCGGTGAAGAACGTCGGCGATCTGCTGGCGCTCGCGAAGCAAAAGCAGGGCAGCCTCACGTTCGCGTCGGGCGGCCCGGACAGCTCGGGGCATCTCGCGGGCGTGCAGCTCATGAACCTGTCGAAGATCCCGATGACCCACGTTCCGTATCGCGGCGCGGGGCCGGCTCTCGTCGACGTGATTGCCGGGCAGGTCGACTTCATGTTTGCGAGCGTGTTGTCGGCGACGCCGCTCGTCAAGCAAGGCCAGTTGCGCGCGATCGCCGTGTCGAGCGACAGGCGTTCGGCGTCGAATCCGCAACTGCCGACGGTCGCTGAATCCGGCGTGCCCGGATATCGCTCAGGTAGCTGGTACGCACTGCTCGCGCCGAAGAATACGCCGCCTGCCGTGCTCGACAAGCTGCAGGACGCGGCCGCTAAAGCCGTGCATGCGAAGGTCGTGCGTGACACGTTGAGCCTGGACGGTGCCGAGCCGGTCGGCAGCACGCGGCAGGAATTCCAGAGCTTTCTCGCCGGCGAGATGGACAAGTTCAAAAAGCTCGTGGAGATGGCGCGTGCGTCGGTCAAGTAATGTAATCGCAAGAGGGTATAACGCATGAAGGTTCTGGTAACCGTGAAGCGCGTCGTCGATCCGAACGTCAAGGTGCGTATCCGCGGCGACGGTTCGGGGGTCGATCTGGCCAACCTGAAGATGACGATGAATCCGTTCGACGAAATCGCCGTCGAGGAGGCGGTGCGGCTGAAGGAGCAGGGCGTCGCGAGCGAGGTCGTGGCGGTGTCGGTCGGGCCGTCGCAGTGTCAGGAGACACTGCGCACCGCGATGGCAATGGGCGCGGATCGAGGCATTCTTGTCGAGAGTGCGGCAGGGCTGGAGCCGCTCGCTGTCGCCAAGCTGGTGCGCGAAGTCGTCAAGGCTGAAGCGGCCGATCTGGTTATCGTAGGCAAACAGGCGATCGACGACGATTGCAATCAGACTGGCCAGATGCTTGCCGCGTTGCTTGGCTGGCCGCAGGCGACGTTCATTTCGAAGCTGGAATTGCGCGACGGGCATCTCCTGCTGACGCGCGAGATCGACAGCGGCAGCGAGACGCTCGAATTGCCACTGCCTGCCGTCGTGACTACCGATCTGCGGCTGAACGAGCCGCGCTATGCGACCTTGCCCAGCGTGATGAAAGCCAAGCGCCTGCCGCTCGCGGTGAAGAAAGCCGATGAGCTCGGCATCGATCTTACGCCGCGCCTGACGCAGCTTGGCGTCGAGGAACCCGCGATGCGCGCGCCGGGCGTGCGTGTCGCCAGCGCAGCCGAGATGGCTAGCAAACTCCACTCCGTTCTGGGAGCCGATTGACATGGCAGTACTGGTGATCGCCGATCACGACGGCGAAAAAATGAGCGAGAGCGTACGCAACGTGGTGACCTGCGCGCGCGAACTGAGCAATGAGGTCGACGTCATCGTCGCGGGCGAGACGGTCGGTGCGCTGGCCGAAAGCGCGCGGCGTATCGCGGGCGTGCGCGTTGTGAAGACACTCGAGGCGACCTGCTATCGCGGTAGCGCGGCGGAGAACGTCGGGCATGCGCTCGCCGCGATGATCGACGGCTATACGCACGTGCTGGCCGCCGCGAGCGGCTATGGAAAGAATCTGGTGCCGCGCCTCGCCGCGCTCGCCGACGTACAGCCAGTTTCCGATGTGATGCAGGTACTTTCCGCCGACACGTTCAAGCGGCCGACGTACGCCGGCAACGTGATCGCGACGGTTCGCTCGAGCGACCGCATCAAGCTGATGACGGTGCGCGTCACCGCGTTCGCGGCCGCACCGCTGGATGGCGACGCGTCCGTCGAAGCGTGCAGCGCCACCGCGGATCTGCAACTGTCGCGCGTGGTGTCGATCGACATCGCACACTCGGATCGTCCCGATCTGTCGAGTGCGCGCGTGGTCGTGTCGGGTGGGCGCGGGATGGGCAGCGCGAAGAACTTCGAGGTGCTCACGCCGCTCGCCGACAAGCTCGGTGCGGCGATCGGTGCGTCGCGCGCGGCGGTCGATCTCGGTTTTGTGCCGAACGACTATCAGGTCGGGCAAACGGGTAAAGTCGTCGCGCCGGAGGTCTACGTTGCGGTCGGCATTTCCGGCGCGATCCAGCACCTCGCGGGCATGCGCGACAGCAAATACATCTTCGCGATCAACCGCGATCCCGAAGCGCCGATCTGCGCGGTTGCCGATTATTGGCTCAACGAGGATCTGTTCGAAGCCGTACCCGCACTGGTCGATGCGCTGTAGTCACGCGTGCGATACAAGAATCGCGCTATGACGTGATGGACCGCAGAGTCCACGCGAAGTCGAAAGACGTAGGAGACATAAGATGCAAAGTACTAGCCGGATTGGGCGGCTCTTTAATCGTCGCAATCAGGATTACTACGCCGGCACACTGATGATGATAGTCGGGTTGTCGGCGGCCTATACGGGCAGAAGCTACGGCGTCGGTTCGTTCTCGCGGATGGGCGCCGGCTTCTTTCCGGTCGCCCTCGGCGGACTGCTCGTGCTGGTGGGTATCGGTATCGCGATGAGCCGCAAGCACACCGATACCGCCGTCGAAAGTCAGATCTCGACCGAGATGCCGCGCAAATCCGACGTATCGCTGGGTCTGCGCATGCGCGGCTGGCTTTGCATCATCGCGAGCATCATCGCGTTCGTCGTGCTCGGCAGATACGGCGGCCTGCTGCCGGCGTCGTTCGCCGTCGGTCTGATCGCGGCGCTGGGAGACCCCGACAACCGCCTGCGCGATGCGTTGCTGCTCGCGCTCGCGCTGTGCGTCGTCGCGACGGTCGTGTTCTGGTGGGCATTGCGCATGCAGTTCCCGCTGTTTACCTGGGGTTAAGCCGATGCTCGCTCAATCCCTCTTCGATCTGTGGCACGGCTTCGCCATCGCGCTCGAACCGCACAACCTGATGTGGGTGTTTTTCGGCGTACTGGTAGGCAATCTGATCGGCGTACTGCCCGGCATGGGAGCGCTCTCGGCGATGTCGATCCTGTTGCCGCTGACGTATGCAATGCACGCGGTGCCGGCCGTGCTGATGCTCGCGGGCATTTTTTACGGCTCGCAGTACGGCGGCGCGATCGGCGCGATCCTGCTTAATCTGCCGTGTCATCCGCCGCACGCGGTCACCTGTCTGGACGGCTATCCGATGACGCGGCAAGGGCGCGGCGGCGCGGCGCTCGGCATCACGATGATCGCGTCGTTTGTCGCGGCGTCGTTCGGTATCGTCGTGATGGTATTTGCTTCGCCGGCGCTGGTGCGTATCGCCTTCAAGTTCGGTCCTGCGGAACTGTTTTCGATCATGCTGCTCGGGCTGATCGTCGGCGGCACGATGTCGCGCGGTGCGCCGCTCAAGGGCATCGCGATGGTGCTGGTCGGCCTGCTCGTCGGCATGGTCGGTACCGACGTCAATACCGGCACGATGCGCTTCACGTTTGGTTTCATCGATCTGGCCGACGGCGTGCAACTGGTCGCGCTCGCGCTGGGCCTGTTCGGCGTTACCGAATTTCTGCGCAACGTCAACTGCATGGACGCGGTCGGCAGCGGCACGAAGGTGAGCCTGCGCGACATGCGACCGAGCGGTGCGGAGTTGAGGCAGGCGGCGGGGCCTATCGCGCGCGGTACGCTGATCGGTACGCTGTTTGGCGCGATGCCCGGTACGGGGCCGACGATCACGACGTTCATCGCGTACGCGCTTGAAAAGCGTATCGCGCGTCAGCCAGGACGCTTCGGGCAGGGGGCGATCGAAGGCGTTGCGAGTCCCGAGGCGGCGTCGCATTCGAAGACCCAGGTCGACTTCATTCCGACGATGTCGCTCGGCATTCCCGGCGATGCGGTGATGGCGCTCATCCTCGGCGCGCTGCTGATCCAGGGCATCCAGCCCGGCCCGCAACTGATCGTGCAGCATGCCGATCTGTTCTGGGGCTTGATCGCGAGTTTCTGGATCGGCAACGTCCTGCTGATCGTGCTGAACGTGCCGCTGATCGGCCTGTGGGTACGCATGCTGCGCGTGCCGTACCGGCTGCTGTTTCCTGCGGCGCTGTTCTTCATCGCGGTTGGTGTGTACTCGACCAACAACAGCCTGTTCGAAGTGCTCGAAGTGCTGGTCTTCGGACTGGTGGGCGCGGTGTTCGTGCTGCTTGAGTTTCCGGTTGCGCCGATCCTGCTCGGTTACGTGCTCGGTCCGATGGTCGAAGAGAATTTCCGTCGCGCGATGGTGCTGTCGCAAGGCGATCCGGCGATCTTCGTCGAGCGGCCGATCAGCTGCGCGTTCGTATCGTTGTGCGCGTTACTGATCGTCGTGCAGTTGGGCTTCTGGCTGCGCCGGCTGATTGGCCGACGGCGCAGCCGCGATGTCGGCATGGAGCGGCGGGCATTCGAAGGCAAGTAACGTCGTGGCCCGGCGCACCGATCTGCGCGCGGCCGGGCGCGACCGGAGAGTAGCGATGGCATCCCGATACCGGCTGGTCTTGCTGTTGTGGGCTATGCAGTTCGTCAACTACCTCGATCGCATCAATATCTCGGTCGCTGCGCCGACGATGATGCGGTCGCTATCGATCGATGCGGTCGCGTTCGGCATGGTGCTCGCCGCGTTCACGCTCGGTTACGCGCTGATGCAGATTCCCGGCGGCATGCTGGCGGACCGCTATGGCGCGAAAAGATTGCTGGTGTGTGCGCCGATCGCATGGTCGCTGTTTACAGGGCTCACCGGGTTCGTGCAGACGCTGACCGCGCTGATCGCGGTACGGCTGTGTTTCGGTCTCGCGGAAGGTTCGGCGAACGCGTCGCTGTACAAGCTGGTCGGCGACAACTTTGCATCGCGCGAACGCGCCGCGGGCAACGGCGTGTGGCAAAGCGCGCTCGCGATCGGACCGGCGGCGGTCGCGCCGCTTTCCGCATGGCTGCTGCTCGAAGCGGGATGGCGGCAGATGTTCTTCTGGTTCACGATTCCGGGTTTGCTGATCTCGGTGGTGCTGTATTTCGGTGTACCGTCGCGTGGCGAGATCGTGCGCGATGCCGAACCTATCGCTAAAGACCTGTCATCCGGCTGGTCCGGGCTGTTCCGCCGTCCGGGCACGTGGCTCGTGATGCTCGGCTACATGACGTTCAACATGGGCTATTGGGGGTTTCTCGGCTGGATGCCCGGCTATCTGGCGCTCGAGCGTCATCTGGATCTGCACGCGCTCGGCTACGGCGCGTCGATTCCGTATCTTGCGGGGCTCGTCGGGCTGATCCTGTCTGCGTGGCTGAGCAGCACGGTGCTGCATCGCTATCGTCCGCAACTGATTGCGGCGGGCTATCTCGCGGCAGCCGTCGCGCTGTATATGACGTTCAACGCGCAAAGCCTGTCGGGCTGCCTTGCGTATCTATGCGTCGCGGCGTTCTTCATCTACGGCAATTTTCCGCCCACGGCGGCCGTGCTGCTCGATGTCGGTCCGCAGAAAGGCCGCGGCACGTTCGTTGGTATCGCGAATACCTTCGGTCAGGCGGGCGGTTTCGTCGCGCCGCTGGTGGTCGGTTTTGTCGTGCGCATTACGCATTCGTTCGCGGGCGGCTTCGCGTTCATGGTGTTCGCGCTGGTTTGCTCCGCTTTGAGCTTTCTTGCGCTGTATCCCTATGTGGCCAGGGCGAAATCGTCTGCGTGGGTGCGAGGTGAGGTTTAGGAGAAGCCGTAGTCGTGGGGCCGTCGTGCAACACTTGAGTTTCCCGGGCACGTTGGAGCTGTGGTGTCCGGTTTTTCATGAGTCTTCGACCGTAGGGCGAAGCCTGTATTGCCGGGCGATTTCACCCGGCGGCAAATCTACTGCCCACACATCGCGCGAAGTGCCTGCACCACTTCATCGGGGATTTCGAGCCGGTCGGTCTCGACGCGCGCCGCACGCTCTGCCATCGATCGCTCGAACGGCATACGTACGGGCGCACCGTTTTCGACCGGGCGGGTGGAGTGGATTGCATCCGTATAGCCGTCGACGGCGGCCTTGTAGTCATCGAGCGAGGTGAGCAGATCGGGCCGCACGGCGATCGCCAGAAAGCCGAAGTCGCGCAACTCGCCCGGCATGATGGGCGAGCCGGCCAGCATGCCGAGCAGATGCACGATGATCGCGAGGCCGCTGCCTTTGTGGCCGCCCCATGGCGCCAGCGCGCCGCCGAGCGCGGCGGTAGGATCGCGCGTTTCGCGGCCGGCCGCATCGAATGCGACACCGGCCGGCAATGCTTCACCAATGCGTTGCGCGAGTTTCACCTGTGCATGGATGATCGATGAGGTGCCGATATCCCAGATCACCGGCTGGCGGTTCGACGGAAAGCCGAAGCAGATCGGATTGGTGCCGAAGCGGCCCTCGGTACCGCCATGCGGGGCAACCCACGGTGAGGCGTTCGACGCGAGCATGACGATGAGATCCTGCGCAACGGCCATTTCCGCGTAGTAGGACAGCATGCCCGTGTACCAGGTGTTGCTCGCGCCGACGATCGCGATGCCTGCGCTCGACGCTTTGTCGATCGCCAGCCGCGTGGCGCGTTCTGCGACCAGATAGCCGAGCTGATCGCCGCCGTCGAGCCGCGCCGATACCGCGGACTCCTTGACGACGGCAATCGGGTGCGTCGGACGTGGCGTGTCCGCGAGACGTTCCGCAATGCTCAGAATACGCGCGAGTCCACTGAAGCCGAGTCCGCGCAATTCGCAATCCATCAGGTGCGCCACGATGATTCGCGTTTCGGCGTCGCTATAGCCGAGTTGCATCAGCGATGCATGTGCGAGTTCGCGCGCTGCTGTAACGGTCAGATTCATCTACGATCCCCCATGCAATCCATTAGCGCGGCGCAGCGTCGAGCCGCACGATCCAGTCCTCGGTTTCCTTGCTGTGCGCCGGATAGCGCGTCAGCACGGCGGGATCGTGGCCGGGTATCACGTGTTGTGCGGAGCCGGCCAGTTCATGCACGAGGCGGTAGCCTTCGATCATGTCGCCGACGTTGTAGACGGCCGGAAACGGACGGTTCTGCTCCATGTTCGCGTACAGGTGCGACGCATCCGACGCGAGCACGACCCAGCCGCGCTCGGTATGCACCCGTACGACCTGTAGGCCGTCCGTATGGCCGCCGACACGATGTACGCTGAGTCCCGGCGTAATGTGCGACGTCCCGTCATGAAACACCACGCGACCGTCGAAAATGCGGCCCACCATCGACTTCACGTCTTCGGGATCGAACGGATGATTCAGCGCGCCATGGCACATGCAGCGGCCGGTGCAATAAGCCATCTCGCGATCCTGCACGTGATAGCGCGCTTTCGGAAACAGCGAGCGGTTGCCGGCGTGGTCGTAGTGCATGTGCGTGACGATCACGTCCTCCACCGCGCTGGAGTGAATGCCGATCGCGGCGAGGCCCTCTTCGACCGGACGCGTGATGATACGGCGGCGCTTCGCGCCCACTTCGGCATCGAAGCCCGTATCGACCAGAAAGCTGCGACTCTCGCCGACGACGGCCCACACGAAATAGTCGAGCGGCATGTTCACGTCATGCGGATCGCCGCCGAGAAAGTTGTCTCGCGCGGGGCGGTCGTGATGCGCGTACTTGATCGCGTAAATCTTGTAATTTTCGAGTGCGGTTGTCATGACGGGTGTCTCCTGTCCTCAATGTATGAGAGCGCTATCATAACTCTCTCGCGGCTCGTTGTGTTGAGTCGTCGCGCGGGTTGCCGCAGGCGCGAATGGCGTGCCGCTGTTGTCCGTTGTCATGGGCGAGCCTCGTCTGGCCCAAGGGCGGGGGGCGTTCAAGGCGGCGTGGAGCGCCGTGCCGCATGCGCTACAATCCATCATCGAACTGAAGAGTCGGATGGACGAGTGAAAAAGCGTGTGGCGGCCGTCGACGACGGAAAGACCGGGTTGAAAAGCGGAACGAAAGCCGCGCTGAAACCAGCTGTCGGTACGGGCAAGACACGCACGGGCGGACAGGCGGTGCGCATGATCGACGTGGCGAACGCGGCGAACGTGTCACTGATGACTGTATCGCGGGCGCTCAACGAACCCGAGCGGCTCTCCGAGGAAACCCGTAAGCTCGTGCTCGATACGGTGCGCCGCATTGGCTACGTGCCGAATCACATCGCATCGAATCTCGCGTCGGCACGCTCGAATGTGGTCGGCCAGATCGTGCCGAGTATTCAGAATTCGCTGTATTCGCACAGCATCAAGGGCTGCGCGGACGTACTGCGTGCCGCCGGCATGCAGTTGCTGTTGGCCGACAGCGGCTATTCGCTCGAAGAGGAAGAGGCGCTGATCGATGCGTTTATCGCACAGCGCGTGTGCGGACTGGTACTGCACAATACGGTCCATACGCCGCGCGCCGCGCAGGTGATCCGCGCGGCCGGCATTCCGATCGTCGAGACGGGCGACCTCGCGCGCACGCCGCTCGACATGGCGATCAGCTACTCGAACTACGCCGCCGCCAGGGAGATGACGCTGTATCTGGCCGGCCGCGGCTACCGGTCGATCGGTTTCGTCTGCCTGACTACCCGTAACAACATGCGCGCTCGCGAGCGTCTGAAGGGCTATCACGCGGCGCTCGCCGCGCTCGGCCGTGAGCGCAATCCGGCGCTGGTGCGTGAAGTGGAGGGCGGCCTGACCTCGGGCGCGCACGCGCTCGTGGACATGATGCAGCGCGTGCCGGACGTCGACGCGATCTTCTTTGCCGGCGATGTGCTGGCTATCGGCGCGCTATTCGAAGCGCAGCGGCGCAACTGGAAAGTGCCGGAGCGCATCGCGATTGCCGGCTTCGACGACCTCGACATCCTGCGCCATACGGTGCCGCGTCTCACCTGCCTGAATCTGCCACGGCTCGAAATCGGCCGCCGCAGTGCCGAAGCGTTGCTGCAACGCTTGCGCAGCAACGAGCCGGCCGTGCCGACGCGGCTCGATCTCGGCTTCGAGATCATCCAGCGCGAAAGCACCTGACCCGGCGGGCATTCTGCCCATCATGTGTCCGAAGCGGCCCCGTTCCGCCGCTGGTTTGTCAGCCTCAGCGTGCGATATGCCGCTTACTTTTTCGATGGTTCCAGCCACGGCGTTCCACGTATGAGTTTCGCGTGGCGCCGCGCGTATTCCATTTTGCGTTTTTTCTGGCCTGCTGCCTGGCAATGCTCCGGGCAACTCCCTATGTTGCAGCACTTTATCTTTTCATATAAGTTAGCGCTACCATTTAACGCGGCGGGTAGTCTATACTTCGCCGAAGCCCGGCGACGGGCGCGCCAGTCGACAAGGAAAATCGCAGAATGAAGGGGAAAACTGCACTCGTAACGGGATCGTCTCATGGTTTGGGCTTTGCGATGGCCGATGCACTAGCGACAGCCGGCTGTCAGGTCGTGCTGCATGGCGTCGAGCCGCCCGCGCACGTCGAGGAGGCACGCGCGGCCTTCGAGGCAAAGCATGGCCGCCGCGCCGATTACCTGCAGGTGGATCTTGGCGATGCGTGCGCCGTCGAGCGGATGATGTTCGAAGTGATCGAGCGGCTCGGCTCGATCGACGTGCTGGTCAATAACGCGGTAGTACGCCATTTCGCGCCGATCGATGCGTTTCCGGTCGACAGGTGGGAGCAGGCGCTGGCGGTCAACCTCAGTGCGGCCTTTCACTCGATTCGCCTCGCCTTGCCGGGGATGCGCGAACGCGGCTGGGGCCGCATCTTTAATATGACGTCGGTGTACGGTATGCGCGGCACGGTCAACCGCGTCGATTACGTGACGACCAAGTCCGCGCTGCTTGGCCTTACGCGCGCGGTCGCCGCCGAAACGATGGGGCAGGGGATTACCTGCAACGCGATCTGCCCGGGTGCGGTGCATACGCCGACTAGCGAGAACCGGATTCAGGCATTGATGGAAGACACGGGACTCGACCGCGAGACGGCGGTCGAGCGTTTTCTGACCGGCAAGCAGCCGACCGGCCGCTTCGTCGAAGCGGCGCATGTCGCCGATCTCGTCGTGTTCCTGTGCGGCGATGCGGCGGCGCAGATGACAGGCGCGATGCTACCGGTGGAGGGAGGCTGGCTCGCGATCTGAGCCGTGGCGCTGCGAACGGGCCGTCATGGCAAGCGCGGGCATGCTGCGCTTGCCGTGCTTCGCTACCCGATCACGCAACTCAGCGCGAACAGATCCACCTGTGGTTCGCGCACGCGGCTCGCCACGCTTTCAATTGCGCGGCACGCAGCCGCCACACAAGCTTCGAGTGCGGTTGCTCGCGCGCTTTCGAGCATCAACAGATGTCCGACGGTATCGTCGTGATCCGGCTCCGCATGACGTTCGACCGCGCAATGCACACCCATCATGCGCGGTTCGCGCATGATTGTGTCGCATAGCGACACGCCCTGTCGCGCATCAATTTCCCTCGGTATGCGCAGACGCAGTGTTGCCAGTGCGCCGCCGATGCCGTCTCCCGTCGTAGCCAGCACGCCGAAAGTGCCGCGCGCCGAGGTGCGCAGATGCGGCTTCATTTGCTGCGTCCATGGCGTTGGTGACGCGACGCGCGCCTGATAGGGGGCTTCGGTCAGCACCTGGTCATTGGCCAGCTCATAGCAGGCGAAATAGGCCGGGTGCCCGGTATCTAACGACGTATAGCGCCGTGCCCGCACGAAGCCGGGAATATCGACTCGCTCGCGCAAGTGTTCGCGCGTGATCCACGCGTCGTATTCACTTTCGTGAAGTTCGGGCGCGATCGTATTCCAGATCGCGAGCACTGCCTTGCCGGCAACGGCCATCGTGACGTCTCCTCGTGGTTGAAGGGATCGCGGCACACCGATTGCACGGCCGGCCGCGCTGCCAGGACTTACGATGGTAGCGCTATCCATTCGAGGCGGCAAGCAGTGAGGCGGTATGACCGATAACCTCGGATGATATGAACTATCCTGACTTTATCGGCCCGCGCGAGGTCGTGACGGGCAGCGGCACGGCATTGAGCCGCGAAGTGGTTTCGCGTTTCGTACGACGTGGCACCGAAGTCATGGCGGCAGACATTCCGCGGCGAATGCCGGGTCCGTCTCCTGCCCGGAAAGCCGGCTTCAGCCCATCAGTTCGCGCCAGCTAACTTTGGGGTCGGCGAGCGCTATCGGGTCGAGTCGTCCGTTTTTCGCCAGCACGCGGCGCAATGCGGAAATATCGCGGCCGGCATCGAAGGCGATGGCGCCCGTTACGCGGCCGTCCGCATCGAAGGCGAACAGGCTGTGCGCACCGTCCGCCGTACCGCGCATGACCCACACCGGCGCATCCGGAATGTGGCCGAGCATCTGGATGTTCACGCCCAGTTGATCGGACCAGAACCACGGTACGTCGTCGTAGCGTCGCGGCTCACCCGCCGCCGTTGCGCCGGCCGCCCGCGCCTGCAGTTCCGCGACTTGCCACGACTCGATGCGGTGCAGGCCGCTGCGGCCCTCGACCGGATGGCGCGTTACCTCTCCCGCCGCGAAGATGTACGGGTCGTCGGTACGTCCGTATGCGTCGACGAGAATGCCGTCGTCGACAGCGAGGCCCGCTTGCTGCGCCAGCTCGGTGTTCGGTATGACACCGATGCCGATTACGATCAGGTCCGCATGAACCGGATGCGCGGCGTCTTGCAGCGCGATGCGCACGCCGACTTGCGGTCCCTGTTCGATGCGTGCGATCCGTGCACCGAGCCGCACGTCGACGCCCGCCGCTCGATGCATGGCCAGTACGCGACGGCTCGCGGCGTCGGGAAACACACGTGCGAGTAGCCGGTCGGCCAGATCGATCACGGTGACGGTGCAGCCGTGGTGCCGCGCTGCCGCGGCCACCTCGAGGCCGATGAAGCCGCCGCCGATCACGGCCACATTCGCGCCGGCCCGCAGGCGCGGCTGCAAACGATGCGCGTCGTCGCGCGTGCGCAGATAGAAAACATCGTCGTCCAGTTCGCGCGGCAGCGGCAGACGTCGCACGCGCGAGCCGGTGGCGAGAATCAGTTGCCCGTAGCGATAGCGATGACCCGTGGCGGTATCGACCACGCGGGCCGTTTTGTCGACCGCTGTCGCGCGCTCGCCTGGCCGCACCTCGATACGTTCGTCGGCGAACTGTGCGGCGCTGAGCTTTTCGCACGCGGCGCTATTGGCCAGATCATGCAAGACGTCTTTCGAGAGCGGCGGGCGATCGTAGGGCAAATGCATCTCATCGCCGAGAATCGCGATGCGCGCGTCCGGCCGTACCGCGCGTGCGGCTTGCGCGGCGCATCGTCCTGCCTGACCGCCACCGATTATCAGAATGTCGAACTGTTGGTTCATGGATTCACGCAAATGAAAAGGACGGGACAGGAGCGCAAGGATTGCATGCAATCCGTTTTCGCGAATGTCGGGTATCTACTCATTCCATGCATTTAGGTTAGCGCTATCATAGCACCACACGAAATCGATACGGTGAAGTCGAAAGGGTCCAATACCAGGGAGACACGACGCATGAGATTCGGGGCATTCTGCTGTGCGGCCATCACGGTACTTTCCGCCGGCTGGTCAATCCAGGCATCGGCGCAGATTTCAGGCGACGCCGTGAAAATAGGCTTTCTCACCGATATTTCGGGAACCTACGCCGACAACGACGGGCAGGGCGGCGTGGAAGCGATCAGGATGGCAATCGCCGATTTCGGCGGCACGGTCAACGGCAAGAAGATCGAGCTGCTGTATGCGGATCATCTGAACAAGGTGGACGTCGCGAACAACAAGGCGCACGAGTGGTTCGATCAGGACGGCCTCGACATGATGATCGGCGGCGCTAACTCGAGTGTCGGCCTCGCGCTGGCGAAACTGTCGGCCGAGAAGAAAAAGCCGTTCATGGCGGTCACCGCGGCAACCGCGCGGCTCACCAACGAAGACTGCACGCCGTACACGGTCGCCTACGCATACGACACGATCTCGGTGTCGCGCGGCACGGGGGGCGCGATCGTCGATCAGGGCGGCAAGACCTGGTTCTTCATCACCGCGGACTACGCGTTCGGTACATCGCTGCAGGACGAAACGGCGAAGGTCGTGCAGGCGAAGGGCGGCAAGGTATTGGGTTCGGTCAGGCACCCGGTGGGTGCGTCGCCCAACTTCTCCTCGCTGGTGTTGCAGGCACAGGCGTCGAAAGCGCAGATTCTCGGCTTGGCCACCAGCGGCGGCGATCTGATCAATGCGGTGAAAACGGCGAACCAGTTCGGCGTCAACAAGACGATGCACCTCGCCGCGATTCTTACGCACATCACCGAGATAAATTCTCTCGGCCTCAATCTGACCCAGGGCATGTATCTCACGGACAGCTGGTACTGGGATCAGGATGACGAATCGCGTGCGTGGTCCAAACGCTTCTTCGCGATCGTGCATCGCATGCCGACCGCGATGCAGGCGGCCGACTACTCGGCCACGCTCACTTATCTGAAAGCGGTCAAGGCGCTCAATAGCGATGACGGCGACAAGGTGATGGCCTACATGAAGACGCATCCGATCGACGACCTGTTCACGAAGCATGGCACGATCCGTCCCGACGGACGCATGGTGCACGACATGTATCTACGCCAGGTGAAGACGCCGGCCGAGTCGAAATATCCGTGGGATTACTACAAGACGATTCGCACGATTCCAGGCGATCAGGCATTCAACACGAAAGCCGAATCGCAATGCAAGTTGTGGAAGTGACGCGGCGGGCTTGCGGAATCAGATATGGAAATTTTCGGCTATCCGGTACAGGCTGTCCTGTCCCAACTGGTGATCGGTCTCGTCAACGGCTCGTTTTACGCGATGTTGTCGCTCGGTCTCGCGATCATTTTCGGTTTGCTCAATGTAATCAACCTGTCGCATGGCGCGCTGTACATGCTCGGCGCGTTCGCGACGTGGATGGGGCTCGACTATCTCGGCCTCAGCTACTGGGCAATGCTGATTCTCGCACCGCTGATCGTCGGGTTGATCGGCGTCGTGATCGAGAAGACGATGCTGCGCTGGCTCTACAAGCTGGATCACCTGTACGGGCTGCTGCTGATGATCGGCCTCGCGAGCTTTCTCGAAGGCCTGCTGCAGTCGTTCTATGGCGCCTCGGGCGTGTCGTATTCGGCGCCCGACGCGCTGAACGGTGCCGCCGATCTCGGCTTCATGGTGCTGCCGGTGTATCAGGCGTGGGTCGTCGCGGTAAGCCTCGTCGTATGTTTCGCGACCTGGTATGCGATCGAGCGCACACGTCTGGGCTCGTATCTACGGGCGGGCACCGAGAACCCGCGCCTCGTCGAGGCTTTCGGCATCAACGTGCCGCGCCTGATCACGCTGACCTACGCTTTCGGCGTGGGCCTCGCTGGACTGGCCGGCGTGCTGGCCGCACCCACGGTGCAGGTGTCGCCACAGATGGGTTCGAACCTGATCGTCGTGGTGTTCGCGGTGGTGGTGATCGGCGGGTTGAGTTCGATCGTCGGCGCGATCGTCACGGGGCTCGTGCTCGGGGTGGTGGAAGCGCTGGTCAGCCTGTTCTATCCGCAGGCGTCGGCTACGGTCGTATTCGTCATTATGGCGATCGTACTGGTGCTGCGCCCAGCGGGCCTGTTCGGCAAGGAGCGTTGAACATGCATGCATCCGACCGTTATGTGCTTCACGGGAGATTCGCGCGATGATCGACAGAAAAGTCGCTTATGGCTTCGCAGTCGTCGTATTCCTGCTGGCTCCGCATTTCGTTTATCCGCTGTTTCTGATGAACGTGCTGTGCTTCGCACTGTTCGCGTGTTCGTTCAATCTTCTGATCGGCTTCGCCGGGCTGGTGTCGTTCGGGCATGCCGCGTTCTTCGGTGGCGCGGGTTATATCGCCGGCTATGTGCTCGCGACGCTGCACTGGCCGTTTGCGCTCGGCATCGTCGCCGGCATCGTGACGGGCGCATTGATGGGGCTGGGCTTCGGTCTGCTGGCCGCACGTCGCAACGGTATCTATTTCTCGATGATTACTCTCGCGCTCGCGCAGATGATTTACTTCGTATTCCTGCAGGCACCGTTTACCGGCGGCGAGGACGGCTTGCAGGGGATTCCGCGCGGCACGCTCGCGGGTCTCGATCTGACCGACGATATGACGTTCTATTACGTCGTGCTTGCAATCACCTCCCTCGGCTACGCGCTCATGCTGCGGGTCGTGCATTCACCGTTCGGCCAGGTACTGCTCGCGATCCGCGAAAACGAAGCGAGGGCCGTGTCGCTCGGGTATGACGTTACGCGTCACAAGCTGCTTGCGTTCGTGCTGTCGACCTCGCTCGCCGGGCTCGCGGGAGCGACGAAGGCAGTCTCGGTCGGCACGCAGACGCTCACCGATGCGCACTGGGCGATGTCCGGCCTCGTCATCCTGATGGTGCTGATCGGCGGTATGGGCACCTATTTCGGTCCGGTGATCGGCGCGTTGGTCATCGTCGCACTCGAGAGCAAGCTCGGCGACTTCGGCAATCTGCTCGCGGAGACCACGCATGTCGACTGGTTCAGGCAGATCGGCGTCTCGGTGACGATGGTGACGGGGCTGATCTTCGTGGTGTGCGTGCTGACGTTCAGGCGTGGCATCGTCGGTTCGATGCTGGCGTTGTCGCGCAAGGCGGGTGGGCAGGGAGCGCGTCAACATGGATGACCTGATTCTCGAAACGCGCGATCTGAGCAAGGACTTCAAGGGCTTCACCGCGGTCAATCGCGTGAACCTGAAAGTGCGGCGCGGGCATATCCATGCGCTGCTCGGGCCGAACGGCGCGGGCAAGACGACCTGCTTCAACCTGCTGACGAAGACGCTGGCGCCCACTTCCGGCCGCATCCTGTTCAACGGAATCGACATTACCTCGCAACGGCCGTCGCAGGTCGCGCGACGCGGCATTGTGCGTTCGTTCCAGATTTCCGCGGTGTTTCCGCATATGACGGTGTTGCAGAACGTGCGTGTCGGCTTGCAGCGCGCGACGGGCACGTCGTACCAGTTCTGGCGTAGCGAACGGGCGCTGAACGTGCTTAATGAGCGCGCCATGCAGTTGCTGGAGGAAGTCGATCTCGGCAGCTTCGCGGATCGCGTCGTCACGGATCTGCCGTACGGCCGCAAACGCGCACTCGAAATCGCGACCACGCTTGCGATGGACCCGGAACTGATGCTGCTCGACGAGCCGACCTCCGGCATGGGACACGAAGACGTCGAACGCGTGACCGAACTGATCAGGAAAGTGTCGGCGGGACGCACGGTGTTGATGGTCGAACACAACATGGCAATGGTCGCGGGTATCAGCGACCGCATTACGGTGCTGCAGCGCGGCGCGATTCTCGCCGAGGGCGATTACCAGACCGTGTCGACCGATCCACTGGTTGTCGAAGCGTATATCGGCGCGCCGCAGGAACCGCAGCGCAGGGAGGTTGCATGAGCGAGGCCGCATTGCAAGTCAGCAACCTGCATGCCTGGTATGGGGAGTCGCACGTGCTGCATGGCGTCGACCTGACGGTCGGACACGGCGAAGTGGTCAGCTTGCTCGGTCGCAATGGTTCCGGCCGTACGACGCTGCTGCGCGCGGTGTTCGGCCTGACAGGTGCCCGTAAGGGGTCGATCCGGATCGGCGGGGTCGAGGCGATCGGCCGGCCCACGCATCGTATCGCGCATATGGGCGTCGGGTATTGCCCGGAAGAGCGTGGCATTTTCGCGTCGCTGAACGTTGAGGAAAACCTGCTGTTGCCGCCCGCGTTGTCGAAGCATGGCGAAGGGATGTCGATGCAGGAGATCTACGAGGTGTTTCCGAATCTGCACGAGCGCCGCACGAGCCAGGGTACGCGGCTGTCGGGCGGTGAGCAGCAAATGCTCGCGCTCGCGCGCATCCTGAGAGCCGGTGCGCGGATTCTGTTACTCGACGAGATTTCGGAGGGGCTCGCGCCGGTGATCGTGCAGGCGCTCGGCCGGATGATCCGCATGCTCAAGGAGCGCGGCTACACGATCCTGATGGTCGAGCAGAATTTCCGCTTCGCCGCGCCGCTCGCGGACCGTTTCTATGTGATGGAGCACGGCGAGGTCGCCGAACATTTCGCGGCGCCCGAGCTGCCGTCGAAGATGGCGCGCCTTGGCGCGTTGCTCGGCGTCTAGCGCATGGGCGCACGGGCACGGCGCGCAGTCGCCGGTTTGATCGTGAAATGTTACGCGCTGGGTTGGGTTTGGATGGATGGCGCTAACACGAAGTTTTTTCCGTATTCAGGCGGATCGCCCGGACTCAGACGCCCGCGGCCCGGGCGCGGTGAGTGAAGGACGACAACGAGAGCGGCAACGCTCCATTTGGGAGAACGTGAATGTCTAGTCGGACCGGTGCGCAGGTATTGATCGAACAACTGGCGGCTCGCGGCGTGACGCGGATTTTCGGCGTGCCGGGCGGCGATTGCAGTCTCGATGTGATCGAGGCGGCAAACGAGGCAGGGATCGAATTCGTCGTGACGCGCACGGAAAACTCGGCTGCGATGATGGCGGCAGTCACGGCCGAACTGACCGGCAGTCTCGGCGTCGTGCTGACGACGCGCGGCCCCGGTCTCGCGAACGGCGTGAACGGTGTCGCGTATGCAGCGCTGGACCGCGCGCCGATCGTGCTGATCGGCGACGGTTACGAGCACGAGCAGGCTTTTATCAGCCATCAGCGTTTCGATCAGACGCGCGTGCTGGAGCCGCTGATCAAGGGCGCCGCGCGGCTCGACACGCCGGTTGCGCTGCCGGCCGTCGGCGCGTTGCTCGACACCGCGTTGAGCGCACCGTACGGACCGGTCTATCTGGAAGTCACCGGCGCGGGCATGCGCGGTACGGTGCCGGCCGATGCGGTGCCCGTGCAGGTCGCGAGGCCAGTGCCCGCCGCTCCCGGGCCCGCCGTCTTCGAGCATGCGCGCAAGGTGCTGGCAGCGGCGAGGCGGCCTGTGATCATCGCTGGTTTGCAGGCGGCCGAGGCGCGTGCCAGCGAAGCCTTGCGCCGGCTCGCCGCAAAGCTGCAATGCCCGGTGTTGGCGACGTACAAGGCGAAGGGCGTATTGCACGACGCCGATCCGCTCATGCTCGGCTCGTACATCGGTGGTGCCGCGGAAGACGAGACGCTGCGCAGTGCGGATCTGTTCGTGCTGTTCGGCGCGGACCCGGTCGAATTCGCGCCGCAGCCGTGGCGCTATACGACACCGGTGCTCGATATCGCGCTGCATTCATTCCCGCGTCACTACTTTAACCCGGTCGCATCCGTGATCGGCGATCTGGCCGTTGCCGCCGCGCAGCTTGAGGTCGGTCTTGCACGCAGCGACTGGCACAGCACGCAGCTCGGCACGCTGAAGGAAGGCATGCGTGCGCGCGCGCTGACGCACGGCGGCGGCCCGATTACGCCGCAGTCGCTAACCGAGGCCGCCTGCGCGGCGCTGCCGGCGAACGCACGTATCACTGTCGATGCAGGCGCGCACATGCTGCCCGTGATGGCGCACTTCCAGGCGAACGCGCCGCGCGACGTGCTGATCTCGCGCGGTCTCGCGACGATGGCCTTCGCGTTGCCGGCCGCGATCGGCGCGGCGCTCGCCGAGCCGAACCGGCCAGTGGTCGCCTTCACCGGCGACGGCGGGCTGATGATGTGCGCGGCCGAATTCGCCACCGCCGTGCAGGCAGGCTGCAAGCTGACGGTAGTGGTTTTCAACGACTCGAGCATGACGCTGATCGGCGTCAAGCAGCGTCGCCGCGATCTGCCGCATGCCGGGGTCGATTATTCGCACACCGACTTCGCGCAGGTCGTGCGTGGTTTCGGCGCCAGGGGCTGGCGCGTCGAGGATCCGGCGCAACTGGCCGATGCGCTGAGTGCGGCGCTCGCGGCCGACGGTCCGAGCGTGGTCGACGTCGTGATCGATCCGGAGCCGTATCACGCGCAGATCCGCTCGCTGCGCGGCTGAACGCCGCGTGGCGCGACGCAGTAGATATCAGGACCACTGAAGGAGAGCCGCAACGATGACTCAGCAACCTGGGAGCATGCAGGACCTCGACGCTGCCGGCCGTGCGCAGATACGCGCCGAACTGCGCGATTTCTACGACGACTATGCATTCGCGCTCGACGAATTCGACCTCGATCGCTGGTCGACATTTTTCACCGACGATTGCCTGTATCGGGTGGTGTCGCTCGAGAACCATACCGCGCAACTGCCGCTGTCGACGATGCAGTGCGAGGGCATCGGCATGATCCGCGACCGCATTGCCGGCATCCGCGAGACGGCCGTGTTCGAGCCTCGCGTGCTGCGCCATATGGTGAACGGCGTGCAGGTCAACGCGATCGACGCGCAGGGCTGGTCGTCGCAGGCGAACTTCGCGATTTTCGAAAGCATGTCGGACCGCGAAGCGCATCTGCTGCTGGTTGGCCGCTATATCGACCGCGTCGTGCGCGAGGGCGGCGCGCTGAAATTCCGTCAGCGGATCTGCGTGTTCGACAATTACCGCATCCGCACGTCGTTGATTTATCCCGTCTAACGAGGCACGCCGAATGAATACGAGCACGGTTTCCACCGCGCAGTTGCGCCGCTGGCCAGAACAGCGCGACGCGCGCATTCCTGCCTGGATCTATTCCGATCCGGATCTGTTCAAGCGCGAAATGGAAGTCTTCTACGAAGGCTCCACCTGGAATTTCGTTGGTCTCGCCTGTGAAATCGCCGAGCCGGGCGCGTTCAAACGCAGTTGGATCGGCACGCGCCCGGTACTGATGGTGCGCGATGAAGACGGCACCATCAATGTGGTCGAGAACCGCTGCGCGCATCGCGGATCGATGCTGTGCTGGAAAAACAATGGTGTCGTGAAGGACTTCACTTGTCCCTATCACCACTGGAGCTACGATCTGAAGGGCAACCTGCTCGGCCTGCCGTTTTTACGCGGCGCAATGGGCAAGGGCGGCATGCCGCGGGATTTCGCCAAGGGCGAGCACGGCCTGCGCAAGCTGCGCGTAGAGGAACGCAAAGGTCTCGTGTGGGCGACCTTCGACGAATCGGCACCGGATCTCGAGGCCTATCTGGGTGACGAAATCGCCGCGCTGATCGATCGCGCAACCGGCAACGGCCGTCTCAAACTGCTCGGCTACAACCGCCAGCTATTGCCATGCAACTGGAAACTGTATGTCGAGAACAGTCGTGACCCGTATCACGCGACGCTGCTGCACAGCTTTTTCCTGACCTTCGGCCTGCTGCGTGCGGATACCGCGTTCAAGGCGGTGCCGACGCTCGGCGGCCGCCACGCGATCATGGCGTCGACCTATTCGGCCGCTACCGCGAGCGAGAAGAACGAAGTCACGCAGCAGCTTGCGTCGCTGAAAAGCGATTTCTCGCTGCAGGACATGGACATGGTGCGGCCCGTTGACGAATTCGGCGACAGTTCGATGATCAATTTCTCGGTATTGCCGTCGGTGTTCTTTCAGCAGCATGGAAATTCGCTGGCGATCCGCCATGTGATTCCGAAGTCGGAATCGCAGACGGAGCTGTCGTGGACGCACTACGGCTTCGAGGACGACGACGAGACGATGCAGAGCCGCCGCATCAAGCAGGCGAATCTGATGGGGCCGGCCGGCTATGTCGCGGTCGACGACAGCGAAGTGCTCGCGCTGATGCAGCCAGTTGCGCAAAGCGCGCCGGATTCGGTGCAGGCCGTCGAGATGGGCGGGCGCGATTACGCGCCGCAGGAAACCATGCTGACGGAGACGCTGATCCGCAGCTTCTATCACTACTACCGCGAAAAAATGGGCCTCTGAGCTGCCCGACTGGGAGACAGACACGATGAGCGAATGGCACCCCGCAATCCAGGCCGACGCCGTGGCGGAGGGCACGCCGTGCCCGCTGCTGATCGGCGATACGCCAATCGCGCTGTACCGGCTGGGCCGCGAAGTCTATGCGATCGGCGACCGCTGCACGCACGAGCCCGAGGTGCGGCTGTCGGATGGTTTTGTCGACGGCGACGTGATCGAATGCCCGATGCACCAGTCGTGCTTCTCGATCCGCACCGGCAAGGTGATCGGTCCTCCCGCGCGTGAAGACGTGCGCGCGTATCCGATCAGGATCGAAGACGGCACCGTCTACGTCGAGTTGTAGCAGGCGGTTATCGCGCCGCGGTTCATGCGATCGCGGTTCGGAAAAGGGCAGGTAGCAGCGGTAAGGGGCAGGCCACGGTCCGCCCGCAAACACATCGGCTTGCGATGCGCACGATGCCGGGTGGCATCAGGTTGTATCGCCAGTTAAGTGTTTAGGATCACATATAAAAATCTCAAAATCACATTCAATGGAGACACCGGGGTGGACTTGCACCTCCCGGTCAGGAGAACAACGATGAAGAAGAAACTGATTCTGGCTTCGCTCGTGCTCGGCACGGGCGCCGGCGCGGCCTGCGCGCAAAGCAGCGTGACGCTGTACGGTATTCTCGATGCCGGCATCGGGTATTCGAACAACCAGGCGGTTACCGTGACACCGGGCGCGGCGGGTCGGCCCGCGATGCTGGTGAACCATTCGAAGCTCGGCTTCGTCAGCGGTTCGACCTTTGCGGATCGCTGGGGTCTGAAGGGCGTCGAGGATCTGGGCGGCGGCTATCGTGCGGTATTTACGTTGGAGAACGGTTTCAATATCGGCACCGGCGCGTTCGCGTCGGCCGGTACGATGTTCAATCGTCAGGCGTTCGTCGGTCTGGGCAATACGCGCTATGGCACGTTGACCTTTGGGCGTCAGTACGATCCGCTGGTCGACCTCGTCGAGCCGCTCGGGCCGACGCGCTTTCTGAACGGTATTGCAGCGCATCCGGGCGACCTCGACGATTTCGACAATAGCCTGCGCATCAGCAACTCGGTCAAATACACGAGCCCCGTGATGGGCGGCTTTACCATTGAGGCGTTGTACGGTTTCGGCGGACAGCCGGGATCGATGCACGACAAAAGCACCTACGGTATCGGGGCGGCTTATGCTCGCGGTCCGCTCGCGGGCAGCGTCGCGTACTACCGTGCGGACAATAGCAAGACGGGTCCCGACGACGTGACGAACGGCACGTGGGTCGGCTCGTCGGACAGCATTTTCAATTCGTCGATCAACGCGGGTTTCGCGTCGGCGGAAACCTTGCAGATCATCGGCACCGCGTGGAATTACGTGATCGGCCCGGTCACGCTCGGCTTGAACTACAGCAACGTGCAGTACAGGCCGGGGCCGTTCTCGCTGTTCCATCGCAATCAGAAATTCAACACGGGCGGCGCCGTTGCGTCGTGGCAAGTCACCTCGACGCTCGCGCTTGCCACGGCGTACGCGTATTCGCGCGGCAGTTCGGTGGACGGTTCGTCATCGCCTCCGCAGTACAACCAGATCAGCGTCGCTGCGTTCAAGAATCTGTCGAAACGGACCATCCTGTTCCTCGTCGGCGGCTATCAGCATGCGTCGGGCCGCACGCTCGACGCGTTCGGCAACGTGGTCTACGCAACCGCTTCTGTGGGCGATGCGTCGAATGGCGGCGGCTCATCGGCGTCGAATTCACAGGTGGTCGTGCGTGCCGGCATCCGGCATCACTTCTGACGGGCGCCAGGTTCTGCGCCCGGCGCGTCGGTTGCGCCGGACGCTTCTTTTGCATGGAGGAATAACAGCGTGAGCTTTGCATCGCTTCAAGGAAAAGTTGTCATCGTAACGGGGGCCGGCAGCGGCATCGGCGCGGCAACCGCACGGCGGCTCGCCGAGGACGGCGCGCGCGTCGTCGTGGTCGATGTCGAGCGCGCACTGGCGCAGGAGGTCGCGGCTTCATTGCCGGAACCCGGCAACGCACTGGCTGTTCAGGCAGACGTGTCACGCGAAGAAGATGTCGAGCGCTATATGCGCGAGACGCTCGATAGATTCGGACGCGTCGATCTGCATCACCTGAACGCGGGCATCGTCGGAACGCTGGCGCTCTTTCCGGACATCGGCGTCGACGAATTCGATGCGGTCATGCGCGTGAATCTGCGCGGCCCGTTTCTCGGTGCGCGCGCGGCCTTTCGTCAATACGCGGTGCAGCAGGGTACGGGCTCGATCGTGATTACCGCATCGATCGGCGCGCTGCTCGGCAGTGACGACCTGTTGCCGTACCAGACCTCGAAGCACGGTGTGCTCGGGATCGTGCATGGAGGGGCGATGTACGGGGGGCCGCGTGGTATTCGCGTCAACGCGGTTGCGCCGGGACTGGTGCCGACCGCGCTGTTCGCTGCCAATGCCGCTGGCTCCGGCGCCGGCGGCGATGTGGTGCAGCGCGGCACGACTGTGCCGATGCGGCGAGTCGGCACGCCGGACGAAGTCGCCAATGCGGTCGCATTCCTGCTCAGCGACGAGTCCAGTTATATCAACGGCGACGTGCTGTCGGTGGACGGCGGCTCGGCGATCGTGAGCACCGTGAGGCCAAGCGGTGGCGCGGGACAGTGGAATACGGCGGGGGTGGACGGCCGCGTCTGATACCGGCTGGCGGGCGCCACGCACGCCGTACTGTACCGGTATGCGCTCCAATCGCATTGCAACATACGTACGTGTTTTCTCCGTGCATCGGCAGAAAAAATCTTGCCAGGGTAAATGTCTTCTTGACCGATTGTATTACGCGAATATAATCGATCTTTATGGTAACGCTCACATTCGATGAGCGACGCAGCGTGAAGCCGCAACCCGACAACAAGAAAAGTGCCTTTGACGGAGACAGTACCTATGCAGAACGAAGCGAGTATTGGATACCGACTGGACAGCGTGCCGCTGTCCGGTTATCACTGGCGGCTGCTTGGCTTGATCGCGGCGGGTATGTATTTCGACTCGTTCGACATCTACATCGCCGGCACGGTGCTTGCCGCAATGATCCACAGCGGCGAATCCACGCTGAAGCTCAACGCGATGTTCGTGTCCGTCACGTTCCTCGGCATGATGGCGGGCGCATGGCTGTCCGGTCTGCTCGGCGACCGCTTCGGGCGGCGTTTCTGCTATCAGTTCAATCTCGGCATCTACGGCTTCGCATCGATTGCCGCGGCGCTTGCGCCTTCGATGTACTGGCTGATTTTCTTCCGCCTCGTGATGGGCATCGGCATGGGGGCGGAGATCGTCGTTGGCTACGGCACGCTGAGTGAATTCATTCCGGCTGCGTGGCGCGGCCGGTTCGGCACGATCCTCAATCTCATCATCAATACGTCGCTGTTCCTGTCAACCTTCCTCGGCTGGCTGATCGTGCCGCACTACGGCTGGCGCTGGATGTTCGCGATCGCGGGCTGCGGCGCGCTTGTCGTGTGGTTCCTGCGCAAGTCGATGCCGGAGTCGCCGCGCTGGCTCGCATCGCGCAATCGCGTCGCCGAGGCGGACCGGATCGTGTCGAACATCGAGACCGCATGCGGCGTCGATTCAACCGCGGCGATCGCGGCTGCGGCTCAGCAGCTGCGCCATCCCGACACGCGGGACAACGGACGTCTCGGCGATCTGTTCGCGCGCCGACTGCTCACGCGCACGATTACCGGCATCACGGTGCTAGTCGCGCTGTTCGTCGTCAACTACGCGTTCGTCAGCTGGATTCCGACTTTTCTTGTCAAGCAAGGCCATAGCGTCTCGAATTCGCTGGGACTGACGGCAGTGATGTTCGCGGGCGGCCCGGTGGGTTCGCTGATCGCCTTTGCACTGGCGGAGCGTGTCGGCCGCAAGTGGGGCATCGTGCTGTTTTCGCTGATCTGCGCGGGGTTTGGCGCCGCTTATCCGTTCGCGCAGTCGGAAGTGGCGATTGCCGCGCTCGGTTTCGCGATCACCTGCTGCATCTACGTGCTGTCGTCGTTCAGCGTCGCAACGTATGTGCCGGAACTGTTCCCGACCGAGCTGCGTTTGCGTGGCTCGGGCGTGTCGAATACGGTGGGCCGCGCGGTGAGCATCGTGGTGCCGTATGTGGTGGCGTCGGCGTTCACGGACTTCGGCATCGCCGGCGTGTTGGCGCTGATCGTCGGCACGCTGCTCGTGCAGGCCGCGATCGTCGGCGTACTCGGCACGGAAACGCGGCGGCGTTCGCTCGAATCGATCGCGGCCGAAGTCGGCAATACGTTTGCAGCAGGTGGCCAGCCGAACGACGATCGTGCGGCATCGGCTACGAGGCCGTAGAGGACAGCGGTGTTATCCATCAGAGCAGACCGGATCGCATTGTGCGGGCTCATCCGCATGCTCCGCGAAAGATCCGGCGAAAGCGCCACACTGTAGAGGACAAATCCGCCCATGGCAGCACAGTCAGAGAGCAGTTCCAGCCGGAGCAGCACCAACCGCCACGCCGGCCATGCGACGCAACGCATCGCGCAATGGGTTGCTGCGGCGACCTGGCGCGACGTGTCCGCCGCAGTGCGGCACGAAGCGAAGCGCGCGCTCGTCAACTATATGGCGGTCGCGCTGGCGGGCTGCACCGATCCGACGCTCGACAAGGCGGTGCGCGTCTACCAGCGCTTCGGCGCAGATCGCAGTGCGGGCATGATCGGCCGGTGCGAACGCTTCGACATGCTGAACGCCGCCGCGCTCAACGCGATGAGCGCAAACGTGTTCGATTTCGACGACACGCATATCCCGACCATCATTCATCCGAGCGCGCCGGTCGCCGCTGCGCTGTTAGCGCTCGCTCAAACACGGCCGATGACGGGCGAAGCACTGCTGCTCGCGTTCGTGCTCGGCGTCGAGGTGGAGTGCCGCATCGGTAACGCGGTTTCGCCGGAGCACTATCAACGCGGCTGGCACATCACGTCGACGTGCGGCGTGTTCGGCGCGGCCGCCGCCGTGGCCAAGGTACTGGGCCTGAACGCGCGGCAGATCGCGTGGGCGCTCGGCAATGCATCCGCGCAGGCGGGCGGTCTCGTCGAGACGCTGGGCACGATGTCGAAGAGCATCAGCGTAGGCAATGCGGCACGTAACGGCCTGCTGTCGGCGCTGCTCGCCGCCGACGATTTTTCCGGTCCCGATGCGCCGCTCGAAGGCACGCGCGGTTTTCTGCGCGTCACGGCCGCGCAGCCGAAGATCGAGGCACTGACCGACGGTCTCGGGCTCGAATGGTCGCTGCTGTCGAATACCTACAAGCCGTATCCGTGCGGCGTGGTGTTGAACCCGGTGATCGACGCGTGTCTCGATCTGCGTCGCGATGCGCATTGGAGCCTTGACGATGTCGAACGGGTCGAGCTGACGGGCCATCCGCTGCTGCGCGAACGTACCGACCGGCCGGCTGTGCGCAGCGGTCGCGAATCGCAGGTCAGCGCGCAGCACGCGGTGGCCGTCGCGCTCGCGACGGGCAAGGCCGGCCTCGCGCAGTTTAGCGATAGCGCAGTGGGCGATCCGTCGCTGCGCGCATTCGGCGCGCGCTTGCGTTTCATCGACGATCCGTCGTGGCCGGTCGAGTCGGCTCAGGTCGCTGTCGTGCTGCGCTCGGGCGACACGATATCGCGGCGTATTCAGGCGGCGCGCGGCAGTCTCGCCGCGCCACTCGCCGACGTCGAACTCGCGGCGAAGCTGCATGAACTTGCCGCATACGGCGGCTCGGGGGTCGCACCGCAACCGCTGATCGATACGCTGTGGCGTTTCGACGGCGAAGCGGATGCGGCGGTGCTGATGAAACTAGCGTGCGCGAACTGAGTAGCGCGATCGATCGATTTTCAACGGATGAGGATAGTCATGTCAGGCAGCGAACAAAGCAGCAAGCAGATCGGTTTTATCGGCGTAGGTGTGATGGGGCGGCCGATGGCGCGCCGTTTGATCGAAGCGGGGCATACGCTCGTCGTGTTCGATCGCGATGAACAGGCGGTCGCGGAACTCGCGGCGATCGGCGCGCGCGCGGCGAAGTCGGTGCGCGAAGTGGCCGACACCGCGCGCGTCGTTTTCACGAGCTTGCCGACGCCGGCGATTTTCAAGGCGGTGGCGCTCGGCGACGGCGGCCTGATCGAAGGTAGCGCGGTGAAGATTCTCGTCGATCTGTCGACGGTCGGTTCGCGCATCGAAAGGGAAGTGGCCGACGCTCTGCTCGCGAAGGGCATCGAAACCGTCGACGCACCGGTAAGCGGCGGCGCTGCGGGCGCGAAGAAAGGCACGCTGGCGATCATGACGGCGGGCAAGCCGGCCGCGCTCGACGAGGTTCGCGCGCTGTTCGACGTGTTCGGCAAGGTGTTCGTCGTCGGCGATCAGCCAGGGCAGGGACAGTTGCTGAAGCTGCTCAACAACATGTTGTCGTCGACTGCTTTTGCGATCACGTCGGAAGCGTTCGTTGCCGGCATGCGCGGCGGCCTCGATCCCGAAGTGATGATGTCCGTGATCAATTCGGGCAGCGGCAAGAACGGCGCGACGATGGACAAATTCCCGAAACACGTGCTGACACACGGCTTCGATTTCGGTTTTCCGGTCGGCAGCGTGTGCAAGGACATCGGCCTCGCGGTGGACGAATGCCAGGCGCTCGGCGTGCCGATGTGGGTCGGCAGCGTCGCGCGTCAGGTGTGGAACTACGCGGCGATGCAGGACGGCGCGAAGCGTGACATGACCGAACTCGTCAAATACGTCGAGCGCTGGTCGTCGTCGGAGGGGCTCGCCGACTGAGCGCCTCGCAATCACTTCCGCAAACAGGCATCTGGCCGGACTTCCGGCCCATCGTACCGGATCAAACAGGGGTTATTCATGATCGTTGAAATGCGTATTTACCACTGCGCGCCGATGCGCTTGCCGGCACTGCTCGATCGCTTCACGTCGACCACGCTCGGCTTTTTCGAAAAATACGGCATCGAGCAGCTCGGTTTCTGGACCACGTTGATCGGACCGAGTAACCACGCGCTGACCTACATGCTCAAGTGGGAAAGTCTCGCCGAGCGCGAGCAGAAGTGGAACGCGTTCCAGTCCGACCCCGACTGGATCGTCAAACGCGCGGCGACGGAAGCCGAGAAGCCGATCGTCGAGCGTATCGAAAATCATTTTCTGACGCCGACCGCATTCTCGGCGCTGCGCTAGACGAGGTCTCGCAATGACACAACTCAAGCGGATCGGTTTCGTCGGTCTCGGCATGATGGGCGCGCCGATGGTGCAGTGCCTGTGCAGAGCCGGCTTCGAACTGTTCATCGCCGACGCTGACGCCGCACGCGCCGCCGCGCTCGCCGAGCAAACCGGTGCGCAGCGTCTGAATGACGACAACGCGGCATCGCTCGATGCATTGATCACGATGCTGCCGAACTCGGCGATTGTCGAGGCCGTGGTGCTCGGCGACGGTTGGGCCGCGAAACTCGCGCGGGGCGCTGTCGTCATCGACATGAGTTCGTCGGAACCGGAGCGTTCGCGCGAACTCGGCAGGACGCTCGAAGCGCGCGGCCTTGCGTATCTCGATGCGCCGGTGTCGGGCGGCGTCAAGCGCGCGAAGGAGGGCTCGCTCGCGATTCTCGTCGGCGGCGACGCGCAGGTGCTTGCGCGCTGCAAGGCGTTGCTCGATGCGATGGGCGCGAGCGTGCTGCATATCGGCGGCGCGGGCGCCGGTCATGCGGCCAAGGCGCTCAACAATTATGTGTCGGCGGCGGGACTGACCGCGACGGTCGAGGCGCTGCAGATCGCGAGCCGTTTCGGCATCGAGCCGGCTGTGATGACAGACGTGCTCAACGCGTCGTCGGGGCGCAGCAATACGTCGGAAAACAAGGTCAAGCAGTTCATGCTGAGCGGCACGTTTGCGTGGGGCTTCGCGCTGCAGCTGATGAACAAGGATCTGAAGATCGCGTATGCGCTCGCGCAGGCGGTCGGCCATCCGATGACATTTGGCACGGCCTGCATCGAGGTGTGGAACGAAGCGGCACAGCAGTCGACGCCCGTGACCGATCACACCGAAATGTACCGGCTGTTGCCCGGCGCGGCTTCCTGAGGCCGCCTTCCGATTCACCGATTCTGGAGCCTGTCATGTCACATGCTGCACAGTTCTATATCGACGGACAGTGGGTCGAACCCGCGTCCGCCGTCTGGTTCGACCTCGTCGATCCATCGACGGAAAAGGTCTTCGACAAGCTTGCGCTCGGCAACGCGGCCGATGTCGATCGCGCGGTCGCCGCCGCGCGCCGCGCATTTCCGGCGTGGTCCGCGACCAGCGTGGCCGAGCGGGTGGCGTTGCTCAAGCGCGTCGTCGCCGTCTACGAACGTCGTTACGACGAATTCGCCGAATTGATGCGCCGCGAAATGGGTGCGCCGATCACGTTTGCGCGCAACGGTCAGGCCGCGCGCGGACCGGCGCATCTGAACGCATTGATCGAGGTGCTCGAGCGTTTCGAATTCGAGGAACAGCGCGGCAATACGCGTGTCGTGCTGGAACCGATCGGCGTCTGCGGACTCATCACGCCGTGGAACTGGCCGATCAATCAGATCGTCGTGAAGATCGCACCGGCGCTGGCCGCGGGCTGCACGATGGTGCTCAAGCCGAGCGAGTATTCGCCGCTCAGCGCGCTGGCGTTCGCGGAAGTGCTGCATGACGCGGGCGTGCCCGCCGGCGTGTTCAATCTCGTCAATGGCGATGGTCCGGGTGTCGGCGCGGCGATTGCGAGTCATCCGGACATCGACATGGTGTCGTTTACCGGCTCGACGCGCGCGGGCGTGCTGGTCGCACAATCGGCGGCCGAGACCGTGAAGCGCGTCGCGCAGGAACTCGGCGGCAAGTCCGCCAACCTCCTGCTCGACGACGTCGATCTCGAACAGGCGGTTACACGCGGCGTGGCAGCGTGCTTTACGAATTCGGGCCAGTCGTGTTCGATCCCGACGCGCATGCTGGTGCCGCGTCATCTGATGAACGACGCGGCGCAGATCGCGAAGCACGCGGCGCAGGCGTATCGCACCGGCCCGACCGACGATCCGGCGACGCAGCTCGGCCCGCTTGTCAACGCGAGTCAGTTCAAGCGTGTGCAGGCGCTGATCCAGACCGGTATCGACGAAGGCGCGCGCCTCGTCACGGGCGGCATCGGACGGCCGGACGGCATCGACGCGGGCTACTATGCGCGCCCGACAGTGTTCGCCGATGTCGCGCCGCACATGACGATCGCGCGCGAGGAGATCTTCGGGCCGGTGCTGTCGATGATTCCCTACGACTCGGAAGAAGAGGCGATCGCGATCGCGAACGGCACCGACTACGGTCTCGCGGCCTACGTGCAATCCGCCGATCTCGCGCGTGCGCGCAAGGTGGGCCGCGCGTTGCGCGCGGGCGGCGTACATCTGAATTACCCGCCCGCCGATTTCCAGGCGCCTTTCGGCGGCTATAAGCGCTCGGGCAACGGGCGCGAGTGGGGCGAAGCCGGCTTGCGCGAATACCTGGAAACCAAGGCGATGGTCGGTTACGGCGCAGAGTGAAAATTTCCGCGCGCAGACCGGTTCGCATCATGCCTGCCTGGCGCACCGTTTTAAAAACAGTCTGAACTACTGAGGAATCGCGATGGATACCAACGACCGTTTCAACAAAGGCTTCAACAACCGCAAGGAAGTGCTCGGCGCCGCGCACGTCGAGAAATCGTGGGCGAATGCCGACGACTTCAACCGGCCGATGCAGAAGTTCGTCACCGAAAGCTGCTGGGGCGACATCTGGGGCGACCCGACGCTGTCGTTCAAGACGCGCAGCATGCTGAACCTCGGCATGCTCACCGCGATGAGCCAGCACCACGAGCTGGCGGTGCATGTAAAGGGCGCGCTGCGCAATGGCGTGACGAAGGAAGAGATCCGCGCGGTGCTGATGCAGGCGGCTGCGTATTGCGGCGCGCCGCTCGCGCTGGCGGCGTTTCGCGTCGCGAGCGAGGCGATCAAGGCATACGAAGCCGAAGCGGCGGCTTCCTGATCCGGCAAAAAAGCACACGAAAGCCACGGGGTAACGCAGGGAGAACCCGCACCGCGCGCGGTGCGCATAACGAATGGAGACAGCCATGAAAGCGCTGACTGCGCATGACGTCGTAGAGTCGGAGGGCGAACAGTCGATCGAAACGAAGAGACGCAACGCGATCAAGGGCGCGTTCTTTTCCGAATTCATCGACATGTTCGATATCTATTTGCCGGTGGTGGTGCTTTCGCCCGTACTCGGCTATTTTCAGCCGCCGCATCTGTCGGCGGGCATGGAGGCGATTCTCGCATCGCTGGTGTTCATCACGACGCTGCTCGGACGGCCGGTCGGCTCGCTGCTGTTCGGCATGATCGCGGACCGCATCGGGCGTCGCAAGGCCTCGATCTGGTCGGTGTCGGGCTTCGGCGTGGTGACGTTGCTGATCGCGCTTCTGCCTGGCTATCAGCACATCGGCATCGCGTCGTACTGGCTGCTGGTGCTGCTGCGGTTCGTCGACGGGATCTTTCTCGGCGGCGGCTACACCGGTGCGATGCCGCTCGCGATCGAGTATGCGAAGAAGGAGCAGCGTGGTTTCGTCGGCGGCTTCATCATTGCCGGATTTCCGGCCGCGTACGTGACGATCAACCTCGTTGCGATGCTGATGTTCGCGCTCTTTCCGCTGAGCGGCATGAATTCGCCGTACGCGCAATGGGGCTGGCGCATTCCGTTTGTGCTCGGTGCGGCGCTCGCGGGCCTGCTCGCGATGTACTACGTGCGCAAGGTCGCCGAATCGGAAGTCTGGAAGAGCGAGGCCGCCGACAAGCCGACGGTCACCGAAAAACTGCCGCTTTCCGATCTGCTGCGCGGCAAGAGCGGGCGCAACCTGCTGCAGGTGCTGGTGATGATGACGGGCTTCTGGCTCACGCAGAACATCATTACGATCTTCCTGCCCACGGGGCTGCTCGTGAAGACGCTGCACCTGACCGGCTTCCAGATGACCGCCACGCTGATGCTCACGTACTTCGTGCTGTTTTTCAGCTACATCGCCTCGGGTCTGGTCGCGCAGCGTATCGGACGACGTCGCTTCTTCGTGATCGTCGGTCCGCTGATCGCCACGCTCGGCGCCGTGCTGCTGTACGTGCTCGCGAACGTGGACGGACTGTCGTTGCCGGCCATCATGCTGCTGACCTGCGTACTCGCGGTGCTCGTCACGTCGCCGTGGGGCGTGATCGTCACGTACATCAACGAGCGGTTCGTGACGGACGTGCGCGCGACCGGCTTCGGCGTCGGCTTCAGCCTCTCGGTCATCATCCCGTCGTTCTACGCGTTCTATATGAACTGGCTCGGCGCGTTCATGCCGCTGCGGCTCACGTCGGTCGTGCTGCTGTGCGTGGGCGGGCTGCTCGGCATGATCGGCGCGATGATGGGTCCGGAAACGAAAGATGTCGATTTCTAATTGCGAAGCAGAGGAACGGAAGTCATGAACAAGGAAAGGGTAGGTTTTATCGGCCTCGGCAACATGGGCGGACGCATGGCGCAGCGCCTCGTTGGCGCGGGCATCGCGGTGCTCGGTTACGACACGGCGCGGGAGCGCGTCGAAGCAGCCGGCGCGCAGGCTGCCGGCACGCTGCGCGAAGTGGTCGGCTACGCGGACGTCGTGATGCTGTCGCTGCCTGACAGCAAGGTGGTCGAAGCGGTCGTCGAAGGCGAGGACGGTGTGCTCGCGCATTGCCGCGCCGGACAGATCGTCGTCGATCTGAGCACGGCCGCCGCGAGTTCGACGATTCGCCTCGCGAAGCGCTTCGCCGAGCGCGGCGTGCGTTACGTCGACGCGGGTATTTCGGGTGGCGCGGCCGCAGCCGAGAAGGGCACGCTGACGCTGATGGTGGGCGGCGAGGCCGAAGCGGTTGCCGAACTGCAATGGGCGTTCGGGCCGATCAGCTCGAAGGTCGCATACATGGGCGGGAGCGGCGCCGGTCACACGACCAAGCTGCTCAACAACTTCCTGAACGCAGTGAGCCTGGCTGCGAGTGCCGAGGTGATGGTGGCGGGCAAGAAGGCCGGGCTCGACCTGCACCTGCTGCTCGATGTGCTGAACAGTAGCAGTGGTGTCAACTTCGCGACGCTCAACCGTTTTCCGAAAATCGTCGACGGCGATTATCTCGAAGGTGGCCTGACCGGCAAGCTCATGACGAAGGACGTCGTGCTGTACGTCGATCGCGTGCGCGAACTCGGTGTGATGTCGCTGAACGCGGCGGGGCCGCTCGCGAGCTTCGGGCTCGGCACCGCGCTCGGCTATGGAGATGTGATCAGCAATCGGGTCGTCGATGCGATCGGCGACGTGTCGGGCGGCGTCCGGCTGTTCGACGGAGCAAAGGAGAAAAAAGCATGAAAGTCTTTCACGGCAGAGCGGCAGGCGCAATGTCCGAGCGTCGCGGCGATACGTTCACGGGGACGGTCTGGGCCGATCCGGTGATGCCCGCGACCAACGGCGTGACGATCAACACGGTGTGTTTCGAACCGGGCGGACGTACCTACTGGCACACGCACGAGTACGGCCAGGTGCTGCAGGTGACGGCCGGCCAGGGCTGGATTTGCCTCGACGGCGAGGAGCCGCGGCCGATCCGCCAGGGCGACATCGTGTTCATCGGCCCGAACGAGCGTCACTGGCACGGCGCGAGCGAAGGCAGCTACATGGTTCATATCGCGACGTCGATCGGCAAGGGGACGTGGCAGGAAGAGGTCGCGCAAGCCGATTATCCGAAGGGTGTGGGGGGCTGAGGTTCGTGCCGTCGCGCGCGTCGATGTTCCAGCCTGCGTTCGGGCCGACTTTCGCGTCCGGTTCGCCGCGAAGCTGAAGCTGTCCGGCGCGCGCCACCGATGTGAGGTTGCCGATATTGTTAAGCCTTCGATGGAATTGACATCATGACCCAGACTCCGCCGCAACCCGATCTGTCACGCCTGCGCGACGAACTCGCGAGCCTGCACGGTCAGGCGAGTCCCGAGTGGGACAGCCTCATGAGGCTCGCCCCGGTTTTCGTCGCCGCGTATCTGAAGTTCGCCGGCGTACCGCGGCGGCGCAACCATCTCGACGACAAGACCCGCGCGTTCATCGCGCTGGCTGCCGACGCCTGCGCGACGCAGCTCTATGCGCCCGGTGTGGCGCGTCACATCGAGCGGGCACTATCGTTCGGCGCGACGCGCGATGAACTGGTCGAAGTACTCGAATTGATCAGCACGATCGGTATTCATACCAGCAACGTCGGCGTGCCGGTGCTGCTGGAAGTTCTGGAAGAAGAGGGCTTGCGCGACGGCCCGGCCCCACTCGACGAGCGGCGGCAGGCGCTGAAAGCCGCGTTCGAGAAGAACCGCGGCTACTGGCATCCGAGCTGGGAAGGGCTGCTCGAACTCGATCCGGACCTGTTCGACGCATACGTCGAATTCTCTTCGGTGCCGTGGCGTAGCGGTGTGCTGAGCCCGAAGCTCAAGGAATTCATGTATTGTGCGTTCGATGCGTCGGCCACGCATCTGTACGTACCCGGCCTCAAGCTGCACATGCGCAATGCGCTGCATTATGGAGCGACGGCTGAAGAACTGATGGAATTGCTGGAGATCGTCAGCGTGACGGGCATCCACGGCGCGGAACTGGGCGCGCCGCTGCTCGAAGCCGCGCTGGCGAATGCCGCTGGCGCGCCGGAGAAACCGCATGCGTGATGCCACAAAACCCGAGCCGATGTTTTCGTTGCGTGCCGCGCCGGGCGACCTGTCCGACTCGCACAATGTCGATGCGCCGCGCACGATATTCACCTCTGCGATTGCGTCCGCGTTTTCGTCCGCATTTTCATCGGTAGCCGGCAAGACAGCTGGGCCGTGCCATTCCGCGTGGCGCGCAATGCAATCGCCGCCCCTGTCGGCACTTGCGTCGAACGGCAACGAGCACACGAGTGTGCGGGCCGTCGCGATTCTCGGCTACAACTGACGTGCGATGCTCCCCATGAGCAGTCAATCCGCCACGCTTGTCGTATTGCGACACGGCCAATCGGTATGGAATCGCGCGAACCGCTTCACCGGCTGGAGCGACGTCGGACTCTCCGCGCAGGGCGTGACGGATGCCCAGCGCGTCGGTGAGCAGTTGCGCGCCGCGGGTCTGCACTTCGACCTTGCGGTTACGTCGGCATTATCACGAGCCACCGATACGCTCACGCACGCGTTGCACACGTTCGACCGGCCGGTGTCGAAAACGATTCGCTCGTGGCGGCTGAACGATCGGCACTACGGAGCGCTGACCGGCATGGAAAAAGATGAGGCAGCGCTCGCGTATGGCGCGCAATGCGTGCGGCAATGGCGGCGCGGTTTCGACCTTGCGCCGCCGCCGCTCGATGCCGTCGCGCATGCGAAGCTGGTGGGCGCGCTGTGCGATGACGCGATGCCCGCGCCCGCTGCGCTGCCGCGCACCGAGAGCCTGCGCGATACGCTGCATCGCGTGCTGCCGCTGTGGGACGACTGCGTCGCGCCGGCACTCGTGCGTGGGCAGTCGGTGCTGATGGTCGGTCACGGCAACTCGTTGCGCGCGCTGTTCAAGCAGCTCGACCAGATTGGCGATGACGCGATCGCGCAGGTCGAGGTCGCGCATGCCGAACCGCTCGTGATGAGGTTCGACGCCGCGCTTGAGATCTGTTCGCGCATGCCGCTCGGCGCGCTGCTCCCGACCCGCTGAAAGGCATGCCGTTTCTCGCCGTGATGGGCTATGGATGCTGTCCGTCACGATACCGGTGAAGTATCATGGAGGCTGAATTTTGTCGGACGGGAATACAATAATGCTAACAGACATGGACCTGGTGAGGCCTGAGACGCTGCGTCATCAGGTGGAAAATGTGCTTCGGCAAGCGATTGTAAGCGGGCGTTTCGCACCTGGTGCGCGCCTTATCGAACGGGAATTGTGCGAGACGCTCGGCGTGAGCCGTACGTCGGTGCGTGAGGCGCTGCGCAGGCTCGAAGCCGAAAAGCTCGTGCGCAACGTGCCGCACAAGGGGCCGATCGTCGCCGTCATGTCGAAACACGAAGCCAGCGAGCTGTACGCGCTGCGTGGTCTGCTCGAAGGTTTCGCCGCGCATGAGTTCGCCCGCCTTGCCAGCGACGATGCAATCGCGCGCTTTGGCGAGGTCGCGAAGGAGCTGCGCGCGGAAGCTGTCGCGCAGAACCAGGACGGCGTGCTGCGCGCGAAGACGGCACTCTATGGCGTGCTGCTCGATAACTGCGGCAACACGCTCGTCAGGGAAGTCCTTAACAGTCTTTATTCGCGCATCAATCTGCTGCGTACGACGTCGTTGATGAATCCGGACCGGCTGCCCAATAGTCTGCGCGAAATCGACAAGCTTTATAAGGCGCTGAAGGCACGCGACGCCGATGCGGCCCAGGAGCTTGCGCGGCTGCACGTAGCGAATGCCGAGAAGGCAGCGCAGCGGATGCTGGAAGACACCGAGTAGCGTCTGCGCATCCGCGTGATGCAGCTGTTGTGCGCCATGATCCGAAGCGATGAGAGTCGTTCTCCGGGCCCTGCCTCAACTCTCCCGCTGCTTTTCAAACCCCACGGTAATCGCCGCCGACATCTCCGCCGCGTATCGCTTCATTGTTTCAGCCAGCTTTTCGATTCCCTGGTCCACCACCCGGCGATAGGGCCCCGTAATGCCGAGGCTGAAAATGACCTCGCCGCGTCCGAGCATCAGGGGGACGCCGATGGCCGCCAGTCCCTCGTCGACCTCGCCCAGGCACGTTGCGTATCCCCGTGCACGCACGTTCTCCAGATCCGCCATCACTTCCGATTTTTCGCTCTTGGTCTTGCTCGTCCTTTGCGTGAGCGGCTGGGCGAGAAGGTGCTCAACCGTTTCGGCATCCTGATAGGCGGCGATGGCTTTAGCCGTCGCGGCATTGAAGACGTGCATCTCGCTGCCGGGCAGCACATAACCGCGCCATGGCGTGTCCGGTGCTTCCGTGAGGATGGAGCGGACCACACCGTGCTCCAGTTTCGTGATGTAGGCCGTTTCGCCCGTCTCCTGCACGAGTTCGCGCAGATAGCCTCGCACCACGGAGTCCAGCCACGCATTCTTCGTCGTGGCGTAGATGAGGCGGCGCATCCGCGCGCCGACCAGATAGCTCGTCGCCCCCCCTTTTCTCGTCTCCACCAGCCGGCATTCCAGCATCGACTTGAGCAGCCGGTGACCGCTCGGTTTCGGCAAGCCCAGCATGGCCGTGATTTCCGACAGCGATAGACCGTCCGGAAAGCCGGCCAGCAATTCAAGGATGCGCATGTAGCGCTCGAGCGGGGGGGCGTCGTCCAGACCCGGCATGTCGTTCTTCCTGATTTTTGATGGATTAAAGGGCGTTGCCTGGCTTGACAACGCTTATTTGGCCACGCACCATGAATCGTAAATCGAAACTATATTTCGAAAATCGAGACACCGCAATAAATCGCTAGCCCTTGGAGATCCAACGATGATCACGTACCTGAAGCGCGCAATGTCACTTCGTATCGCCTGTGCATGGCTCACCGCTGGCGCAGCCGTTTCACCTTGCGCGGCATGGGCCCAGCAGATACCCGTCGGCGTGACAGCGCCGATGACGGGAGCATTGTCCCTGACGGGCAAGGGCTATGTCGATGCGCTCAAGCTGGCGGAGCAGGACATCAACGCGGGCGGCGGTATCAATGGTCGCAAGGTCGGCCTGTCGTTCCAGGATGCGCAGGCGTCGAACGGCACTGCGATCAACGCGTTCATCAAGGTCGTGCAGGAGCAGAAGCCCGATTTCGTATTCCTGACGAGTTACAGCACGCAGAACGTCGCGGTCGGCCCGGAAGTGCTGAAGGCGCAGCGTCCGGCCATGTACGCGGGCGGTGCCGACATCGTCGCGGAGCAGAAGAACCCGTGGATGTTCCGCATCCGTCCGAGCGACGGCCTGACGGCCGAGGCGATGGCGCGTTACGCGCACGAACAGTTGCACTCGACGAAACCCGGCATCCTCTACATCCAGAACGACTTCGGCCAGGGCGGCGCGAAGGCCGCGCAGAAGGCATTTGCGGCAGCGGGGATTACGGTGGTGGGCGCCGAAGCCTATGGCCAGAACGACAAGGACATGTCCGCGCAGATCCTGTCCCTGAAGAACAAGGGCGCCGATTCGATCCTCCTGTTCGTCTATCCGCAGGACGGCGCGTTGCTGCTGCATCAGATCAACCTGCTCGGCCTCAAGACGCCGGTCGTTTCGTCGTCGGCCGCGTTCGTGCCGGCCGCGATGCAACTGATTTCGCCTGACGATCTGCAAGGCGTCTACGGCGTCGTCGATGCGATGCTGACCTCGCAGCCCGCGGCGCAATCGTTCCTCAAGCGGTTCAAGGCCGCCTACGGCGTGGACGCCGATCCGTATGCCGCCGCCTATTACGACGGCGCGATGATGATGGCGCAGGCGATGCGCACAGTCGGCACCGATCCGGTCAAGGTGCGCGACTATCTGCGCACGTTGAAGGACTTCAAGGGCGTGGCGCACATCTATACGTTCGATGCCGCGGGCAACGGCGTGCATGACGTGTCGATCGTGAAGTTCGCACCCGGCACCAAGGACATGCAACTGATCCAGCAGATCACGAGCAAGTGATGCCGAGCGAGGCGCCATTTCCATTCGCCGCGTTCACGCGCGTTTCCCTGTCCCGCGGACCCGGATCATGCAACAGCTTCTTCAACTCCTGGTGAACGGCGTCGCGCTCGGCAGCGTCTATGCGCTTGCCGCGCTCGGCTTCGTCATCGTCTATTCGGCGACGGGCGTCGTGAATTTCGCTGCGGGCCAGTTCGTCATGCTCGGCACGTTCTTCGGCGTCGCGGCCATCGTGCAGGCGCATTTTCCGATCGCGCTCGGCTATCTCGCCGCGGTGATCGGCATGGCGCTGTTCGGCGTGCTGTTCTTTCTCGGCGTGCATCTGCCGTTGCGCAAGAGGCCCGTCGTCTCGGTCATCATCGGCACGGTGGCAATCGGCATCGTCATGCAGAACGCGGCGCTGCTGATCTGGGGACCGTGGCCCGCGCGCCTGCCGTCCCCGTTCGGCGACACCGCGATATCGATTGCGGGCGCGGCGATCAGCATGCACGCGCTCGCCACCATCGTGATCACCGCGCTCCTGATCGCGGCGCTGTACGCGCTGCTCTATCGCACCGGTATCGGTCGCTCGATGCGCGCAATCGCTCAGGATAGCGAAGCGGCGCGTCTGATCGGCTTGCCGGTCACGCTGACGCTGGTCGTCACCTGGGCGCTAGCGGCTGCGTGTTCGGCGTTTGCGGGCCTGCTGGTCGGCCCCATGTGGTTTGCCGACGTCAACATGGGAGAACCGGTGGCGCTCAAAGCGTTCGCGGCGACGGTGATTGGCGGCTTCGGCAGCGTGCAGGGCGCGATTCTCGGCGGACTCTTCGTCGGTCTCGTGGAGATTCTCGGCGCCTCGTATCTCACGTCGACCTACAAGGACCTGTTGGCCTTCGGCGTGATGATCGCCTTCCTGCTGGTGCGTCCTCAGGGCATCTTCGGCGAAAGAATTGGAGATCGCGGATGAACCGCTCACGCTTTCTGTCGGCTGTACCGGTTGGCGTCGCGCTGGCCGTGGCGCTCGCGCTGCCGGCGTTCTGTTCCGACTATATGGTGCGGCTGTTGTCCACGGCCGCCATCGCATCGATCGCCGTGCTCGGCCTGAATCTGGTGTTCGGTTATGCAGGTCTGATTTCGCTCGGGCAGGCGGCGTTCATCGGCATTGGCGCGTACACGGTGGCTGTGCTGACCACCCAGGCGGGCTGGAGTCCATGGCTCGCGAGCATGGCCGGTGTGGCGCTGTGCGGCGCGTTCGCCTATGTCGTGGGCATCGTACTGCTGCGTCTGAAAGGTCACTATCTCGCGCTCGCGACGCTGGGGCTGAACGTCAGCTTCGGCATCGTCGTGTCGAACTGGACCAGCCTGACGGGCGGCACGGACGGCATCGCCAGCATTCCCTCGCTGACGCTCGGATCGTTCGCGCTCGACACCGACGCGAGACTGTACCTGTTTGCCACCGTCGTGCTGGTTGCGCTGTGTGCGCTGACGCAAGCCGTCCGCACGAGTCACCTGGGCCGCAGCATGATCGCTGTGAACGACGACGAGATGGCGGCCGGCATGAGCGGCATCGCCGTCACGCGCGCGAAGGCCGCGGCGTTTGCGATAGGCGGCGCATTTGCCGGCGTATCCGGATGCCTCTTCGCGGTCCACAACCGCTTCGTTTCGCCGGACGACTTCTCGTACGTGCAATCGATTCTCTATCTGTCGATGCTGGTGGTCGGCGGCGCGGGCTCGATCGTCGGCGCGGTGATCGGCGCGGTGGGCGTCACGCTGCTGCCCGAGTTGCTGCGCGGCGCCGGCAACGCGTATCTGCTGATCTTCGGTGTACTGGTGCTGGTCGTCCTGATCGTTTTGCCCGACGGCCTCGTCAGTCTCGCGCGGCTGCCCGTGTTCCGGCGCCGTCAGCGCTCGCCACGGCTCGATCCGATCGCGGAGGAAAAATAATGCCGCTACTCGAAGCCAATGGTTTGAGCGTGACGTTCGGCGGCCTGAAGGCGCTTGCCGACGTCGATCTGCGGATCGACACGGGGGAACTGCTCGCGGTGATCGGGCCGAACGGCGCGGGCAAGAGCACGCTGCTCAACGCGCTCACCGGTCTCTACAAGCCGAGTGCGGGACGCGTCGCGTTCGACGGCAAGGACATCACGGGGATGCGGCCCGACATCATCGTGCGTGGCGGGGTGGGACGCATCTTCCAGAACGGCAAGCTGTTCCGGCGCCTGAGCGTGGTCGAGAACGTGATGCTCGGCGCGGCTATCGCGCCGGCGCCGGCCGGTTCGTTCGCGTCGCGCCGTCACGCGGAAGCGGCGTGGCGCGACGCCGCGCTGCAGATGCTCGAACGCTTCGGACTCGCGTCGCTCGCCACGCGCAGCATCGATTCGCTGTCCTACGGCAATCGCCGTCTCGTCGAAATGGCCAAGGTGCTGGCGGGCCGTCCGCGTTTGCTGCTGCTCGACGAGCCCGCCGCAGGTCTCAATCTCGGCGAGGTCGAGGCGCTGATGACGCGGCTCAGGCAATTGCGAGCCGATCACGACCTGACGATCCTGCTGATCGAGCACAACATGAGCATGGTCATGCGCCTGGCCGAGCGGATCGTCGTGCTGAATTTCGGGCAAAAACTCGCCGAGGGCACGCCCGCCGAAATCCAGCGCGATCCTCGCGTGCTCGAAGCGTACTTGGGAACCGGTTACGAACATGTTGAAGTGCAACCAGATTAAGGTCGCGTACGGCGACATCAGCGCGCTGCGCGGCGTGGATATCGAAGTGCGCGAAGGCGAGGCGATTGCGCTGATCGGTGCGAACGGCGCGGGCAAAACGACGCTGCTGCGCGCGATCTCCGGGCTGGTGCCGCTGAAATCGGGCAGCGTCCAGTATCAGGGCGGCGAACTCGGCGCACGCACGCCGGAAGCGCGCGTGCGGCTCGGCATCGCGCATGTGCCTGAAGGGCGCCGTATTTTCCCCGGTCTCACGGTGATCGAGAACCTGCTGGTCGGCGCGACCGCGCATCGCTCGACGAAGGCGGAAATTGCCGAGGATCTCGAATGGGTCCACGACCTGTTCCCGCGCCTTGCCGAACGGCGCACGCAACTCGGCTGGTCGCTGTCGGGCGGCGAGCAGCAGATGCTCGCGATCGGCCGGGCACTGATGTCGCGCCCGCGTCTGCTGATGCTCGACGAGCCGTCGCTCGGCCTCGCCCCGCGTCTCGCGGAAGACGTCTACGCGCGGATCGGCGCGATCAACCGCAAAGGCCTGAGCATGGTGATCGTCGAACAGAACACGGTGCTCGCGCTCAAGGTGGCGGCGCGCGCCTATGCGCTGGAGAACGGCAGCATTGCGATTGCCGGTTCGTCGAAGGAGCTGGCGAACAATCCGCGCATTCGCGAGGCCTACCTCGGCAAATAGCAACGGCGCGGCGAACCGGCGATAGCGCCGGTTCGCCCGATGAGAAAAGGGCGAACCATCCGGTAAATATTACGGATGGCTAATAAATATCGGCGAAGCGGGGTCCGCGAGCTCGGGCATGCCGTAACGGACATTCATCAAGTCATTCATCCTGGAGTAAACGTAATGACGACTACGGTCGGAATCGATGTGGGGGGTACGTTCACCGATCTCGTGCTCATCGACGACAGCACGGGCGACGTGCGGCTCGCCAAGGTGCCGAGCACGCTGGACAATCAGGCGCGTGGCGTATTGCAGGCGCTCGAACAGACCGGTGTCGCGCTCGACACCATCAGCAGCATCGTGCACGGCACGACCACGACGACCAATGCGGTACTGGAGCGCAAGCTGGCGAAAGTCGGCCTGATTACGACGCGCGGCTTTCGCGACGTGCTCGAACTCGGGCGCCGCACGCGCCCGACCGCATACGGTCTACGCGGCAACTTCGTGCCGCTCGTCGCGCGTAACCTGCGTGTCGAAGTCGACGAACGCTGCGATGCATCGGGCAACGTGGTGACGCCGCTCGACGAGCGGCAGTTTATCGAGGCCATGAATCGACTCGTCGAGCAGGGCGCCGAGTCGCTGCTGATCCACTTTCTGCATGCCTATTCGAATCCCGGGCATGAACAGCGCGCGCTCGAACTGGCCGCCGAGCATTGGCCCAACGAATATGTAACGGCGGGCCATCAGATCACGGCGGAGTTTCGCGAGTACGAGCGAGGTACGGCGGGCGCGGTCAACGCCTCGGTTCAGCCGATTCTCGACCGCTATGTGCGGCGGCTTCAGGACGAATTGCAGAACGCGGGCTTCGGCACCGATCTGCTCGTGATGCAAGGCAATGGCGGCACGGTGCCGGCCCGCGCGGTAAGCCGCACGGCCGTCAACACGGTGATGTCCGGACCCGCATCCGGCGTGATGGCCGCCGCGCACGTGTCGCGCGTGTGCGGTTTTCCGAACCTGATTACTTACGACATGGGCGGCACTTCGTCCGACGTGGCGTTGATCGAAGGGGGCGTGCCGAAAGTCTCGAGCGAACTCGAACTCGAATACGCGATGCCGATCCATGTGCCGATGGTCGACGTGCATACGGTCGGCGCGGGCGGCGGCTCGATTGCGCGCGTGAACGCGGGCGGCATCCTTAAGGTCGGGCCGGAAAGCGCGGGCTCGATGCCGGGCCCGATCTGCTATGGACGGGGCGGCACGTTGCCGACCATCACCGACGCCAATCTCGTTCTCGGCCGTCTGAATCCCGACAAGCTCCTGAGCGTCGACAACAAGGTGTCGATGGATTTCGTCGCCGACTGTATTCGCAAGGAAGTCGCGGAGCCGCTCGGTCTGAGCGTGCATGACGCGGCGGCGGCGATCCTGCGCGTCGGCAATCAGAATATGGCGAATGCGATCCGGCTCGTCAGTCTCGCGCGCGGTTACGATCCGCGCGATTTCGCGCTGTTCGGTTTCGGCGGCGCGGGGCCGCTGCATTCGACGGCGCTTGCGCGCGAGCTCGGCATCCCGACCGTGCTGATTCCCGTGCGACCGGGTTTGACCAATGCGCTCGGCTGCCTCGTCGCCGATGTGCGTCACGATCTGGTGCAGTCGTTCAACAAACCGCTGGGTCTCATCGACGACGCCGACCTCGAAGCCAGCCTCGCGCACCAGACCGCGGAAGGGCGCCAGCGTATCGAGAAAAGCGGCATCGCCGTGTTCGACATCGAGTTGCGCTACACGGCGGAAATGCAGTTCCAGGGGCAAAGCCATCTGCTGGTCGTCGACATTCTCCGCGAGCAGGCGACGCGCGCCGAGCTGGCCGAAGCGTTCGAGAAAGCGTACTGGCAGCGCTTCAAGGTCAAGCTGTCCGAACTGCGGCCGGTACTGGTATCGCTAAACACCAGCATCGTCGCGAAGCGCTACGTGCCGGACCTCGGCACGCTCGCGAAAGCCGAGCCCGTAGCGTCGCTTGCCGATGCGCGAGTCGGCATCCGGCCGGTGTGGTTCGAGCAGGGCGGCTGGCACGACACACCGGTCTTTCGCCGCGAACGCCTGCCCGAATGCGAATTCGCGGGCCCCGCAATCGTCGAGCAGCTCGATTCGACCACTGTGCTCGAACCGGGCAATACCGCGAAACTCGATAGCGCGGGCAATCTCATCGTGAAAGTTGCTGGATAAAAGAGGCTCTTATGAAGACCATCGATTCGGTCACCCTCAGCGTTATTCAAAGCGGGTTGCAGCAGGTCTGCAACGAAATGGATCTGGCGTTTTGCCGGGCTGCGTTTTCGCCGGTGATTTCGGAGTCGCAGGACCGTTCGAACGGCATTTACGATCGCGAGACGGGGCGCCTGATTGCACAAGGCGATTACGGCCTGCCGATTTTCGTCGGCACGATGCAGTTCTCGACGCAGGAAGTGATCCGGCGTGCGAAGGAGATTCGCGAAGGCGACATCTTCGTCATCAACGATCCGTATATGGGCGGCACGCACCTGATGGACGTGCGTTTCACAATGCCGTTCTTCTATCGTGGCGAACTGTTTGCGTGGCTCGCGAATACCGGCCACTGGCCCGACATCGGCGGCATGGTGCCGGGCGGCTTTTCCGCGCACGCGACGGAGATCGAGCAGGAAGGCCTGCGCTTGCCGCCCGTCAAACTCTTCAAGGAAGGTCAGCTCGATGAGGAGCTGCTGTCGATCATCATGTCGAACATCCGCATTGCCGAGCAGCGGATCGGCGACATCAAGGCCCAGGCCGCGGCGCTGACGATCGGCGCGGAACGTCTGACGCAAATGCTCGATCGTTACGGCAAGGACACGATAGAAGCGGCGATCGCGGCGCTCAACGATCGCTCCGAGGCACAGATGCGCGATTGCATCCGGCAGATTCCGGACGGCGAATATCGCGGCCGCTCGTATCTCGATTCGGACGGCGTGGTCGACGAGCCGCTCGTCATCGATCTCACGGTCACCAAACGGGGCGACTCGCTGACGTTCGATCTGTCGCAATCGAGTCCGCCGTGCCAGGGGCCGATGAACAGCGTGCTGGCGACCACCAAGGCATCGGTGTACCTCGCGATGAAGCACATCTTTCCGGACGTGCCGATCAACGCGGGAACGTTCGCGCCGATCGAGGTGCTCGATCCGGTCGGCACGTTTCTCGACGCGCAATATCCACGCCCGGTATCCGGCTGCGCGGCCGAAGTGAGCCAGCGCATCGCCGAGGCCGTGTTTCATGCGCTGGTCGATGCGCTGCCCGATCTGCTGTTCGCGGCGCCGGCCGGCACGACGGCGAATCTCGCGATTGGCGGCCACGATCCCGAACGCAACCGCTCGTACGTGATGTATGCGATTTCGGGCGGCGGCTATGGCGGCTATTCAGGCGGCGACGGATTGACGAACGGCTGCTCGACCATCGGCATTTCGAAGTCGCAGCCCGTGGAAATTCTGGAGCAGAATTATCCGATACTGTTCGAGCAATATGCGATTCATGAAGGATCGGGCGGCGCGGGTACGTATCGCGGCGGCATGGGGATTCATTTCCGCCTGCGTCTGCTGCGCGGCACGGCGAAGGCGTCGATGGTGATGGACCACGGCCGGTTCGGGCCGCCGGGCGCGCGCGGCGGCAAGGACGGCGGCAAGACGCGCATCGTCATCTATCGCGACGGCGAGCCGTATGAGCCGCCTCACGTCAGCAAGGATCAGGGCATCGTGCTGAAGGCGGGCGATATCGTCGAGGTGTTCACGCCGGGCGGCGGCGGCTTCGGCAATCCCGGCGAGCGCGCGCGCGATGCGCTCGAGGCCGATATCGAACTCGGCTATTACACGCGCGAACTGGCCGAAGCGCTGTTTTCGTAACCCGGAGCGCGGCGCACAGCAGGTCGCGCGCGTCGCATTTTCTTCTTACGTCACGCAATCAGATCCATCAAATCATGACATATCCAGCCGATTCGTCCGCATCACGCGCCCTGTTCGAACGGGCACAACGTTCTCTGCCGGGCGGCAATACCCGCACGACGGTTTTCATGAAGCCGCATCCCGTGTATGCCGTGCGCGGCGAGGGGTGTCGCGTGTGGGATGCAGACGGTGTTGTCCGCATCGACTGCATCAACAATTTCACGTCGCAGATTCACGGCTATGGACATCCCGCGATCAAGGCGGCGATACAGGAGCAGCTCGAACTCGGCACGGCATTCGGCATGCCGACCGAATCGGAGATCGAACTGGCCGAGTTGCTCTGCGAGCGCATTGCATCAGTCGAAACCGTGCGGTTCATGAATTCGGGCACGGAAGCGGTGATGAATGCGCTCAAGGCGGCGCGCGCCTACACGGGCCGCGCAAAGATCGCCAAGGTGGAAGGTGCTTACCATGGCTCTTACGATTACTCGGAAATCAGCCTCGATCCGACGCCGGAAAACTGGGGCGGCGTGCAGCCCGCTTCGGTCGCGTACGCCGCGGGAACGCCGCGCGGTGTGACCAATGATGTGATCGTCCTGCCGTTCAACGATCCCGAAGGGGCGCGACGTCTGATCGAACAGCATGGCGACGAACTCGCGTGCGTGCTGGTCGACCCGATGCCTAATCGCGCGGGTCTCGTTCCCGCAACGAGCGACTATATTCGCGCGCTGCGCGAGGCGAGCACCAAGGTCGGCGCGCTACTGGTTTTCGACGAAGTGATTACGTTGCGCATCGGCTATCACGGCGCGCAACCGTTCTGGAACGTCGAGGCGGATCTGACGGCGATGGGCAAGGTCATCGGCGGCGGGTTTCCGGTCGGCGCGGTGGGCGGAAGGCGCGACGTCATGGACGTGTTCAGCCCGCTGCGCGGCAAGCCGGCGTTGCCGCACGGGGGCACGTTCTCGGCGAATCCGATGACGATGCGCGCGGGCCTTGCGGCGATGAAGCTGCTCGATCAGGAAGCGTTCGCCCGTCTCGATGCGATCGGCGATGCGGTGCGGGATGGGATGCGGGCTTCGTTGCGCCGGCATGGCGTACCGGGGAGTGTCGTCGGGTGCGGTTCGCTGCTGAAGGTGCATTTGACCGCGCGGGAAGTCTCCGACTATCGCAGCGCGCTTCCCGACACGACCGAGGCTCAGCGGTTGAATGCTTTCAATCTCTCGCTGTTGAACCGGGGCGTCATGGCCGCGAGTTATGGCCTGATGGCGCTGTCCACGCCGATGACGGACAGTGACGTTGCCGAAATCGTCGCGGCCATGGACGGTGCGGTTCAGGATGTGGCAAGCCTGATGTAAGCACGGTTCCACGTAGGGCGAAGACGGTGGCGGGCGGATCGGCAGGATTCGCCCGAAGCGTCGGTGCTAACACGTAAGATCGCAACGAACTCCTTACTAACACTAACGGCAGAAATTTCCTCTGCCGCGCCGAACTCAGAGATCGATAACCAGCACCGGCGTTTTCGAGCGCGAACAACACGGCAAAAACTGATCGTTTGCCGCGCGCTCCTCATCGGTCAGATAGACATCGCGATGATCCGGCTCTCCGGCCAGCACGCGAGTCAGACACGTCCCGCACACACCTTGCTCGCACGATACGGGCACCTCGATGCCGCACGTGCGCAAAGCCTCGACGACGGTCGTGCCCGCGGGAACCTCCACCAGCTTGCCGGAACTCGCGAGCGACACCTGGAACGCCACATTGCTGTCGCTGCTACCCTCGACCTCCTGCCTCGCGCCGAAGTATTCGCGATGCAGGTTCGCGGCGGGCCAGCCTGCGTTCGTCGCCGTGCCGAGCACTGCGTCGATGAATCCGGCCGGGCCGCATACGTACACATGCGTGTCCTGGTCCGGCTGGGCAAGCACGGCTTGAAGGTCGATCCGTTGCTCGGCCGCGTCGCTATCGAAGTACAGGTGCGAATGCTCTTTCAGTCCGGCTTGCGCGAGGCGATCGAGGAATGCCGCGCGCGCGAGCTCGCGTGTGCAGTAGTGCAGTTCGAACGAGCGGCCGGTGTCGAGAAGCTCCATCGCCATGCACAGAATCGGCGTGATGCCGATGCCGCCGGCCAGCAGAATGGTGTGCTTTGCATGCGCGTCGAGCGGAAAGTGATTGCGCGGCTCGCTGATCTCGAGCGTGGCGCCGGCGGCGTAGGCATGCATCGCGATGGACCCGCCGCGCGAGGCGGGATCGCGCAGCACGCCGATCTGATACACCCCGCGTTCGGCGGGGCTGTTGCACAGCGAATACTGGCGCGTGAAACCGTCGACGTGCACGTCGATATGCGCGCCGGCCGAGAACGGCGGCAGCGGCTCGCTATCGGCGGACGACAGTTCGAACAGGCAGATGTCGGTGGCGAGGGGCAGCTTGCGTGTAATGATGGCTTTCATGGCGCTTCGAATAACGGTGAGGCGTTCACGGCGGCCGTGCGGCCGCCTCGCTCGCAACCTTGAGTTAGCATTCCTGCTGCAGGATTCGATCCAGCACACGGCGCGACTGCACGCCGCCTGCATCGATGTTGAGCTTCATGATCGGCCGCTCCGGCCAGCGCGACAGGTTGCGCTGCTGCGCCTCGAGAATTTCGAGGTCTTCCGAGAAGATGCGGCCCTGGCCCGTGCGGATCGTCTCGGTCAGTGCCGTGTCGTTGACGGCGAAATTGCGCGCCATGCCCCAGAAATACCAGATCGACGTTTCGGTTTCCGGCGTGATGAAGTCGACCACGATGCTCGACACCTTGTGCTCGGAGTTCGCGTCATAACCGCCGTGGCCGGCATGCGCGACGCCGACTTCGATCATCACGTGGCTCGGCGGCGTGAAGTGGCAGATCTGCCAGCGATCGCACGGCACGTCGTCGGCGAGGCCGTTGCCGCGCAGCGCGGCGGCCCAGAACGGCGGCGGCGCGATGTTCTCCATGAAGCGGCTCGTCGTGACGGTGTCGCCGTCGACCTTCGTGGCGGGCGGGGCTTCCTCGATCTCAGGCTGGCCGATGCTCGTCGCGTGCACGTAGGTTTCGTGCGTCAGGTCCATCAGGTTGTCGATCATCAGGCGGTAATCGCAGTCGATGTGATAGAGCCCGCCGCCATAAGCCCACGCGGGATTCTCCGCCCAGTCGAGATGATGGATCGTCGCGGGGTCCGCCTTGCCGGCGTCGCCGGGCCAGACCCAGATAAAGCCGTATCGTTCGACGGTCGGGAACACGCGCACCGACGGAATGCCGCCGACACGCTGACACGGCATGCTCACGCACTTGCCGTTCGCGCCCATGGTGAGACCGTGGTAGCCGCACACGAGCAGGCCGTCGCGCACGCTGCCGAGCGACAGCGGCGCGCCGCGGTGCGGGCAGAAGTCTTCGAGCGCGGCCACGGAGCCGTCCGCCGAGCGATAGAACACCATGCGCTCGCCGCAAATCTGCCGGCCGAGCGGCTTGCCGTCGATTTCATCGGGCGTGCAGGCAACGTACCACGCGTTTTTGGGAAACATGTTCTCTCCTCCATGGCGCATCGCGGCGCCCTGTGTCTATGGGATAGGTCAGGCGGTGGGGTGACCGCGTGCGCGGTCCGGGATCTAGCGTGTGCCGCGGCGGATCAGATTCCCGCCGATCAGGCGCGATAACGCGCGCTGGTTTTCGAGCACGCGGTTCAGGTTCTGGTGCGCGATTCGCGCGTGCTCGCGCATCAACGCTTCGGCGCGCGCACCTTCGCGATTCTCGATTGCCGAGAGCACCGCGCGATGCTGGGCCTGGGCGACGACCAGCGTTTCGCGCGCGCGCGGGTCCAGCGACTGCACGACGACGAAGGCGCTCGCCGACGCGAACGGCAAGGTCGACGCTTTTTCGATCTGGCGCTGCACGACCTGACTGCCCGACGCGCTGGCGAGGAGCCGATGGAAGTTCGCGTTCGCTTCCACGTAGCGCGAAAAGGTTTCTTCGGAAAGTTCGCCGACCAGCAAGGCGTCGATTTCGTCGACGCAATCGTTGAGGTCGCGAAACATCGTATGCGAGATACCGCGCTCGGCCGCGAGCCTGGCCGCGAGTCCTTCGAGCGTGCCGCGCAGTTCGATCGAATCGCGGATTTCGTATTCGCTGAACGAGCGTACCGCAAAGCCGCCGGACGGGATCGGCTCGACCAGACCTTCTTCCTGCAACCGGATCAGCCCGGCCCGCACGGGCGTGCGCGACACGCCGAGGCGCTCGACGACCCAGAGTTCGGAGATGCGTTCTCCCGGGCTCAGGTCGCCGCCGAGAATCAGTTCTCTCAAGCCGAGAAGGGCGCGCACGGTTTGCGATGCCGAGGCGGCGGATTTGCTGTCGACGGTGGAATTTTCGATGTCGGGCATGGCATGTCCGGAAGGGTTGCGCGGGCGGGCCGATTCAGGAAATGGCTCGGCTGCCTCGCTCGATGGATACAGAGTGTATACATCGAGGCGCTATTTTCAAGACATAGCAGGGGGAATTACGGGTAAACCACGAGATTTTGTGAGCGACAAAACATAAATTGTGTACAACATAAGACGATTAAAGATCGCGCATCGTATTTCCACGCGGCTCGAAAGACGATCGCGCGAGCCGCGCTGCGCCAGCCGGCGCGCGCTATAGCCCCGCGCTCAGGTGCATCCGTTTCGTATTCGGCAGCGGTTCGTGCTGCATCGGTCCCTTGATGAGTTCGCTCATCGCGTTGCGGGCCCAGCGGTTGGCCGGCTCGTGATGAAAGCGCGGATGCCAGTACAGATAGAGGTCGTACTTGGGCGCGGGGAACGGCAGCGGCAACAGCTTGACGTTCACGAACTCCGCGAAACGCCGACCGACCGCCTGAGGGACGGCCGCGATCATGTCCGACCCGGCCACGATGAACGGCACGCCGATGAAGCGCGGCACGCTGAAGCGCACGTTGATGCGAATGCCGAGGCGTTCGTGAGCGCGTTCGAGCACGTCCTGCTCGCGGCCCTCGGGATGGACGATCACGTGCGCGGCGTTGCGGTATTGATCGAGCGATAGCGTGTCGCCAATCTCGGGGTGATCGTCGCGGGCGATGCACACGTAGGAGTGCCGGTACAGCGCCTTGCGCTTGAGCGCCTCGCTCTTGAGCCCCGGGAAGTAGCCGATCGCGAGATCGACTTCGCCGCTCGCGAGGCCTTCCTCGAGCTCCGGCATGCTGAGCGCGACGGTCTTGATGCTCACGTGCGGCGCGGTTCTGGCGAGAAAGCTTTGCAGACGCGGCAGAAACACCATCTCGCCGATATCGGACATGCACAGCACGAAATTGCGCGACGACTCCGCGGGCCGGAATTCAGGGGCCGGAAGAATCTCGGTCTGCACGAGATCGAGCAGCCGCGCCACCGGATCGCCGAGCGCCTGCGCGCGGGGCGTGGGTTCCATGCCGCGCCCGGTACGCACGAAGAGCGGGTCCCCGAACAGTTCGCGCAGTTTCGACAACGCATAGCTCATTGCCGGCTGGCTCAAGCCGATGCTCACACCGGCCTGCGTCACATGGCGCTTCTTCAGCAGCGCATCGAACACCTTCAGCAGATTCAGATCGACCTGACGAATATCCATAGTTTGGATGATCCCTATCGACGTTACATAATTGACGGATTTTATCGCCGTTTTTAACATCGTTTCCAAACTAAAGGAGTGAGACACCATGTCTGAAGAACAGAAGCCGCAACGCCCGTTGCGCAGCAATTTCCCCCGTGGTTCCTATCTCGGCGCGGTACGCGCCGCCCAGTGGCGCAATCTCGGCATCAGCGAAGAGGACCTCGACAAGCCGAAGATCGCCATCGTCAATTCGTCGTCGGAACTCGCGACGTGCTTCAGCCACCTCGACGGCATTGCCGCGCAGCTGAAAGAGGCGATTCGCGCGGCGGGGGCCTTGCCGTTCGAAATCCGCACGGCCGCGCCGAGCGACTTCATTACCGGTGCCGGCGCGCGCGGCGCATACATGCTGGCTGCCCGCGACCTCGTCACGAACGACATCGAAGTGGCCGTAGAAGGCGCGCAACTCGACGGCATGGTGTGCCTCGCCTCGTGCGACAAAACAGTGCCGGGTCAGTTGATGGCCGCCGCGCGGCTGAACATACCGACCATCGTCGTTGCGTGCGGCTATCAGCCGAGCGGCGAATATCGGGGCGAGCACGTCGATATCGAAGACGTGTTCGTCGGCGCGATGCACACGCTGACCGGCAAGCTTCCGGTCGAGGACCTCATCGGCATGAGCCAGAACGCGATTCGCGGCCCCGGCGTGTGCTCGGGACTCGGCACCGCGAATTCGATGCATATGGTGAGCGAGGCGCTCGGCATGTCGCTGCCGGGCAGCACGCCGGTGGCCGCCAACAGCGAAAAGATGTTCGCCTTCGTGCGCGAAGCCGGCGCGCGCATCGTCGAGATGGTGCGCGACGACCTGAAGCCGCGCGATATCCTCACGCGCGGCGCGTTCGCGAACGCGGTGAAGACGGTGTTGGCCGTCGGCGGTTCGATCAACACGGTGAAACATATGCAGGCGGTCGCCGCCGAAGGCGGGATCGACGTCGACGTGTATGCGCTGTTCGAGGAATTTGCCGCCCAGATTCCGGTGTTGACCGGCGTGCGTCCGGTCGGCTCGCACACGATCGAGCAGCTGGAAGCGGCCGGCGGCGGCCGCGGCGTGATGAAGCGGCTCGAAGCATGGCTCGACACCGGCGCCTTGACCGTGACGGGGCGCACGGTCAAGGACAACCTGCAGGATGTCTGGATTGCCGACGACGAAGTGATTCGCACGCCTGAGCGTGCGTTCGCCAATCATCCGGCCATCGTGCTCGTGCGCGGCAATCTCGCGCCGCAGGCCGGCATCGTCAAATTCGGCATTTCGCCGGACAAGCAGCGTACGTTCACAGGCAAGGCACTGTGCTACTCGACTTCCGACGACGCGATTGCGGCGATCAAGGACGGCCGCATCCAGCCGGGCAACGTCGTCGTGATGCGCGGCGCGGGCGTGTGCGGCGGCCCGGCGATGGGCGGCGGCGCCTCGCGCGTCGTCTTCGCGATCGATGGCGCGGGTTTGTCCGAGCAGGTCGCCATGCTGACCGACGGACACCTGTCCGGTCTCGTCTGCAAGGGGCTGGTGGTGGCCGAGGTCTCGCCGGAAGCGGCGACCGGCGGGCCGCTCGCGCTCGTGGAGGACGGCGACACGGTCGAGATCGACCTCGAGCGGCGCGTTTGCAATCTGCAGGTGGACGAAGCCGAAGTGGCGCGCCGCCGCGCCGCGTGGCAGCGCCCCGCGCCCGTCAACGACACCGGCTGGCTGAAGATCTATCGCGCGACGGTCGGAACGATGCCGCAAGGCGCGGTGCTCGGCGCGGACCGGCCGGCGCGGGAGCGTTGAGATGGGCGCCGAAACCGTAATCGACATCGGCACGGTCATCGAGCGGCAGCAGACCCATCGCTTCGGGGTACTGCTGATCGTCGCGATGGGCGTGATGATGATGACCGAGGGCTACGACCTCGCCGCGATGGCGTTTGCGGCGCCGGCGCTCAGCCGCGCGTGGCATCTCGGGCACGGCGTGCTCGGCCCGGTGTTCGGCGCGTTCGTGTTCGGCACGATGATCGGCGCGTTCGCACTCGGCTATCTCGGCGACGTGATCGGCCGCAAGCGCACGATCATCATCGGCAGCGTCGTGCTCGCGGTGTTCACGCTTGCGGCGTCGCACGCGACGGGGCTCGAACAGTTGCTCGTGCTGCGCTTTCTCGCAGGCATCGGCATCGGCGGCGTCGTGCCGAACGCGATCGCGTACACCACCGAGTTCGCGCCGAAGCGCTGGCGCGCGACGTGGGTCACGCTGATGTACACCGGCTACACGATCGGCAGCAGCGTCGGTGGTCTCGTATCCGCGTGGCTCGTGCCGAAGTTCGGCTGGCAGGTGGTGTTCGTGATCGGCGGCATCGCGCCGCTCGTGACGAGCGCGATGCTGTGGTTTGCGGTGCCGGAGTCGATCCGCTTCCTGACGCTGAAGGGCCGGCATGCCGAAGTCGCGCGAATCGTTGCGCGGATCGCGCCGGGTTTCGTCGTCGAGCCGCAAGCGCGCTTCGCGACCGGCAGCGGTTCGCAGGGTGACGCGCATGGCGATGCCCGCGACGGCTCGCTGCGACTCCTGTTCGCGGGCCGGTTGCGTGCGCTGACGCCGGTGCTGTGGGCCGTGTACATCGCCAACTCGATGGCGCTGTTTTTCCTTAGCAGCTGGCTGCCGGTGCTGATCGAAAGCGTCGGCCTGGCGCCGCAACAGGCGGCTCTCGTGTCGGCGATGTTCCAGCTCGGCGGCACGCTGGGCGGTCTCGCGCTGATGCGCTTCGTCGACACGCGCGGCGCGATCATCATCACCGTGCTGCCGCTGGTCGGTACGCCGCTCGTCGCGCTGCTCGGCACCGGCTTGCCGGGGCCGATGCTCGTCGCGGCCGTGTTTCTCACGGGCTTCACGGTGGTCGGCACGCAGTTCGGCCTGAACGCCGTCGCCGCGCTCGTCTATCCGACCGCGCTGCGCGCGAAAGGCACCGGTTCGGCGGTCGGCATCCAGAAGATCGGTGCCATCGCGGGGCCGGTGATCGGCGGCATGTTGATGGCCGCGCATCTGCCCGTCGAGCAACTGTTCTTCTTCGGCGCGGCGCCGGTCGCGCTCGTCGCGGTACTCGCCTTCGTCCTCGGCCGCCTGCATCGTCGTCGCGACGACGCCGCGTCGGACAACACTCAATCAGGAGCAGCCCATGTCGCTTGAAGTCGTTCCCATCGACGCCGCGCGTCCGGATTTCGCCGGTCTCGCGCGAGGCGTCGATCTCGCCGGGCCGATCGCCGAAGACGTCGCCTGCGCGATCGACGCGGCCATGAACCACTACGCGGTGCTCGTGTTCCGCGGGCAGCCGCTCACGCAGGAACAGCAGCTGGCGTTCGCGGGCGCGCTCGGGCCGCTCGATCTCGGCTTCAAGCGCGTGGCCCGTCCGCATGCGCGGCTCGCCTACCAGGAGCTGGCCGACATCTCGAACATCGACGAGTCCGGACAGGTTGCGGACCGCGCGCATCGGCGCATCGTCGGCAATCTCGCGAACCAGCTGTGGCATAGCGATAGTTCGTTCCAGCAGCCGGCCGCGCGCTATTCGATGCTGCATGCGGTCGTGGTGCCCGAGTGGGGCGGCGAGACCGAATACGCGGACATGCGTGCCGCGTGGGACGCGCTCGATCCGCGCGACCAGCGGGAACTCGACGGGCTCGAAGCGGAGCATTACGCGCTGTACTCGCGCTTCCTGCTCGGCGATACCGAGTACACCGAAGAACAGCGCAACGCGCTGCCGCCGGTGCGCTGGCCGATCGTTCGCGAGCACGCGGGGTCGGGCCGCCGGCATCTGTTTATCGGCGCGCATACGACGCATGTCGTCGATCGCACGATCGCCGAAGGACGCATGTTGCTGGCGGACCTGCTCGAACATGCGACCGCGCGCCGCTTCGTGTACGCGCATCAGTGGCAGCCCGGCGACCTCGTGATCTGGGACAACCGCTGCACGCTGCATCGAGGCCGCCGCTACGACCTGTCGGTGCGCCGCGAACTGCGGCGCGCGACGACGATCGACGTGGATCGCCACGCCGGGGCGAACACGGCTCAACCCGAACCTGCACACGGAGCGCGGTAAATGAAGCTGAACGACGACGAACAGGCGATGCTCGACGGCCGCGACGGCCCTGCCGTGCAGCGCGCGATGGATCTGCTCGTGCGCTATGGCGAAGCGCTCGGTGCGCCACGGCTGGTGGACACCAACAACGTATGCGGCACGGTCGGCGCGACGATGCCGTTCCTGCGCGATTACGCGGCGCAGCACGGCGGCCTCGACGCGGTGTTTTCCGAATTCAATCTCGACAGCCCGGATGTCGTTGAGGTGCCGAAGGCGAAGGTGTTCAGCAGCCATTTGCAGCAGGGGCTCGACCCGGAGCATGCGCAGCGCCAGGGGATCGACAGCCAGATTGTCAAGCTCTATCGCCAGGGCGAAGCCTACACGGGGCGCCTCGGCATCCAGCCGCTCAATACCTGCGCGCCGTATCTTGCCGGCAACGTGCCGGTGCGCGGCGAGCATTGCGCGTGGATGGAGTCGTCGGCGGTGATCTACATCAACGCGGTGCTCGGCGCGCGCACGAACGCGGAAGGCCGCGAGAGCACGGGCGCCGCGATGCTGACCGGCAAGATTCCTTACTGGGGTCTGCACCTCGACGAGAACCGCGGCGGCACGCATCTGATCGAGCTCGATATCGAGGTGAAGACGGTGCAGGACTGGGGGCTGCTCGGCTACTACGTCGGCGAAGTCGTGCAGGACCGCATTCCGGTAATCGACGGGCTGCGCGACGTGCCGAACCTGCCGAAGCTCAAGCACTTCGGCGCGGCGGCGGCATCGTCCGGCGGTGTCGAGATGTATCACATCGTCGGTCAGACGCCGGAGGCGCGCACGCGCGACGAAGCGTTCCGTGGCCGCCGGCCGGTCGAGACGATCCGCTATGGCGCGGCCGAGCGGCGTCTCGCGTACGAACGCGTGAACACCACCGCGAAGGATGCGCAGGTCGATTTCGTAATGCTTGGCTGTCCGCACTATTCGATCGAGCAGATCTGGGAAGTGTGCCAACTGCTCGAAGGCCGGCGCATCGGCGCGAACACCGAGCTATGGATCTTCACCGCGCGTGCGACACGGCAACTCGCCGACCAGGCCGGCTACACGAAGCTGATCGAGGACGCGGGCGGCGTGCTGATGACCGATACGTGCTCGGCGATCGGCCGCGTGATGCCCAAGGGCACGCGCGTCGTCGCGCTCGACTCGGCGAAGCAGGCGCATTATCTGCCCGCCATCATGGGCGTACAGGCATGGTTCGGCACCACGGCCGACTGCATCGAGGCCGCAGTGACGGGCCGCTGGCAAGGAGGGCTTACCGCATGAACGCGAAGAACGACGACACGACGGCGGGCGCAGCGGACGCGGCCATCGTGCTGCATGGCCGCAAGGTGGTCGGCGGCTGTATCGAGGGCGAAGCGCTGGTGACGCGCGATCGCATCTCCGGCTGGGGCGGCATCGACCCGCGCACCGGCACGATCATCGAGACGCGCCACGAACTGCGCGGACAGAGCTTCGCGAACAAGGTGCTCGTGTTTCCGGGCGCGAAGGGCTCGTCGGGCTGGTCGAGCCAGTTCCATATCGCACGGATCGCCGGCACCGCGCCGGCGGCGATGCTGTTCAACGAAATGACCACGAAGATCGCGCTCGGCGCGGTGGTCAGCCATGCGCCCTCGCTGACCGACTTCGACGTCGATCCGCTCGACGTGATCGAAACGGGCGACTGGGTCCGCGTCGATGCCGACCGTGGTGTCGTCGAAGTGCTGAAGCGCGGTCGCGCCTGAGCTTGCCGCGCGGGACATCCGCGCGCACCTGACATTGTTTTAATGGAGAAAATGTTGTGAAGACTGGTACTCGTATCGTCCGCCGCAGCGGGCAATCGACGAGCTGGAAACTCGACGCGGACGTGTGCATCGTCGGCGCGGGTATTGCCGGCACCTCGGCCGCACTCGAAGCGGCGGCACTCGGCCGCAAGGTCGTGCTGGTGGACAGCCTGCCCGCGCTCGGCGGCCAGGCGGTCAACTCGATCATCGGCACGTTCTGCGGACTGTTCTCGAACGGACCGAAGCGCTTTCAGGTCACGCACGGCATCGCGGACGGCATCCTGCGCGATCTCGGCGAGAAGGGCGCGCTGCACTATAAGGAAGGACCTCTGACGACCGTCGTGCTGTACGACGAAGTCGCGCTCGCGCGCTGGATCGAACAGAAGATACTCGACGCCGGCATCACCGTCGTGCTCGGCGCGGTACTGCGCGACGTGACGCGCGACGGCCGGCGGGTGAGCGAGCTCGATGTGGCGACGCGCTACGGCGACGTGCGCATCGCGGCGAAAGGCTTCGTTGACGCGAGCGGCGACGCGGCGCTCACGTGGCTCGCCGGCTTCGACTGCCAGGAGCCGGACACGCCGATTCGCGGCACGCAGATGATCGTGCTGGAAAACCTCGACGAAACCGATCTGCCGACCCCGACCGCTTTCCGCGAACGCGTCGAGGCGAAGGCGAACGAGTACGGGCTGGAGCGCAAGGACGGTCTCGTGTTCTATTTCCGCGGCCGCAACATCGGCATTGCCAACATGACGCACATCGAGACGCCGCTCGAACCGATGGCGGCGTCGCACACCGCGCTCGTCGGGCGCGACCAGGCGGACCGCGCGTTCGAGTTCCTGCGCAGCGAGTATCCGCACATCTATCGCAATGCGCACATCCGCAGCTACGGTTTGCCGGGTATCCGGCAGACGCGCTGGATCGTCGGCGAGCAGCAGTTGACCTCGGAAGACGTGATTACCGCGAAGCAGTTTCCCGACGCCGTCGCGCGCACGTCATGGCCGATCGAGCTGCACGATCGCGCGGAAGGCTACGAATGGAAACCGTTCGGCGACGACCATCTGCATACCGTACCGTTCGGCAGTCTCGTCGTGAAGGGCGCGGACAATCTGATCGCGGTCGGCCGCTGTATCGACGCCGACGCGAGCGCGCTGTCGAGCGTGCGCGTGATGGGGCCGTGCATCGCGATGGGCGCGGCGGCCGCGCATGCGTTCGATCTCGCGGACGGCGGCAGCGTTCAGCAGATCGATCGCGGCGCGCTGCGCGAGCGGCTCTCCGACAACGTCGATCGTATCGATCCGCCGCATCTGAAGGACTGACGCACGGCTTGCCCGTATCGCGGGAATCCGACAGAGGTGCGCGACAAGCACCCGTTCCCGCGAGTCCACTCACTGCATGACCGGAACCCCATGACGCGTCGGGCACTGCCCGGCGGTCAATGCGGAACTTCCTGGAGGAGACAATGATTCAAACCTTGCCCGAGGCGCGCACACTTGACGTGTCGCGTCTGATCGACGAACAGAAGGTCGGCTGGTTCGCAGTCCTGCTAATTGCATCGACATGGTTCGTGATGCTGACCGACGGCTACGAACTGAGCGCGCTGGCGTTCGCCGCGCCATCGCTGATCCGCGCATGGCACATCGAGCGCAGCGTGCTCGGGCCGGTGTTTGGCGCGAATATTTTCGGCATCATGATCGGCTCGATCGTGTTCGGCTACGTCGGGGATCGCATCGGCCGCAAGCGCGCGATCCTGTTCGGCGCATGCTGGTACGGCGTCGCCACGCTCGCGACCGTGTGGGCGTCCAGCGTCGACCCGTTGCTGTGGCTGCGCTTCGTGGCGGGCATCGGCATCGGCGGCGCGGTGCCGAACGCGTTCGTGCTCGTCTCGGAGTTCGCACCGAAGCGGCTGCGCGCAACCTGGGTCACGCTGATGTTCACCGGCTACACGCTCGGCGCGGGCTTCGGCGGTGGCGTCGCGGTGTGGCTCGTGCCGCACTACGGCTGGCCGGCGGTATTCGTGGTCGGTGGCGTCGCGCCGCTCGTCGTCGCGGCCCTGCTGTGGTTCGTGATGCCCGAGTCGCTGCGCTACCAGGTGCTGAAGGGCTGGTCTCGCGACGGCATCGCGGCGACCGCCGCGCGCCTCAGGCCGGAACTCGCACTGCCGTCCGACGCGCATTTCGTCGTGACCGACGAGCGCCGCGTCGAGAAATTCTCGCCGCGCATGCTGTTCGCGGGCCGCTTGCGCTACGTGACGACGGCACTGTGGCTCGCGTACATCGCCAACTCGATGGCGCTGTTCTTCCTGCAAAACTGGTTGCCGGTGCTGATCGAGGCGACCGGCGTCGATGCGCATCGCGCCGCGCTGATGACGACATTGTTCTCGGTCGGCGGCACACTCGGCGGTCTCGTGCTGATGCGCTTCATCGACCGGCATGGCGTGCGGCTCGTCACCTGCCTGCCGTTGATCGGCTTTCCGCTCGTCGCGGCGCTCGGCATGGATCTGAAGATGGGCTTGCTGACCGCCGCCGTGTTCGGCGTGGGCTTCTGCGTGGCTGGAACCCAGGCCGGGCTCAACGCGGTCGCGTCGATCGTCTACCCGACCAGCTTCCGCTCGAAAGGCACCGGCACCGCGATCGGCGTGGCGAAGATCGGCTCGATCTCCGGTCCGATGATCGGCGGCATGCTGCTGGCCGGACATCTGCCGGTGCGCGATCTGTTTCATGTCGCAGCGCTGCCGGTCGTAAGTGTCGCGGTGCTGATGTTCGTGCTCGGCCGCATGTACCGGCCCGGCGGTATCGAGGAAGACGTCATGTCCACCGATGCACCGTTGCCGGCTGCCGGCGCCGCGGCGAAACGGTAGGACAGACAGGCGGGATGCGCGGCCGCGCATCGTGGCGGGAGCCGGCACTTTAGCGCGCAAGGCTCCTGCTCATCGGCTTTCATTTGCAGTCCACATCACATTCAAACTGGAGAGAGACAATGAAAACAGCAGTTTGCACTGCTGCGGTCGTTTGCGCCTGCGCAGCGCCGCTGGCGGCTCACGCGCAGAGCTCGGTCACGCTGTACGGCATCATCGATACGGGCATCGCGTGGACGAATTCGGTCGCGTCGTCGATCACGACGCAGGGCGCTTCGCGCTGGTCGATGGCGACAGGGTGGGGCAGCGGCGACCGCTTCGGCTTCGTCGGGCGAGAGGACCTCGGCGGTGGCCTCGCCGCCATATTCCGGCTCGAAGCGGGGTTCAGCGGACTGAACGGCACGTCGTCGCAGGGTGGCCGGCTGTTCGGCCGGCAGGCCTATGTGGGGCTCGCCAGCGAGCGCTACGGCCAGCTCACTTTCGGCCGTCAGTATGACTATACGTTCGACTACGTCGCGCCGCTGCTGTCGTGGCTACAGTTCGGCAGCATCTACGGCGCCCATATCGGCGACGTCGACGATACGTTCCAGACGTTCCGGCTCGACAACACTGTCAAGTACGAAGTCAGCCCGCTCACGGGCCTGAAGATGGGCGCGATCTATGCGTTCAGCAACCAGGCAGCCGGCGCGGATGGCCAGGGCTTCGCCAACAATCGCGCCTACGGGTTCGGCCTCGACTACCAGCGCGGCGCGCTGCATGCGGTCGCGAGCTATCTGCAACTGAACAATCCGTCGGCGGGGCTCGCCTCGGGCAGCAATCCGAACGGGGCGGTCGGCGATGAATATAGCGGCTCGACCAGCATCTTCTACAACGCGGGCTTTGTCGAACGGCAGCGGATTTCGGCGCTCGGGGCCGGCTACACGTTCGGTGCCGCGACGGTCAACGCCGTGGTGACCGATACGCGGCTCGACTATCGAGGCGGTCAGACCATGCGGGTGGACAACTACGAAATCAACGGACGCTACCAGTTCACGCCGGCGCTGATGGCCGGCATCGGCTATATCTTCACCGACGGCCACGGCTATACCGGCACCGGCGCAACGTCCTTCGCGACCGGCGACCGGCCGAAGTGGCACCAGGTCAACGCGGGCATCAGCTATCTGCTGTCCAAGCGCACGGACGTGCATATGTCGCTGGTTTATCAGCACCTCGCCGGCGATGCGAGCACGGTCGCGATCAACTTCTTCGGGCCCGCGGGGGCGGGACGCACCAGTCAGATCGCCGTGCTGGCGGGATTGCGGCACCGGTTCTGATGAACCGCGCGAGGGCCGCTACGCGTTGTAGCGGCCATTCAGGCGTCACCCCAGGCGGCATCTCATCGCACGCTAGACGGCCGGTGGCGCCGCCGTGTTCTTGTCATGCGCGCGCGATGCCAGCCATGCCATGCCGGCGCCGAGTCCGCCCGCAAGGCCGCCAAACGTGCCGATCCACGGCATGCCGAAGCGGTCTGCGATGTGATTGCCGAACAGCGCGCCGGCGCCGATCCCGACGTTGTACAGACCGGAATAGATCGATACGGCAAGGTCCGTCGCTTCCGGCGCCAGCTTGAGCATCCATGCCTGCATCGCGAGCCCGAAGCAGACGATCGCGCCGCCCCAGACCACGATATGTACGGAGAGCGTGACGATATCGAGCGAGCACGGGAACAGGATCAGCAGGCACACGGACAGCGCGACAATCGATGTCAGCAGGAATTGCGCCGGCCGTCGAGGGTAGAGGTGGTTGAAGCAGAGGGCCGCCGGAATGCCGGCGCTGCCGAACAGGATCAGCAGGTAGGTGATCTGGCCTTCGCTCGCATGGCTGACGCTGCGCACGAACGGCTCGATGTAGGTATACGACGTGAAGTGCGCGGACACGACGAGAACCGTAATCGCGTAGAGCGCCACCAGCATCGGCTTGCGCAGCAGCGCGGGCAGGTGCGCGAGCGAGCCCGTTTGATGGCTGGGCAACTCGGGCAGTGTGGCGCGCAATATCGGCAGCGTAATGGCCGACGCGCACGCGAGTGTCAGGAAGGTGATCCGCCAGCCCAGCGCCTGGCCGATCACGCGCCCGATCGGAATGCCGGCCACCATCGCGATCGACGTGCCCATCGCCAGCAGGCTGAGGGCGCGGCTTTTCCGCTCCGGCGGCGCGAGCCGCACGACCAGCGCAACGGAGATCGACCAGAAGGTCGCGTGTGCACAGGCGATGCCGATGCGCCCGATGACGAGCACCGGGAAGTTCCACGCCACGCTCGTCACGAGATGGCTGACGACAAACAGAACGAGTACTCCGCTCAACAGCTTGCGGCGTTCGACGTGGCGGGTGAGCGCGGTCAACGGCAGCGACACCGCTGCGACCGTCCACGCATAGATCGTCATCATCAGCCCGACGTCGGTCGGCCGCATGTGCAGGCTCTCGCCGATGGCGCTCAGCAGCGCGACGGGAACGAATTCCGTGGTGTTGAAGATGAACGCGGTCAGCGTCAGCGCGAGCACGCCTGACCACGAGTGTTCCGGATGAGCAGATGCGTTTGTCGACATGCCTGGATGTGGGAAAGAGGAGTCGTGTCCGGTCTGTGCACCTGCGCCTCGGGTCAGCCGGCGCATGCGCCTTATGAGCCACATGAGGAGCCGCATGCGCCATGCCGCGCTGCAATCGCTTCAATCCCCCGACGACAGCACCGGATGTCCGCCCGCGAGCGACGAGCCCCTCAGCAACAACGTGCCGCCGCCTGACGCCGCGAGTTCGTTGGCGGCGTCGAGCAGCCGCGGCGCCAGCTCGATCATGCGCTGTTCCGTCAGCCGCGACGAAGGTCCCGCGATGCTCACCGTGCCGACCGCTTCCTGCCCCCGGCGGCGAATCGGCGCCGCCATCGCGGCCATGCCGGGCATGAACATGTCGACGGTCATGCTGTAGCCGCGCTTGCGCGACGCCTCGATATGCGCGAGCAGCTCGCGCACGGTTTGCGGCGCGTTCGGTCCGAACTCGTCGCGCGAGCCGAAACCCTGTTTCGACACGAGCTCGATCGCCTTTTCGTCGGCGAGCGTCAGCATCCATGCAAGGCCGGCCGAGGTGCACGACAGCTGCGCGACCATCCCCATTTCCGGGTCGTAGCGCAGGCCCGAGCGCGCGCCTTGCGAGCGCGCCAGCCACGCGATGTGATCGACGTCGATCACGCCGAGGCGCACGAATTCGCCCGAATCCTGCGCGAGCCGGTCGAGGATCGGCTGGGCGATGTCCTGCACGCCCGTATTCGACAGATAGCTGAGGCCGAGCGAGGCGAGCTTCGTCGTCAGCACGTAGTCGCCGTGGTTGCGCACCTGGCGCACATAACCCGCGTCGCAGAGTTCGGTCAGCAGCCGATGCGCGGCGCTGCGCGGCATCCCGAGATCGTCGGCGATCGCCACGAGCGGCAGTCCTTCGAAATGATGCGCGAGATGTTCGAGCACGCTCAGGGTTCGGGTAGTCGGTCCAGCCATCAGTAGCTCACTCTTCCTGTCAGTCATTGCAACCTGGTTGCCAGCCTGGATGGTACCTGGCGCGTCCAGTGTCGTCTATTGGAAATAATTTCCAAAATTCGTAAATATGGAATATAGTTCAAAAAAGCGGCGAGACCCTTGCCCTCATGCCGCCCCAATACAAATCAAATCATGGAGATAACGCATGCGTCATTCGAAGAGCCCGGCCGCGTCGGCAGCGGTTTTGCGCTGGACTGAAAAAACGACCTCCCTCGCGGCGCTCGCGTGCCTGCTCGCGGGCGCGGCCGTGCCCGCGCCCGCGCGGGCCGACGAGCCGATCAGGATCGGCATGGTGCTCGCCAAGCAGGGCGCCGTCGCGATCCACTCGGAGTACCTGATGCAGGGCGCGAACATGGTGCTCGAGGAAGACGGCGGCAAGGTGCTCGGCCGTCCGGTGCAGCTGATCTGGCTCGACGAGCCGAGCCCGCAGGCGGCGCAGCAGAACATGCAGAAGCTCATCGACGAAGACAAGGTGGTCGCCATCGTCGGCGGCGGCACGAGCGCCAATGCGCTCGCACTCAGCGCGCTCGCGAATCGCGCGAAGATTCCGTTCATCGCGCCGAACGCGGCGGCCGACGAACTCACGGGCAAGGCCTGCAACCGCTATACGTTCCGCGCGCATCTGCCGGTCAAGCCGCAGGTTCGCGCGATGTCGCAGCAACTGCTGACGCTCGGCAAGCGCTGGTACTTCCTGACCGCGTCGTATGCGTTCGGCCAGGGCGTCAGCGAGCAATTCCAGAAGCAGCTCCTCGCCTCGGGCGGCACGGTGGCCGGCGCCGATGCCGCGCCGCTGAACACGCCCGACTACACCTCGTACATCCTGAAGATTCGCCAGGCCAAGCCCGATGTCGTCGTCAGCGGCCTCGCGGGCAGCGACGTCTCGACGTTCCTCAAGCAGTGGAACGAGATGGGCATGAAAGGGCAGATTCCGATCGCGCAGATCGGCTCGGCCGACAGCGATATCTGGGGCGTCGGTCCGAATGCGGTAGCGGGCTACTACTCGAAGGACTGGTACTTCAACAACCCCGCGAACGTCGCCGAAGACAAGACCTTCGCGGCCGCGTATCAGAAGAAATACAAGCATCCCGCGCCCGATCGCGCGTGGACCGGCTGGTTCGTCATGCGTTCGCTGCTGCAATCGATCGATCAGGCGAAGTCGGTCGAGCCGGCCGCGATCGTCAAGGCGCTCGAAGCCTGGCGCGACCCCAACCGTCCGATGCCCGCGTATTACCGTGCATGGGATCACCAGATGCTGGTGCCGATCCTCGTCGCCAAGGTCAAGTCGAAGATCCCCGACAACTACGACTTCCTCGACGTCGTCAAGACGCTGCCCGACAACGCGGCGGGCCTCGACGCGCTGTACGGCGACAAGGCCGACGTCGGCTGCCAGATGGGTGCGCTCTGATGCGCGCCACGGTCCACGCCACGATTCACGTTCAAGGAGCACGGCATGCTTGAACTCCTGCTGTCCCAGGTCGCGAACGGGCTTGTGCTCGGCTTCCTCTACGTGCTGATCGCGATCGGCCTGTCGGTCATCTTCGGCATGCTCGGCATCGTGAACTTCGCGCATGGCGCGTTCTTCGCGCTCGGCGCCTACTTCGCCGTGACGTTGCAGCAGCAGTTCGGCTGGCCCGCCGTCGTGTTCGCGCCGCTGCTGGCCGGGCTCGTCGGCGTCGTGGTCGAGTTCACGCTGATTCGCCGGCTGTATGGCAAGGAGCCGCTGATCGGCCTGATCGTGACGTTCGGCCTCGCGCTGTTCGTCGAGGCCGTGATCCGTCAGTTCTGGGGCGCTGGCGGCCAGCCGTTCAGCGCACCGCCGCTGCTGTCCGGCTTCGTCGTGCTCGGTCCGGTGCTGCTCACGACCTATCGGCTCGCGGTGCTGGCCGCAACGCTGGTGCTGCTCGTGCTGCTGTGGGCGGGGCTCGTCTATACACCGTTCGGCCGCATTCTGCGCGCGGGCAGCCGCGACCCCGAAATGGTCGGGATGCTCGGCATCAATCTGCCACGCGTGCTGACCGGCGTGTTCGGACTCGGCTGCTGCATCGCGGGAGTCGCCGGTCTGCTCGCGGCGCCGCTCTGGACGGTCACGCCGTCGATGGCTTCCGACGCGATCATGCCCGCGTTCGTGATCGTCACGATCGGCGGACTCGGTTCGTATGCGGGCGCGATCGTCGCCGGGCTGCTGGTCGGCATCGTCACGTCGCTGACGGTGCAGTTCAAGCCCGAAGCTTCCGGCGCGGCGATGTACGTGCTCATGGCGCTGATCCTGCTGGTGCGGCCGCGCGGGCTGTTCGGCGAACGTTGGGAGCGTTTCGAATGAAGTCTCAATCTTCTTCCGTGCTTCGCCATCCGATCCTCTGGCTCGCGCTGGTGCTCGCGGCCCTCTCGTTTGGCGCGGTCGGCCTCGGCATTCCGCTAGGGCGCATCACCGAGATCGCGATCTACACCTTGTACGCGGCGGGCGTCGGCCTGCTGGTCGGCTACACGGGTCTCGTGCCGTTCGGCGCCTCGGTGTTTTTCGGCTGCGCGAGCTATGCCGTCGGCATCGGCATGGGCCGCCTGTTCTCGAACGAGATCGAGGCGCTTGTATTCGCGATCGTGTTTTCGCTCGTGCTCGGCGCGCTCGTCGGGCTCGTGATTCTGCGGCGGCGCGGTTTGTACTTCTCGCTGCTCACGCTCGCGTGCTCGCAGATCGCCTACGAAATCGCCTTCAAGTGGACCGATTTCACCGGCGGCGAGAACGGCATTCAGGACGTTGCGCGTCCGTGGCTCGGTTCGATGCCCGCGTTCCATGCGTTCAGCGTGGTCACGATCGTGCTTGCAATGGGCTTTCTCTGGCGTCTCGCGCACTCGCCGTTCGGCCGTGTCTTGCAGGCGCTGCGCGAAAACGAGCAGCGCGTGTCGAGCCTCGGCTACAACGCGTATCGCGTGAAGCTCGCGGCCTTCGCGATGTCGGCGGCGGTGGTCGGCTATGCGGGCGGTTTGCTCGCGTTGCTGATGCAGGGCGTCTATGCGAATAACCTGAGCTGGCAGCATGCCGGCGATGCGCTGCTGATGGTCGTGCTCGGCGGCGTGCACCAGTTCCTCGGGCCGCTCTGGGGCGCGATCGGTTTCGTGCTGCTGCAGGACAAGCTCAGTGCGATCACCGAGAACTGGTGGCTGCTGTTCGCGCCGATCATCGTGGTGCTGGCGCTGGCGTCGCCCGAAGGCATCCAGGGTATCGCGCAACGGCTGCTGCGCCGTCCGCGCTGGACGCTCGTGCGTGCGCAGATCCCGGCGCGGCCCGCGGTCATCGAGCCGTTCAGGAGCGCGAAGGCCGAACTCGATCCGGGCCAGCCGATTCTTTCGGTGCGCAACCTCGGCAAGCGCTTCGGCTCGATCGTCACGGCCAAGGGCATCGATCTCGACGTGATGCCGTATCAGCTGCACAGCTTCATCGGGCCGAACGGGGCGGGCAAGACGACGTTCTTCAACATGCTCAGCGGGTTGTTGCGGCCCGACACGGGCGAGATCGTGTTCGAAGGGCGCGACGTGAGCCGCTTGCCGATGTTCGAGCGCGTGCGGCTCGGCCTTGCGCGTTCGTTCCAGATTCTCAGCGTGTTCCGCGAGCTGACCGCGTTCGAGAACGTGCGCGTCGCGGTGCAGGCGCGCAGTCCGCTGCGTCATTCGATCTGGCGCGACGCGTACCGGATCGACGCGATCAATGCGCGGACCTGGACGCTGTTGCAGGCCGTGGGACTCGAAGACCGGGCCGAGCAGAAATGTGCGAATCTCTCGCATGGCGAACAGCGCCTGCTCGAAATCGCGGTGTCGCTGGCGACCGACGCCAAGCTGCTGTTGCTCGACGAGCCGCTCGCGGGGTTGGCCGAGGCCGATCGCGAGATCGTCGGCAAGCTGATCCGGCGTCTGGCGTCGACGCATGCGGTCCTGCTGATCGAACACGACATCGATCGCGTGATCGCGTTGTCCGACCGGCTCACGGTGCTGCACCAGGGGCGTCTGATCGCGGACGGCAAGCCGCACGAGGTGGCGAGCCATCCCGACGTAATCAGCGCGTATCTCGGCAAGTCGAAGGACGAGGACGCCGCCGAAGCGCTTGCACCGGCCGGGGTTCCCGCGCTCGCGGCGCGCGAGCACGACGGCCGTGTGACCCTGAAGATCGAGAAGCTGTGCGCCGGGTATGACGGCAGCCAGGTGCTCGATCGCCTCGACATGGAGATTCGCGAAGGCGAGGTTGTCGCGCTGCTCGGCCGCAACGGTGTCGGCAAGAGCACCACGCTGCGCGCGATGATGGGCGTCGCGCAGGTCGGCGCGGGACGCGTCGTGTTCGACGGCCGCGACATCACACATGCGCGACCGCACGAAATCAACCGGCTCGGCTTGTCGATGGTGCCCGAGGGGCGGCGGCTGTTTCCGAACCTCACGGTGCTCGAAAACCTCGTGCTCGCGCAACGCGCGGGCGGCGCGAGCCTCGATGAAGTCTACGAACTGTTTCCGAAGCTGCGGGTTCTGCAGAAGTCGAAAGCCGAGGCGCTGTCGGGCGGCGAGCGTCAGATGGTTGCGATTGCGCGCGCGCTGATGGTGCCGAGCCGGATCATTCTGCTCGACGAACCCTTCGAAGGCCTCGCACCGGCCGTCGTCAAGGACATCATGGACGCGGTCGTCAAGCTGCGCGGCCGCGCGAGCCTCGTGATCGTCGAGCACCACGCGGAGAGCGTGCTGCCGATGGCCGATCGCGCGTACGTGATGGTCAACGGACAGATGGCCTTTGCGGGCCCCGCGCACACGCTGGCGAACGACGCCGCGCTGCAGGCGCGTCTGCTCGGCGTCACGGGCGAGCCCGAAGCCGTCGGGTAAGCCACGCAGGCGCACCCGCAGCCACTTTCATTCTTTCCGATTTTAGGACCCCTATGAGCTATTCCACCCTGAGCGGCGCCACGCGCGTGATCGCGATCATTGGCGATCCGATCGCGCAGGTCAAATCGCCGGCCAACGTGACGCGCATGCTCAACGAACGCGGGCACGACACGGTCGTGATTCCGATCGAGGTGCCTCCGCGCGATGTCGACGGCTTCATTCGCGGGCTGTCGCTCGCGAAGAACTGCGACAGCATTCTCGTCACGATTCCGCACAAGTTCGCGACGTACGCGCATTGCGCGACGGCCAGCGATCGCGCGGACTTTCTCGGCTCGGTCAGCATTCTGCGCCGCAATGCCGATGGCGGCTGGCATGGCGAAATGCTCGACGGCCTGGGCATGCTGGGCGGCATCAAGTCGCAAGGCGGCGATCCGAACGGCAAGCGTACCTTGCTGATCGGCGCCGGCGGCGCGGGCAGTGCGATCGCGCTGGCCTTGCTCGAAGCCGGTGCATCGCATCTCGCGATTCACGATGCCGATGCGACGCGCCGCGATACGTTGATCGCGCGGCTCAAGGCGCGTTTCGACGCGCGCGTGAGCGTTGGCAGCGCCGACCCCACGGGCTTCGGGATGGTCGTCAACGCAACGCCGATGGGCATGCGGCCCGGCGACCCGTTTCCCGTCGAAGTCGAGAAGCTCGCGCCCGAGGCGTTTGCCGCCTGCGTGATTACGGCGCCGCTCGTGTCGCCGTGGATCGAAGCGGCCCGCGCGCGCGGGTGCAAGACGAGCGTCGGCGTCGATATGTTCACCGCGGAGATGAGCCTGATGATCGACTTTCTCGTCGGGGAGGGCTGATCATGGACGGCCACGCGGGACCGGTGCAATCCACGAGATCGTGTGATTTGCTCGTGATCGGCGCCGGCGCCGGAGGGCTGTCGGCCGCGGTCACGGCCGCCATTCTCGGGCTCGACGTGATCGTACTCGAAAAGGAAGCGGTGTTCGGCGGCACGGCCGCATGGTCGGGCGGCTGGATGTGGATACCGCGCAATCCGCTTGCGCTGGCCGCCGGCATTCGCGAAGACGAAGAAGGGCCGCGCACGTATCTGCGTCATGAACTCGGTGAGTACTACGACGAGTCGCGCATCGACGCGTTCCTCGAACACGGTCCGCGCATGATCGAGTTTTATCGCGCCCATTCGGCCGTGCAGTTCATCGACGGCAATCTCATTCCCGACTTTCATGGCCGCTCGCCGGGTGCGTTGCCCGGCGGCCGCTCGGTGTGCGCCGCGCCGTTCGACGGCCGCGAGCTTGGCACACGGATTCGCGACCTGAGGCCGCCGCTCGATCTCGTGTCGTTGTGGGGCATGGGCATCTCGGCGGGCGCGGACCTGCGGCATTTCCTGAAGGCGACGCGCTCGTGGTCGTCGTTCCGTTATGCGGCGCGGCGCGTGGCGATTCATCTGAAAGACCTGCTGTTTCATGGGCGCAGCATGCAGCTCGTGAACGGCAACGCGCTCGTCGCGCGGCTCGCGAAATCGGCCTTCGATCACAACGTATCGATCGATGTTTCGCATTCGGTCCAACACCTGATAGTCCGCGATGGGGCGGTGTACGGTGCGCATGTCGACACGCCGCAAGGCACAGTCGACATTACGGCGCGCCGCGGCGTCGTGCTCGCGTGCGGCGGCTTTCCGCACGATGTCCAACGCAAGCGCGCGCTGTTTGCGCATGCGCCGACGGGGCGCGAGCACTGGTCGGCCGCGTCGCCGGGCAATACCGGCGACGGTCTGCGGCTTGCCGAAGCGGCCGGTGGGATGCTCGACGATTCGTTTGCCGAGGCCGGCGCATGGGCGCCGGTGTCGCTCGTCAAGCGCGCCGACGGCAGCACGGGCACGTTTCCTCATCTGATCGAGCGCGGCAAGCCCGGGCTGATCGCCGTGACGGGCGCGGGCAGGCGTTTCGTCGACGAAGCCGATTCGTACTACGACTTCATGCAGGCGCTGTTCGACGCCGTGCCTGCCGGGCAGCCCGTGTTCGCGTGGCTGTTGTGCGACCACCGTTTTATCCGCCGGTATGGACTCGGTGCCGTCAAGCCCGCACCGTTTCCACTCGGACGCTGGCTGCGTTCGGGATACCTCCGGCGTGGCAGAACGATCGCGGCGCTCGCCGAAGCGTGCGGCATCGATGCCGCGACGCTCGACCATACCGTCGCGACGTATAACGCGAGCGCGCGCGAAGGTCAGGACCCCGAATTCGCGCGTGGCGAGACGCCGTACAACCTCATGCAGGGCGATGTCGACCACGCGCCGAATCCCTGCGTGGCGCCGCTCGAAAACGGTCCGTTCTATGCCGTGCAAATCGTGCCGGGCAGCCTCGGCACGTTTGCGGGCCTGCGCACGGACGCGAACGCGCACGTACTCGACGCGCACGGCGAGCCCGTGCGCGGCCTCTATGCGTGCGGCAACGATATGGCGAGCGTGATGGGCGGGCGTTACCCGAGCGGTGGGATCACGCTCGGTCCCGCGATGACGTTCGGCTATATCGCCGCACACGACGCGGCCGGCAAGACGCTGGCCGCATCCGCCAACCGTACTGCAATGACAGGAGAAAAAGATGTTTTATGAACTCACCACGATGACACTGCGCTTTGGCACCGTTGCCAAGGCGTCCGTCGCCGCCGATGCCTACGCACGCGATGCGCAGGCGCGCGGCACGCTGTACGGCATCTGGTTTTCGGATATCGGCGACCTCAATCAGATGGCCGTGCTGCGCGGCTTCGAGACGGCCGAGGAGATGCTCGCGGAGCGCAAGCGCACGCTGCTCAGCGCCGATCCGTTCGGTTGCGGCGAATGGCTCGTCAAGATCGAAATGCATAGCTATGAAGGCTTCGCATGGATGCCCGCGCCGACGCCCGGCGAGCACGGCAAGGTCTACGAAATCCGCACCTACGAGTTCAAAACGGGCGGTCTCGGGCCGACGTTGAGCGCCTGGGAGCGCGACCTGCCCGCGCGGCAGAAGGTCTCGCCCTGCGTGGCCGCGATGTTTGCCTACGATGGCACGCCGCGCTTCACGCAGATCTGGCCGTATGCGAGCCTCGACGAGCGTGCCGCCGCGCGCGCCGACTCGGTCAGCCAGGGCATCTGGCCGCCGAAGGGCGGACCCGACTGGTTGACGACGTCGATGCGTTCGCAGGTGTTCGTGCCGACCGCGGTGTCTCCGCTGAAGTAAGGCGGCCAGCGCGTATTCCTCATGCACGCGCGTGCGCGCGGAGTTCGCCGCACGCGCCTAACCGGATGGAGATTGTTCATGACTGAGGCCGTTGCTCAAAAGCCGGCGTTTTCGCTCGCGCATCTGACGGCGTTGTCGCTGACGCCGCCCGAGCTCGTATCGGTTGCCGCGCAAGCGGGTTACGACGAGGTGAGCTTTCGCCTGCTGCCTGCCACGCCCGGCGGGCCCGCCTACTCGTTGATGACCGATGCGGCCATGCTGAAGGACACGCTCGCGCGCATGGCCGATACCAGCGTGCGCGTGTTCGACCTCGAAATCATCCGCCTCGGCGAGCGCTTCGATGCGCGCGATTATCTTCACTTCTTCGAAACCGGCGCAAAGCTCGGCGCGCGCGCTGTGCTCGTCGGATGCGACGACAGCGATCCCGTGCGGCGCGCGCAGGCGTTTGCCGCCTTGTGCGAGCTTTCCGCGCCGTTCGGTCTGACGGCCAACATCGAGTTCATGCCGTGGACCGCGGTCAAGAGACTGCGTGATGCGGTCGCGCTCGTCGAGGAGGCGGGGACGCCGTCGAACGCCGGCGTGCTCGTCGATGCGCTGCATTTCGCACGTTCCGATTCGACGCTCGACGAAGTGCGCGCGTTGCCGCGCAAATGGCTGCACTACGCGCAGATGTGCGACGCGCCGGGAGGGACGCCGAGCACGGATGCGGAGCTGATCCACACTGCGCGTTGCGAACGCCTGCTGCCCGGCGAAGGCGGCATCGATCTCGTGGCACTCTGGAATGCGTTGCCGAGGGATCTGCCTGTCAGCATCGAAATTCCGAACGATCAGCGCGCACCGCTGCTCGGGCCGTTGGGCTGGGCGACGCAGGCGCTGGAAGCGGCGCGACGCGTGATCGACGCACGCGCTTGATTGGCGTCTCAGGTGTGCGGTGCGAGGTCTCGCGCGATGGCGGCGCGTGATCTCGGACACGGCTGGTATCGCCTCAGGGTTTTCGTCATGTTGAAATATCAACATAAGACTCAATACACTTCGATCATCGACTGACCTCGTGGTTTGAAGGACAGTCTTGTGCGGAGAAATGGTAGTGATGAGTCAGAGCACGGAAACCGGATTGTCGAATCCCGAGAACAGGATGGTGGCGATCGTCACGGGTGGCGCAAGTGGGATCGGCTGGGGGATCAGCCAGAAGTTCGCGCAACTCGGGTATAGCGTCGTTATCGCGGATCTGGACGAAGCCGCTGCCGCTGCGCGGATCGGGGAGTTAAGCGGAGATTCGCACACGGCGGCCAGGGTCAACGTGGCGAGTGAAGACGACGTCGTTTCCCTGGTGCGCGAGGTTGCGCGGAAATATGGCCGGATCGACGTGCTCGTGAACAATGCGGGCATCGGAGAGCAGCCCGGTTCGACCGTTGAGCAGACCGTCGACGGATTCGACCGGGTCCTTTCCATTCACCTTCGCGGTACGTTCATGATGTCTCGCGAGGTGGCCAGGGTGATGCTCGGCGCAGGGGGCGGGGCCATCGTCAACCTCAGTTCTATTGCCGGGTTGGGCGGCATTCCTGGGCGCAACGCTTACGGTGCGGCGAAGGCGGGGATTTCGTCCATGACGCGCTCGATGGCGGTGGAGTGGGGGCGCAGCGGCATTCGCGTCAATGCTGTGGCTCCCGGCTACGTGATGACCGAGATCGTGCGTACCCTGGTGGCGGACGGTCGCCTGAATACGGCAGGAATCGAAAAGCGTACGCCGATGGGACGATTTGCCGAGTCGTCCGAGATTGCCGATGCGGTCGCCTATCTGGCGTCGTCGTCCGCCACCTATATTACGGGCGTGACGTTAAGCGTGGACGGCGGTTGGGCGGCACATGGCGGTCCGGTGGATTGATTGCTTGGGTTATGCAGCAGGCGCGGAGACGTGCGAAGAGAAACCTCGCGCTTGCACGCCTGCTGGATGGAAAGACAAAAATATTATTTGATCTGTGAAGAAAAGGCCGCCGAGGGTGAGAGCGGTGCCGGGAACCTGAAGAGATTGGGATGAGCAGAGGTCATATGCCGAAGGGTTACATCATTGCGCGAGTGGATGTTCAGAACGAAGAGGAATACGCAAAGTATGCCGCGTTCGCGACTCCCGTTATCAAAGCCTATGGCGGTCGCGTGCTGGTGCGTGGCGGCCCATGCGAGGTGCTTGAAGGCAGCGGTCGATCGCGCAATGTCGTGATCGAGTTCGAGTCGTTCGAGCAGGCAAAGGCGTATTACAAATCAGCGGAGTACGCTCAGGCTCGGGCGCTGCGTGAAGGTTATGCGATCGCCGATTTTATTGCTGTCGAGGGTGCCTAAGGCCTGGTGAAATCCAGGTTGTCCGGTATCGGTGGAACCACGAATCCTATTGAGAACCGTCGATTTCAATCAGATTGCGTGAGATAAGATTGAGCATGGAAATCAATCTTTCTTTATCGTCCGTGGTCAATCCGCGCAGCATGGCTTCTTCCCGGTCAAGTGCGAGCCGCAGTACCCTGGTTCTGAGCGATGTGCCCGCGCGCGTGAGATTCGATTCACTACGTCTTCCATAGGAAGCACGCGTTTCGACGACCCCCTGTTTCACCAGCGCGCTCAGGCTACGGCTGATTGCCGCTTTGTCGAGGCCGAGTCCCTGCGCCAGTTCGGCTCCGCTCGACCAGCCTTCCGCGGCGAGAAAGCAAACGATCCGCCAGTCGACGAAGCCAATGCCGGCGTGCTTTCTGTACGCAGTCGATGCGCCGTGCGATACCCGGTTGGCTGCGGCAGTCAGCACGGCCGGCACGCAGCGCGACAAATCGATCTGGCGAGTCATCTCATCGGCCTCATCCTTGCGGCTGAGCTTGCTTCTCGTCGATCCGACCGCGTTGACACTTCGTTGCCCGCTTGGCGTTGCCTGAGTTTGCTGGGCTTTCTGTGTTTTCACGGTTGGCACGATGAAGGTCCGATTGGGTTTCGCACGTTTCGCACGTTTCGCACGACGAGCGGGGCAGAGGTAAGCGCCTGATTCTACATGCTCCCGTTATCGTGCCCGCGCTACGCTCTCACTCTGCGTCCCAAGCCGGCGCGAAGGCCGGGCTGACAATGCGGATATTCTTCGGCAATTGCGCGATGAGCGCGCGATCTTCGTCATCGAGCGGCACATCGAGCGATGCCAGATTGGCGAGCTGATTAGCTTTGCCGCTCGCCTTCGGCACGGCGGCGACCTGCTCCTGCTCGATGAGCCATTTCAGCGCGACCTGAGTGGGCTGCACGCCGTGCCTGGCGGCGATTTGCTGGATTTCCGGCATCTCGGAGACCTTGTTGCGGGCCAGCGGGCTATAGGCAATCAGCGCCATATCGTGCTGGCGGGCAAAGTCGAGCAGCTTGGCCTGGCTCAACGCGACGTGATACTCGACCTGCATCGCCGCCAGCGGCACCTGCATCACTTCCACGACTTCGCGCACCAGAGCGAGCGGAAAATTCGCCACCCCGATCGCCCGCGCGCGTCCCTCTTCCTTGAACGACACGAGCGTTTCGAGGGTTCGCGCGAGGTCCCAGTCCTGCGTCGGCCAATGAATCAGGAACAGGTCGACGTAATCGGAACGCAGCGCGCGCAGCGTATTGTCGAACGAGGCCCGCATGCGTTCGGGGCTCAACTGGTCCCACCATACCTTGCTGGTCACGTGAATCTGCTCGCGCGGCACCGTCGATTGCACGAGGGCGTCGCCAACCGCCGCTTCGTTGTTGTACGCGGCGGCGGTGTCGATATGACGATAGCCGAGTTCCAGTGCCTGCACGACAGCGCGCGTGCATTCGTCGCCGAGCATGGGCCATGTGCCGAGGCCCAGCTTGGGCATGTTCAGTTGATGGCGATTGACGATGCGTTGCATGAGTGTTTTCTCCGTGTCAGACGCGCGCTTTAGCCTCGCGCGCGCCGGGTGTTTCGTTCGCCGCACCGCCGTGCGCGACGAACTTTGCGATGCGCCAGCCGAACACAATGGCCGGGCCGAGCGTCGTGCCGGGGCCCGGGTACGTACCGCGAAAGATCGACGAGAGGTCGTTGCCGCAGGCAAAAAGGCCCGGAATCACGTGGCCTGCCTCGTCGATCACTTCGCCGTTCGCGTTGCCGCTCAGTCCCGCGCTGCACGCGAGATCGGCGGGCCATACGGTTACGGCGTAATACGGTCCCGCACCGATCGGCCGGATGCACGGGTTGGGCTGCTGGCGTGCGTCGCCGTTGAAGCGGCTCATCGGACTGCTGCCTCGCTCGAATGCGGGGTCGTTGCCATTGGCGGCGTCGCGATTATAACTTTCGACCGTGCAGGCGAGGCCCGCCGCATCGATCTGGAGCTTCGCGGCCAGTTCGTCGAGCGTGTTGCCTTTCACCAGATAGCCCGAGCGTTCGAATTCGGCGATGCGTCCCGCACCGCGGCCGGGCATCAGCAGGCCGAGGCCATACTCGTGGAGAAATGCCGCATCGACGATCAGATGCGCGGGCACGCTCGCGCCGTTGCCGTTGCTGTTTTGAGCGTCGCGCAGCATGCCCATCACGAAGTCGTGATACGAGTTCGATTCGTTGACGAAGCGCTCGCCCCGGCTATTCACCGCAATGAGTCCGGGCTTCGCGCGATCGAGGATGATATGCGGCCAGACGCTGTCTTCGCCCGCACTGCCGTTGCGTGCGCGCTGGATCGAGCAGGGCATCCAGAGGCCGGGGCTGTCGCCGCCGTTCTCGACCTTTGCGCCGACCTGGTGGGCGCGGTCCACACCGTCGCCGGTATGGGTTTGCGGTGCCAGCGAAAGGCCGCGCGCGCCGGCCGGAAAAAGCTGATTGCGCAGCGTCGGGTGGCGCGTGATGCCGCCCGTTGCGAGCACGACGCCGCGGCGCGCGCCGATGCGCCGGCGGCCGCCACCAGGCGTCGCGACGATTGCGCCGGTTACGCGGCCGTCTTCGCGCACGAGTTCGACGAGCGGCGTGTCGAAGCGGACCTCGACATGGCGCTTGAGCAGGCTGTAATAGAGCCGTGCGGCCAGCGCATTGCCCATGACGAGTTGCGTGCCGCGCGGATAGCGCAGCCGGTCCATCGCATAGCGCCCCACGACGGCGAGCGTGCGCCTGAAGTTGGCAAGCGTGGCGAACGGCGCGAGCAGCGCATTCAGATCGTTGCGCGCGACCATCATGCCGCCGAGTCCCATGAACTCCTTGCGCGGCGGCCGCACGCGCGCGAAGGCTTTGCCGAGCACGCGCGCGTCGAACGCCACGGGGGCCAGCGCGCGGCCGCCATAGGCCGCGCCGGGTCCGTTCACGTAGTCGGGGTGAGCCGCGGCGGCGACGAACCTGACCTCGCTGATCCGGGTCAGCTCCTCGATGGCCTGCGGGCCGCTTTGCAGGAAGGCCTCGCGTGCTTCGTCGCCACCGCGTTCGCCGACCACCGACTGCAGGAAGCGCCGCGCGTCGTCGACACTATCGGGCACGCCCGCGTCCACGCTCAGCTTCGTGCCGGGCACCCACGTGGTGCCGCCCGAGGTGGACGTAATGCCGCCCACCATGCCGGTCTTCTCGCACAGCAGAACCTTCAGCTTCTCGTGGTCGGCCACGAGCGCGGCCGTCATGCCGGCCGCGCCCGCGCCGAATACCAGCAGATCGACTTCCTCATCCCACCCTTGCCGCTCCTGTTGCCTGACCGCACCCATCTCCGTGCCTCCTCCATTCCGGTTCGCCGCGCGCGCATGGCTGAATGCGCGTGGCAAACGGTGTTCTTGATTTTGGAATCATATTCTAATAAATAAAAAAGTGGAACAAGATTCAAAATTAAGCGGCGTCAGAGGAAAGCGTAGCGAATCAGTACGTGGCACGGCCTCCGGAGAGGTCGAAGGTCGCGCCGCTCGAAAACGAGCATTGATCGGAAGCGAGCCAGGCGACGAGGTTGGCCGCTTCCTGCGCGGTGCCCGCACGCTGCATGGGGATTTTCGCGAGGCTTGCGCCGAGGGCCTCGGGCGTCAGCTGCGCAAGCAGCGGCGTCTCGATCAGGGCGGGCGCCACGCAGTTCACGCGGATAGGCGTGAGCGCGAGCTCCTTGCCCATCGATTTCGTGAAGGCGATCACGCCCGCTTTCGCGGCAGAGTAGGCGGACATCTGTGGATTGCCCTCCTTGCCCGCAATCGAAGCGAGATTCACGATGCGTCCGAACCCGGCTTCGCGCATCGGCTGCACGGCGGCGCGGGAGCAGAGGAACACGCTGCGCAGATTCACGTCGATGCAGCGTTGCCAGGCCGCGAGGTCGCAGTCGGTTACGTTCGCGACCGGACCGGTCGCGCCCGCGCTGTTCACGAGCACGTGCAAGGTGCCGAAGCGCGCGAGCGTTGCATGCATGGCGGCCGCGACGGATGCTTCGTCGGTCACGTCCACGCGCACGCCGAGCGCCGAGCTTTCCGGCAGCGCGCGGGCGGCCTCGTTGGCCGCGTCGCCGTCGAGATCCCAGAGCGCGACGCGGTGGCCGTCGTGTTGCAGACGCGCCGCGATGGCCCGGCCGATGCCGCCCGCGCCC